>JAGROX010000026.1:24166-59230 GCA_020440025.1 Verrucomicrobiia bacterium
CCGCCGCGCTTCGGCTTGATCGAGCTGGGTATCGCGCTTTTCAAAAGCCGTGAAATCCAGCCGCACCGCATCCAGCGCCGCGCTCGATACCCCGACCGCTTCCGCCAAGCGCACCCGCGCCACGGCGGCCCGACGCTCCGTTTCGTGCAGGGCCAAGCGGGTCTGGCTCAGGCCGAGACGCGCCAGACTTGCTTCGAACGCGGAGGACTCACCGGCTTTTCGTTTCCCTTCCAGCAAGGCGGCGATTTCTGCCTGAAGCGTTTCCTGATCGACGAGAAGATCCCGGGTTCGCTCGGCCGCATACAGGGTCAGCATGCTTTCCCGCAAATGCTGGCGAGTCTGCCATCCAGTCTCGGCCAAGCGCCAGCGCGAGGCCTCGACGCTTTGTTCGGCTCCTTTGCGTCGGAGGGAACGTTTGCCGTGAAGTTCGAGGGGAAAGTCCAGCGCGGTGGTCAGAATCCACGGCGAGATTCCCGTCGAAGTGGCGTTGTATCCGGGACTCAGGTTCACACTCGGATTCGGTCGCTCCTCGGCCTGCTTCAGGCTGGCTTCGGCCGCGTTCTGCTCAGCTCTGGCCGCTGCCAGATCGGGATGAAAGTAGAGCGCCGCGAGGGTCAGTTCCGGCAAGCCCCATTTCCCGGCATGGGCGCCGATCTCCGAGCCGTGGGCCGACAAAAATTCCTGAAGGCCGGAATCGTTCAGCGTGCGCCCCTCGACCGATGCCAACGACTGCGTCGTATCGAGCGGCTTCGCCTCATAGGTGACGCAACTTTGGAGGAGAAGTGTGACCACCAGAAGGGAGGCCAACCCACTCCGTGAAATCAGAGCACACCCATCGACACGTGAGAACGCGTTGGAAGTGAGACACGAGAACAGGCGGAACATCAGAATGCGCAACCGCGGTGGCTGAAGCGGCAGGCAATTATTGCCCTCCCGGCATTATCAACCGATTAGCGCGTGCGAAAAAATCGCAGAAGGTTTCGGCAGGGCTCGTCTGGCGAGGGGTTAAAAACTCTCTGAATCAGACACTTGACCAAATCGCGTTTGCCGGATCTAATTGGGAAATGAAAAGGCTGATGTTACTGGTTTTTCTCCTTCCGACAGGGTTTCTGATGTCTCAGGAAAAGGTGGTTGCTGAAAAACCGGCAGTGGTTGTGGAGCAAGAGATCAAAGCCCGCGTCGTCAGTATTTATGAAACGAGACGGTTCGGTGAGGATGACGTTTCATTCACTGGAGATGTCAGGGTGAAACTGCTTTTCGAGGCTCCAGTCGAAGGTGCCGAACTGCTGAGCACGGAAGTCATCTCGGCGACCGATGCCAAAGGAACCAATCTCCTGAATCCGCGGAGGGCGATCACGGAGGCGAGAGAAAGGCTTGCCTTTCAATCTTCGCCGAAGCCGGGAATCGAAAGTGACATCAATCTCAAAGCGGGCCCCCGCGAGGCAGAATCCATCGCCGAAATTACTGGAATTGCCGTTTTTCAGGATCCGGCCAAGGCGATGAAGCCGGTGGATATTTCCGACTACAAAAAGACGCCCGGTGAATTCATTCCCAATGAAGTCTTGGAGAAGGCTGGGCTCTCAGTGGCCTATTTGGATGAGGAAACCTTCGATGACAAAGGAGCCAAAATCCTGATGAAAAGCATGGGCATGTTAGATGATGTGCCTGAAGAGATGCGTAAGTCAACGCTCGGGCCCATGAAGATGGTGTTCGGCCTTGGGGCATCCCTTTTTGTGGTCAAAGACCCCAATGACATCTTCATCAAAATCGAAGGCTTGGATGCTGACGGAGAGAAATGCGCGATGGCACAATCTTCTCTGAGAGGATTGTGGATTCTTACCCCTTCTGAAAAAGAAAACGCAATAGCGACCGTGCGAATTCACCTGAAATCAACCGAAGCCGAAATCAGGCGGCGTTTTTCAATCAAGGATGTGAAGCTGCCTTGAGCCGGTCTGCCGCTGGCTTCATTCCTGAGCCGAAAGGCCGAGTTTTTCCAGCACCTCCGGTGGTGGTCCGGTCCATTCGATCGAGGCGATGTTGCCCCGGTATCCCAGGTCGCGCATTCCCAGTGGGGTGGTGTAGTAGCCGCCGGCGATCAGGTCGCGCAGCCTCAGGAAGAAATTGCCGGGAAATTTCTTCGCGTCGGTTTTTGCCGCTTTGGCGAGGTCTTTGCAGAGGGCGAGTTGTTCGGCAGGCTTGAGGGAGACGAAATCCTTTCCCCCATGTTGGGTTGCCATTTCATCGAGTGATTCCAGACCTTTGAGGATGAGGCTGCGGTCGCGGGCTTGATCTGGATAGGGCGAGCTGATCCATTCGTCGAGAAAATCGGGCACGCCAACCGCCGAGGCGCTCGGGGATTGTTCGTCGGCAGGAATGATGAGATCACAGAGCACGCTGACAAGTTTTCGCTGTGCGTCGGTGAAAGTCAGGGGCCAGAAATCGCCGGGTTGGTAGACCTTGGTCACGTCGGGATCTGGTCCGTAGCCCTTCGCTTCGGGGGTGGGGCCCGCTCCCCACGATACGCCGCTCAGTGCGGGAACCGAGGTGGCGGCTGCGATCCATTTGAGCGCCACCCGGCGGTCGATCCGGGGCCGGTCATTGATGTTATTGGACTCGGTCATCTCAGAGATTGCCTTTCTTCAATTCGCCAACCAGATGATCGGCCGTCCGCCAGGCCAGCGCGAGGATGGTGAGCGTGGGGTTTTTGTCGGCAGTGTTGGGAAAGGTTGCCCCGTCAGCCACGATGAGGTTCGGCACGTCCCAGGTCTGGCACCATTGATTCGTCACGGATGCGGCCGGATCGGCGCCCATGATGGCACCCCCAACTTCGTGAATGATCTGGCCGCCCTGTTTGATTGATTTGAGCGGATCATCTGAGGCTGGTGGTCGACTGAAACGGCCGCCCATGGACTCGAGAATGGCGGCCATCGTTTCCTGCTGGTGGGCGATCTGTTTCAGTTCGGCGTCGGCCCATTTCCAGTGAAAGCGCGGAACCGGGATGCCCCACTGGTCTTTCACTTCCGGATCGATGTCGGCGTAACAATCATCATTCGGCACCATCGCGCCCTGCGCGCCGATGCCCTGGATCGAACCGTAGTAGCGTCTGGCGTCCTCTTTGAGATCAGCTCCGAAAGCGATGCCGTCGCGCTCGTTCAGCCAATCAAACTTGGTCGCCGCCGTCATGCCCGGGAGGCGACGTCCGCTGGAGACGAGCAATTTGTAGCCACCGGGAAAGTCGAGTTTGCCGTTCATCTGTTCCTTGCAGAAGGACCACGGAATGTAGGCCTGCTGTCCGACCACGCCGTCTTCGTTGTGGGGCGTTAGATTCTCGAGCGCCGGGATCTGGGCGCTCAGGCTGCTGGAAACCGAGTCGGTGAGGTATTTGCCGACGAGGCCGCTGGAGTTTGCGAGACCGTCCGGGAAGGCATTGGATTTCGAATTCAGGAGCAGGCGAACCGTTTCCTGAGAACTCGCAGCCAGCACAACGACCCGGCCGGAGGCGTGGTGTTCGCTGCCATCGACCTTGTCGATATAGGTCACTCCGCTGGCTTTGTCTGCCGCATTCAACGTGACCTCCCGCACCATGGCGTTGGGGAGAATGTCGAGGTTTCCCGAGGCCAGGGCCGGTCGCAGCAGGGCGGTGGCGGAATCGAAGGCGGCCCCAATCGAGCAGCCTCGATGGCAATCGGTGGCGTAGAAGCACGCGGCTCGCATGCGCATGTTCTCCGCGAGCAGCCCCTGTGCCTTGGCATTGCCGGGATGGAGCTTTGCCGGAATGCCATCGGCATCCTGACGTTGCGTCAGCACCGCGCGGTGAATCGGTACTACCGAGAGACCCAGCTCCTTTTTCGCCCGTGCTTTGGCGAGGAGTTCACCTGCCCGGAACTTGGGAGGAGGCAGCAGCACCCCCGGTGAAGAGTCTGGCGAATTCTCCATTCCTTCCGCATCGCCAAAGACGCCGACCAGCATCTCCGCCTTGTCATACCACGGGGCGAGGTCATCGTAGGAAATCGGCCAGTCAAAGCCGACACCCTGTCGGGTGCGGGTTTTGAAATCGTAGGGGCCATTGCGCAACGAGACGCGCCCCCAGTGGTTCGTCCGTCCGCCGAGCATCCGTTGCCGCCACCAGGCAAACTGGCGCTTCTGTTCCTTCGACGCATTGGTGTAGGGCTCGCCCGGAATCTCCCAGCCCGAGGCGATCGAAGCGTCGTAAAATCCGTATTGCTTGTCCGGTGTTTTCTCTCCCCGCAACGGAGCCTGATCGGGCGTGTGAAACATCGCCGTCTCTCGCACCGGATCGAACATCCGCCCCGCTTCCAGCACGAGGACCTTGATGCCCTCCATCGCCAGGGTGTAGGCCACCTGTCCGCCGCCAGCTCCGGAGCCAACGATGACAACATCGTAGTCTGATTGATTGGCTTCCTTGGGAGAGATGACTGGCATGAAAAGGATTGGTGACGGAAATCAACCAGAACAAACCGACCAAGGTGCCGCAAGTCCGCAATCACCCCGTTTTGTCGATGATGGACCTCGAGCGGAAGTATTCGAATCTGCGCGTCGCAGTCAGTTAGTGGCTTTTCCTCTCGACTGCCTTCATCAAACAGCAGATCTCGTCGTCGTAATCTTCATCTGGTAACAGAGTGGCCCGGACTTCTTCGGCAAAGATTTGACCGAACCGTTTGCGGAGCCGGCTGAGAGCGACCCTGACCGCCCCCGGGGAACTGCGCAGGGTTCGGACTGCGGTTTCAGTGGTGTGGCCATTTTCTGAAGTCAGCAGAGGAGAGAGTGCCTCAAACTGCAGAGACTTATTCTGTTCCTCATATTCGCTGCGGAGCCGTTCGTGACAATGTTCTAGCATCGCGCAGACCCAGCGATGTTGGTAGGCATCCTCGGGAGTTTCCAAACTGGCGATCTGCCAGGCACCGCTGTGTTCGCCAGCTTCAGCATCCACTGAGATCATTTGAAATTCGCCACCGCGCTTTTTGGCAGACCGGGCGCGTTGCTGATCGATCAAGAATCGTTTCAGTGATCCGAGCAGGTAGTTTCGCAAACGGCCTTTCTCTGGGTTGGCCGATTCAAAAAAAGGCTTCTCCAAAATGCTGGCAAAAAAATCCTGAACCAGATCCTCGGCTTCTTCTGGGGCATATCCTTGTCGTCGGACGAAGACAAAAAGCGGTGGCCAATAGGTTCGGCAGAGAACCTCCAAAGCCTCGAGTTGTTCTGCTTCCTGTTGAGCATTGGTAGGTGCCTGGGCTGCTTGCGCCACCAGCGTCCAGCGGGTAGGGGAAAAAGAAGCGGTTTGGCCGGGTGTCTGGATCATCTTCAGCAGAAAGAGCGATAAGGTAACTAGTCGAAATGGAGGTGTTTGGACATCTTTTTTGAGATTTTCGGTTACTCATCGCAATTTTTTTCGAAGGAAAGTGTGAACAGAAGAATGGCTACGCTGGCGGGAAATATCCATTTCCTGCCCTCATCTAATTCCATAGAGAACCCACGACATGCCCGAGAATCCTCAAACCAATCCGATCGAGTCGCAAGCTACGGTGGCTGGTCACGATCCTGTAGAATTGCTGAACGTGGCAGTGAAAGCGGCAGAATCTAGCGCAACGCCGATCCCTCCGGAGCGGTGGGAGCTGCCATTACCCGATGAGGTGTGTGCCATGCTTGATGGCTACGTGGTGACGAGTATCCTCGGAAGGGGTGGCATGGGGGCTGTCTACAGGGGGGTGCAGAATAGTCTTGAGAGAGAGGTCGCCATCAAGTTGTTGCCGCCGGAATTGGGTGTCGATCCGGAGTTTGAAGCTCGGTTTCACCGCGAAGCCAAAGCCATGGCAAAGCTGAATCACTCGAACATCGTCCAGATCTACGATTTTGGACAGACTTCCGAAGGATATCACTATTTCGTGATGGAATTCGTCGATGGGACTGATTTGTACCGGATGATTCGAACCGGCCAGTTGGATTCTGAGGGCGCCTTGAACGCGATCAGCCAGATCTGTGACGCGCTGGAATACGCACACGACGAGGGTTTCGTCCATCGCGACATCAAACCCGCCAATATTTTCATCAACAACAAGGGCATTCTCAAAGTGGGCGACTTCGGTCTGGCAAAGTTGGTCGGAGGCGAGGTGGGTGGTGACGCACGCGATGAACCGTTGGGGCTGACCATGACTGGTGTGACCTTGGGCACCCCGCACTACATCGCGCCTGAGCAGATGGTGGAAGGTTGCCACGTTGATCGCCGGGCGGACATCTACAGTCTCGGGGTGATGTTCTATGAAATGCTGACCGGCGAGATCCCGCGCGGTGCCGTGAAACCGCCGAGTCAAAAAACGAGAGCAGCCGACAAAGCGCTCGACGTGCGAATCGATGGAGTGGTCTTCAAGGCGATGGAGAGCGATCCCGACGAGCGATATCAAACTGCCACGGATCTGAGGATCGATGTCGATGGCATTCGGATGACACCGGAGGAAGCGCCGGTGGATTTCGGAAGTGAAAAGCATATGACCACCCCGTCTGGAGAGAGCGATCGCACCCCCAAAGCGGGGGCGAACTCGAGGCCTTCCCCGGCGCTCATCGTATTCGCGGGGCTGGCGATACTGCTCGCGGTGGGTCTGGGGATTTTTTGGCTGGGTGACTTTCAGGAGGGTAAGGCTACGGCATCGAACGCCGAAAACGAAGAGGACACACGCATCGCGATTCCCGTTGCTGAGAGTGGAGCGATCGCCTCAGTGAAAGCGGAGAAAGCGAGCACCCCGGAAAAGGGGATCATTGTGGCTCAATCCGAAAATCCTCCCCCGACTCCGACCGATGAAACGACGGTCGCAAGGGAAGCCAATGCCGCAGATGCCAACCTAGGGAAATTCGGGGATCTTTCCAACGCTGCACCGATTGAATTGCAGGAAGCGAAAAGCGAGCCAGGAAGATTGGAGTCCATTTTGCCATCCGAGCAGCCACTCGCTGAGTCTTCGTTCAAACTCCCAACGTCGGAAGGTCAATCAAGTCAACCCGCTAGTCCCTCTGATCCCGTTGGGCAACGCCTTGCCGGGATCGAAGCGGGCTTTCGTGATCGCTACCTTGCTGAAGTGGGCGAGGCGCACGAGGCCGCCGTAGAGAGGCTCGGCGGGCAAATCGTCGCGGCGCTGAAGCGGGAGGAGGACGCGGCGGCCCAAGCGGGAAATCTCGATGCCGTGCTCGCGTGGAAACGAGCCGGGGAACGCCTGTCCTCCAAAAGGGGGGTGCCGGGCGACGCGGAAATCGCCGCCGAGAGTCCCCCAGTTCAGCGTCCGGAGAGACTCCTCCAATTTTATGTCACCTACCGCACGGAATTTGCGAAACTCGAAGCCGCTCGCATCGAAAAGGCTGCCTCTTTGCTTGCGCTGCGGGATCAGGCTATGGAGCTCTACCAGCAGGAACTTACCAAAGCGCAGGATATCGAGGGGGCATTGCGAGTGAAAGCGTATCGCGAGCAGGCTCCCGATAGCTTCGGACCCTCAGATGTCAAAGTTCCGACTTCCGCCGAAGTCGCCTCCCCTTCTGAGAGCAAAAAACCCTCATTGAATTCAGGAAACATCGAAGTCTACCGGCTCGACGGGAGTCCTGTTCCCGCGAGTGATTCAAATCCCCTCTTGAACTTCCCCGATGGTTTCAACGGCGATGTCGTGGATCTGGCGATCAATGACTGGGAAGTGAAAACGGCTGCCGCGCTTCTGAAAGACGGCACCGTCAGGGTCTGGGGGTCGGAGCCCACTACAACACCCACTGACCCTACCTTGGGAGCTCAAAATATTGTCTCCCTCTGCGTCGGGGTCCAAAGTGTTCTCATGCTGGATCGCTCCGGTAAGGTCTGGGTATCAGCTCCCGGAACTGGACTCACGAAATCTCGCGTCACCCGGATCGAGCTTCCAGGCAAAGCCCGGGCCATCAGTGGCAGTGAAACCACCGCACTCATTCTCCTGGAGGACGGCTCGGTCCACCGTCTGGTGAGGCATACCGCAAACACTTCCCCGATCGCGGTCCCACCCGGCAAGGCGATTGTCTCTGCCTATAGCGGATTTATTCTCGGGCAGGATAACATTTGGCGACACGTCGACGACAATGACTCCGTCAAAGAGATCGGCCGCATTGAACCCGAGCTTGTCGCGGCGTCCTGTTTTCAGCATTCGCTTCAGTTTATTGATGCCCGCAACGAGCCTCTTCATCTGGAAGCCGGGGCGAATTTGAATTCCCCACCCAAGTCACCGATCCGCGTGAGCAATGCCGGGCAATTCGTGATCACGAGCAGCACCTCCTTTGTGCGAAGTGAAGGAAACCGCTGGCACATCAAATCCACCTCAAAATCCGTCGATGAACGGAAACTGGAAGCCGCGCTCCGCGGTTGTTTCCAAGTAGTCGTGATACGTGGATACGTCTTTGCTCTTCGGGAACAGGATTGAACCGATGTTGCGCTGATTGTCGTGATACCCAAGGTAAAGGGAAAGAGCCTAATTCAGCGGAGCTGGTATTCACCAGAGGCTTATCCTCCTGGCTTTCCAGTAGGCGGCCAGATGATAGACGATGCCGCAGCCGGATTGGTGGGCGTAGTCGCTTTCCGCGATCAATGTCTGCAAGGCCTCGGTGGAAAAAGCCGATTCGTCCGGCGTCGGGAGCATCAGGGTGATCAGCGAGGCTTCGCCGGCCTCGCGCAGGTGGTGCCAGACGTGGCGATAGTGTCCCCACTGGGGAATGCGATAACCTGCTGCGGATTCTTTCCACTCCGGCACCGTCCGCCAGTCGGGAGGCAACAGGGTGCGGTCCTCCTCGCTCATGCTCGCCAGCACCCGACCCACGTGCGTGACGCGATTCGCTGCCAGTTCTGCCACGTATTGCATGCAGGAAGCGATTTTCGTCCGCAACGCGGGATCGGTTTCCACGGCGTGCAGGACTTCCAGTGAACACTGCATCTGCAATAGGGCGTAGGCGGGACTATTTGGAGAAGGTTCAGCGGACTGTTCGATCGCTTGGGCGACATAGCGCCGATACTGAGCGCGATAGAGCTCTTCGCCGGTCACGTCCCAGGTGGCGGCATAGATCATTGGTAATCGCGCGGCTTCGTGAGCTTGGACCTCCCACATTTTCGAAATGCCCAGCGGGTCTCGTTTGCCATCGGCTCGCAGCGAATCGAATCCGTTTTCTGCGGTGACATTCCGGATCATCCGGTCTGCGACCGATCGGAGCAGATGGCCGATCTGCTCCCGGTGCTCATCGTCGCAAAGCGGACTTTTCGCATACTTCCAGAGTCCGTGAACGCAGTGCGTGTACTGATCTCGTGAGGAATTGATGTAGACGCTTTTTCCGTCCTCCGGGCATACGCTGCGCGCCACGAAACCGGGAACGGCGTGGACGGTGACGCAGCGCTCGACGCCTGCGAACACTTCCTTGATTTCCTCGCGAACCTCCTCGTCTCCGGTGACGGCAAAGCGATCGACCAAGGTGCTGAGCAGGGCGCCGCCGAGGATCATGCTGTCCTCCATGCCGGTGCCATAGCCGCATGGATTGGGAAACTGCCGACTTACTTCCTCTGCGGTCGGAAGGTGATTCAGGTGATGGCCGTCCTCGTAGCTGCTGATGAAATCGTAGAAAAGGTGAGTCTCGGGATGGCGAAATCGTTGCCAAAGCATCGACCAAGCGAGATCCATCTGGGCCTCGTCGGGATCGGGGCTGGCGGCGTGCGCAGGTTCTACCGAGAGGAGACAACAGACAGAAAAAATCAGGGCGATGGGGAAGTGATGGCGCATGAGAAATCAAAGCCTTCAGGCGCTGAGTCGCCAAGTCAAGCCCTGCCTATTTCGGTGCCTGTCTCAAGTCGATTGGGGCGGAGGTTGCAGTCTGACCGGGCGCATTCAGGCAAAAATTGTCATTTGAGCCACCTCTGGGTATGCCGCTATGATCGCCACCATGTTCAAACCTCACTTTTTCGCGACCCTGCTGACCTTCGCATCGGCTTGGACGATTCAGGCGGCCGACTTTCCTGCTCCCTATAATACCGAGAAGGAGGAAACGCCGCCGATGACCGCCGAGGAAGCCGCCAAAGCGGCGAAGTTGCCCCCGGGATTTCATCTGGAAGTGTTCGCCTCTGAGCCAGAGGTGCAGCAGCCGATCTCCATCAGTTTCGACAAGGCGGGCCGCCTGTGGGTCGCGGAGTGTTACACTTACGCGGAGCAACCTGGCCGCTGGGATCTCGACCTGCGCGACCGCATTCTGGTGCTCGAGGATACCGATGGTGACGGCAAGTCCGACAAGCGCACGGTGTTCTGGGATCAGGGAACCCGCCTCACCAGCGTCCTGCCTGGACCGGGCGGCGTCTATGCCCTTTGTGCGCCGCAGCTGTTGTTCCTGCCCGATGCGGACGGCGATTTGGTTCCTGACGGGGAGCCGATCGTGGTGCTGGATGGATTCGACGCGGAGAGCATTGGCCACAACGTCGTCAACGGTTTGAAGTGGGGGCCGGATGGTTGGATCTATGGCCGACACGGCATCACCGCCACGTCGGCGGTCGGAACACCCGGAACTCCCAAAGATCAGCGGACGGAACTGAACACCTCGATCTGGCGATTTCATCCCGGGAGCAAGAAATTCGAAGTCGTCTGCAACGGTGGCACCAATCCCTGGGGAACGGATTGGGACAGCAACGGTCAGCTTTTCTATACCAACACCGTGATCGGCCATCTCTGGCACGCGATCCCGGGCGCCTACTACACCCGCATGTTCGGGGCTCATCTGAATCCACATGCCTACGAGTTGATTCCCCACACGGCCGATCACTATCACTGGGATTCGGGGGCGGAAAAGTGGAGCGACATTCGGCAGGGGATCACCAACACCACTTCAGCCTTGGGAGGCGGGCACGCCCACATTGGATGCCTGATCTACAACGGCGGGGTCTGGCCCGAGAGCTATCAGGGGAAACTTTTTTCCTGCAACCTGCACGGTCGCCGGGTGAACATGGATATACTGGAACGAGAAGGCGTGGGCTATGTCGCGCACCACGGGAAAGATTTTCTCATGATGGAGGACCCCTGGTTTCGCGGTCTCGATCTGATCACTGGACCGGACGGACAGGTCTGGATGAACGATTGGTCCGACACGGGGGAATGCCACGACAGCGACGCCATTCATCGCACCAGCGGTCGCATCTACCGAATCGTCTACGACGGGCCGGATGCCGGAAAGGCGAAACCTTCGCTCCCTTCCTGGCTCACCGAACGAGCGAATCCAGAATTTGGGAAAGACCAGATCGTTGCTCTGCTGAATTCCGGCGATGAAGCCAAGGCATCGATGGGAGTTCGCTGGCTGTGTGAGGATTTTCCGGACGAACCGGAGACCCTGCAAACCCTGCTGAAGATCGCTCGCACGGATCCTCCGGGCCTCGTTCGTCTGGAACTCGCGTCAGGTCTGCAACGCCTGCCCGGCAAAGAGCGATTCGCTCTGGCCAAGGTGCTCACCCAGGTTGAGAGCGATCGAGACGACCGCCAGCAATCTCTCCTTATCTGGTATGGGGTTTCCGTATCGGTGGGCGAGCATTTCGAGCAAGGCATTGATCTCGCGATTCATTCCAAATTGCCGACCGTCACCCGCCTGATTTCGCGTCGCCTCTGCGAAAACCTGGAGCAGCAACCCGACGTGGTGAACGATCTGCTGACCCGTGCCTCGAAGAGCGACGCGTCGACCAAGCTGGCCGTTCTCAACGGAATGGCAGCTGCGCTGGAGGGACTCGGAGAGGCCAACGCGCCAGCCGCATGGGAGAAGTTTTCCAGTGACCTGAGCAAAGGGGAATCCGCCAAGACCGTTCAGAGCCTCTCCGTTCTGTTCGGTGATGGACGTGCCCGTGACGAACTGTTGGCCATCGTGAACAACGAAGAGGCCGATCCTGGCGCGCGGCGCTCCGCGCTCGCCAGTATCCTCCGCCAACCTGATGAGGCGATGTTGCCGAGCCTGATCGAGTGGCTCAGAGACCGGGTTCTCGGCTACCAAGTCATTCAGGCATTGGCCGCCTACGATGACTCCGGGATCCCGCCGCGGCTCATCAATCAGTGGCGTTCCCGTGCCAGCGAACAGAGCGTGATCATTGACACCCTCGTGTCGCGACCGGCCTTTGCGTCGGCTTTGCTCGATGCGGTGGAGGCAGAGAAAATTCCGCGCAATGCCATTTCCCCGCTGCAGGCCCGACAGATCGCCAACTTCAACGACGAGGCGCTGAGCCAACGGCTTGGCAAGCTGTGGGGTGAAATCCAGATCACCCCCGAAGCGAAACTGAAAGAGATCGCGGAATGGAAAACGCTGCTCACGCCCGAAGTGATTGCCGCCGCCGATCCGCTCAAGGGCAAGACGACTTTCACTCAAATCTGCGCAGCCTGTCACCGACTCTACGGAGAAGGCGGAGCCATTGGGCCCGAGCTGACCGGCAGTGATCGGCACAACATCGACTACCTTCTTGGCAACATCGTCAATCCCAGCGAAGTGATTCCTGCCGACTATCAATTGACCGTTTTCACGCTGAAAGATGGTCGGGTCGTTTCCGGAGTGGTTCCGGAACAGAATCAGAACAGCGTCACCGTGCAGGCGGCGGCGGAGAAAGTGACGCTCAAACTCGACGAGATCGCCAAACGGGAAACGCTGCCCGTTTCCATGATGCCCGAAGGGTTGCTCAAAGCTCTCGGCGAAGACAAAGTCAAGGACCTGGTCGCCTACCTGATGACGAGCGGGCCAGTCATGGACCCTGCGGCCGCCAAGTGAGGCTTTTCGAACTCCAATGATCTCGACTCAACAGGGTTGGGTCGCTGATTCAACCCTGTTTAATTCAACTAATCTATTCACCATGAAACGAAACTCCTTATCCTTGATCTTTGCCGCTGTCCTCGTCGCGGGCGAGGCTGCTCCCTCCATGCTTCGGGCGGAGGAACCTTTTAAAACCGTTCTGTTCGAGGATGATTTTTCCGGGACGACGCTGAAAGAAGGCTGGGGTTCATGGAAAAGTGAGACGGTGGTGCGCGACGGCGTCATGGTCGGGATCACGCCGAAAGGTTCTGATCATCCTTCGGTCAACACCGTCGAGCTTCCTCCCTTGAGCGACATGGAGGTGGCGGTTTCCTTCAAGTTCGCGGGTTCAAACCGATTCAACGTGATGTTTCGTGATCTCGACTACAAAGGCTCCCACGCGGGACACATCTGCCATGTGTCGATCACGGACACGGCGGTGACGCTTTTCGACGGAAAGATGGGGATTTTTGCCAACGAATATTACGACAAGAAAAAGGCCGGGGGAAAACTCAGTGAGGAGGAAAATCAGACCTTGGCGAAAAAGAAGTCCATCACGCCAATCGAAATCGATCCGGAGAAATGGCATGACCTGGTCATCCGTATCGAAGGCGATGTCATCAAGGTCTGGATCGACGGAAAACCCTCCGGCACACTTCAGTCGGAAGGTATTGCGCATCCCACCAAGTCGAACATGAACATCACGACCGTGGATCGCGAAGTGCACTATGACAACTTCGCCATCCGCAAGCCTTGACCCCTGACCGCTCTTGCCGAACGGGAGGGGTGCCGTCAAAGGATTGGCTGCAATCGCCCTCCTGTTGTTTGGGCCGAGTGTCAGGAAAGCGCGGGCGGGGCGAAGCCTTCGCGGTAGGTCCGGGAAAGGATCTGCTGATTGGCTTCCTCGTGATTGGTGAACCGATAGTTCGCGCCGTCCCAGTGCAGTTCCTGTCCGGGGAAACGGGTCGCTTTGGTCGCGAGGAGCGCGGGTTCGGTGATGCGGGAACCGATGTCCCACGGCGTCCACAGAGGTTTTTCCGTGCCGAGGCAGCAATCGGCCCAGTCTTTCCAGTGATCGCGCGGCGCGACCTCGGGCAGGGGTTCGTTCTCCACCAATTTGCCCTTCCGATAGATCTCCATGTTGCCGCTGGGTTCCAGCAGGAGCGCTCCATCCTCGCAGACGATCATGGTGCAGGTGCCGGTGATTTTTGACACCGGTAGTCCCAGTGCCGCGAAGGACGGGCGAATGCCGCTGTCGTTGTAGTGGAGCACGAATTGATCCCGTGCAAAGCGGTCACCGAGCCCGGTGTAGGTGATGGTGGATTCGTTGTGCCCGGAGTGACAGACCCCGGCCGGTTTGGGAGTGTTCGTCTGGACCGCGGTGGGCGAAGGCAGGTCGTAGGCGAAATACAGCACGTCGATGAGGTGGCATCCCCAGTCGGCCAGCATGCCGCCGCCAGTCTTCCAGTAGGATCGCCAACGCCGTGGATGAATATCTTCGCTGTAGGGCATCGCCTCGGTCAGCGGTCCATTCCAGAGATCCCAGTTCACCGTTTCGGGGACGGGCGAGGCTTCGGGCAGTTCGTTCCACGGCTCGACGAAATAGGTTCCGTATTTCATACCGCCGGTCCAGATGTGGGCTTCGATGGGACGTCCCAGTTGATTGGTTTTCAGCATCTCTACGGCCTGCATTCGTCCGGTAAAGCAGGCGCGTTGATTGCCCATCTGGGTATAGAGATCGGGCCGTGCCGCGAGGGCTTCGCGAATGGTGTGCAGTTCGTCGAGCTGTTGGACCAGCGGTTTCTGGCCGTAGGCATGCTTGCCGTTTTTCAACGCGGTCACCATCATGGGACAATGGTGAAAGTCTGGCGTATCCACGATGACGGCATCGAACTGGTCGAGTCGGTCAGCGAAGGCCTCGCGATAGTCCTTCACGCGCCAAGCGTCGCCGTGATCTTTTTCGATACCTGAGAAGGCCGAGTCATCGATGTCGCAAAAGCCCGCGAACTCGACCATGGGATGCCCCGCCAGTCCTTTCCGCTGCATGGCACCGATGCCGCTGACGCCGATTTGGAAAATGCGGAGACGGCTATTCTTGTTCGTCGCAGCACGGATCGTGGCGGCGTTGGAAAAAAGCGCTCCCGCACCCAGCGCGAGGGAGGATTTCAGAAAGTGGCGACGGTGCTGAGACGAGGGGGAGTCCGGGGTTGTGGTCATGGGGAAAGTTTACCTGTCGATCCTGTTTGACGCGAGCCTGACTTGATCCCGTCTTCGAGGCGACTAGGGAGCGGGCGCGGCTCCCGTTCGATGCCTGGCTGAAGCTGCAGTCACAGCGCCTTCAACTCTCCGAGCATCTCCAGCAAGGCCTTCGTCAGTTTGACGGAAGCCTCTTTCTCAAAGCGCGAGGTGCCAAGCCAGGTCTCGTAGCCGCCGAGTTCGTGCTGATTGGGCGGAGGCAGGTAGCCGTAGCCTCCGTTGGCCAGCTCAATGGTAAACGTGTGGGGGAAGGGACTCTTCTCCTTGATCTCGAGACCGATCTCGACCAGCACCTCGAACGGCATGGAGACGATGGCCTGATCACCGATGCGGATCGCCTGAACGATAACGCTTTCGGTGCCGGGATTTTCGGCACCTCCGTAGAAGACCGTGGCGTTGGCGACGGAACCGGTCCGGCCATTGATGGCCTCTTGTTCCTTGCGGGGAAGTTCGAGCAGGGCGAGCGCTTTTTCGACCTCAGCCTGCGAGGGTACCCGGTAGTTGAGAGTGACTTCGCGTTGCCGCATGGCGACGAGGGGATTCTCGTCGTAGGTCTCGATCTTTTTCACCGCCCGCCAAGCCGCGTCGGCCGTCTTGCTTGCGACGACGCGGATCTGTTCGAAAGGTGCGCGGGGAGGGCGTTTGCCGTCAAAATCGATGTTGTTGATGTCGCCGCTGGTGCCGTTGGTCATGAAGGCGACGAAGTTCTCCGGCGGCTTCGATCCGCCCACGCGATAGGGCATGATGCGGGCGAATTCACCATAGTAGTCGGCCGAGGCCATCCCGACTTCCTTGCCGTTTTCTTCGATGACCTTGGGGACGCCTCCCACGTAGTGAAGCGAATAATTTGCGATCAGTCCCAGCGCCCGGCCCCGGCGAGTGCGGACATCGACTACGCAGACTTCGGGATCGGTCGGCCCCGCTGGCTTGAGCAAATTCTGACGCGGCGCGTTGGTGCGAACCTGATCATAACCACCGAGAGGATTCTTCTCCATCGTGCCCTCTTTCAAAAACCAGCGTCGATTGTAAACTTCGGAGGGCTCCTCATCGGAAGCAAAGCCGACCTCGGCGGGTTCGAGAGATTCGATCGCTTTGGTGAGGGCATCCACGACTCCCTGTTTTCGCCTTTCCTCATAGGCGATGCGTCCCGGTGACGTGTCGCCGCCTTTCGGAGCCGTGTGGGTGTGGGTTCCGGAAACGAGCATCTCCTCAGGTTTCCAACCGGTTTTCTCGGCGACGATGGCCTTGGCGGCGTCCGTCATTTCGCGTCCGACACCGATGTCGTCAATGAGGGCGATCACTGCCCGGCCTTCGCCATTTTGAAACGCGACCGCCCGGACGTGCAGGGGATCGTGGACGTAGTTCGACGCGCCGGATCGCAGCTGAATCGGGAAAACGGTGGGCGAGATGTCGATCGCGGCGGTGCCGGCCTGAAGCCCGGAAGTTTTTTCCTGGGCGTTGGAGATACCAGGTGACAGACAGAGTATGCCGAACAGGAGAGAGAATGCGAGAGGGGTGCGAAGTTTCATCGTGTGAAAAGCAAAAAGGAGGGGTTACTCGGCGTGCTGGGCGTCCAGAACGGGGTTGGCAAAAACCTCGGAAGGCACGCGCTCCGAGATCATGAGTTTCTCGATTTCGGCGAGCACTTCGGGATTCTCGCCAGCCACATCTTTGGATTCCGAGATGTCGGCTTTGAGATCGTAGAGTTCGGTCTTCACCTTCACATCGGCAGGTTTGGTGTTTTTTCCTCTGGGAATCAGATCCTGTCGGATGCCTTTCCAGCGTTCGCCCAACCAAACGGCCTGTTGGCCGCCATAGCCGCCGAATTCCCGATAGAGAAAGGGACGCTCGGGCTGTCCCGTGCCGAGCAGGGTGGGGGCAATGCTGATCCCGTCGATGTCGGCGGGCGCCTTGGTTTTGGCGTTCGCCAGATCCAGCAGGGTCGGCATCCAGTCCTCGAATCCCGTGACAATGTCCGACATGCTCCCGGCTTCGATTTTGCCGGGCCACTTCACGATCAGCGGTACGCGAACGCCACCTTCGTAGAGTGAACCTTTCAGGCCGCGCAGCGGTCCAACACTGTCGAAAAACTCGTAGTCCACTTCGTCACCGAGATGGGTGGTGCCGTTGTCGGAGGTGAAAACGACGATGGTGTTGTCGGTTAGTTTCAGCTCATCGAGCAGATCCAGCACCCGCCCGATGTAGGTGTCCATCCGGCTGATCATCGCCGCGTAGGCCGCCCGCGGAGTGAAGTGCGGGGTGTAGCCCGCTTTTTCTCGAGTGAAGGGCGGATCGTTCCATTTTTCGGCGAGATAGGGCTCGAGTTCCTCGTCAGGCACATGGAGCGCCACGTGGGGAATGATCGTCGGGTAGTAGCAGAAAAAGGGCTCGTCCTTGTGATCCCGGATGAAGTTCAGCACCTGCTTGTTGATCTGATCCGGCGCATAGTCCTGCCCTTTGTAGAGATCGTAACTGCGGGGATCTTTCGGATCGGCACCTTCCGCCAATCCTCCGTGACCGGGAACGGGTGGGACATTGCCGAGGGAAAACGTGCTGTTGTCGCTCCACAAGGTGGCCGGGTAGTAGCTGTGAGCGTGACCCTGGCAATTGTAGCCAAAGAATCGATCAAAGCCCTGCTTCAGCGGGTTTCCGGTCGATTGCATGTTGCCGAGTCCCCACTTGCCGAAAATCCCGCTCTTGTAGCCCTCTTCGTGCAGCACCTCGGCGATGGTGACAGCTTCCGCCGTGATCGGATGCTGACCCTCGGGTTCGCCGAGCGGGATCATCGAGCGATTGTTGCGGACCTCGGCATGACCGGGATGTTTGCCCGTCATGAGCACGCACCGCGACGGAGCGCAGACGGCGTTGCCGGAATAGTTGCGGGTGAATCGCATTCCCTGCGCCGCGATGCCATCGATGCGGGGCGTCCGAATTTTCGTCTGCCCGTAGCATCCCAGTTCGGCATAGCCGAGGTCATCAGCCATGATGAAAACGATGTTCGGTTTGTCGGCCGCATGGGCCGGGAGCAAGCCTGCCATCAGCAGGGCGGCGAGAATGATTGAGAAAAACCGGGGGTGTTTCATGGGGACTTTTTATCGTGCCAGGCCGTTCCATGCAATCACGCGAATCCGCAGCACACGGTGGTGGCATCGATCCAACAGGGTTCAGTCGCGGAGGAAACAGGGTTGAATCGATCCCGGTTTCTCAGATAGGCTTCCCTCATGCGCCCCATCTTTTTCGCTCTTCTGCTTTTGCTCCCTTTGATCGCTTCGGCGAAGGAGGAGCGACCGAATATCTTGTTCATCTACACCGACGATCACTCGCATCGAACGGTCAGTTGCTACCCTGAGGCCTATGACTTTGTCAAAACGCCCCACATCGATGCCCTCGCGGAAACGGGAATCCGATTTCGCTACGCCTACATCGGCACCTGGTGCATGCCGTCGCGGGCGACGCTGTTGACGGGGCACTACCAGCACGCGGTGGAATCGATGCGGATGGAGGGCGCCTATCCGGGCAGCGAATACGATCCCGAGAAATGCCCGTTCTGGCCCAAGGTCTTTCGGGAAAACGGCTACCAGACAGCCCAGATCGGGAAATGGCACACCGGCACCGACACGGGCGCGGGTCGCGATTGGGATCATCAGGTTGTCTGGAACCGACCGCGTCATCCGAAGAATGCGGGGAGCTATTACAAGGATCAGCTCATTGAAAAGAACGGGGCCGAGGCCGAGTTGGTGAAGGGATATTCGACCGACAACTATACGGATTGGACCGTCGATTATCTCAAAGGCGAAGGTCGCGACCCGGAGAAGCCGTTTTACCTGTGGCTCTGCTATGGCGCGGTGCACGGACCCTTCACTCCGGCCAAACGCCACCTCGAGGCCTATCCTGACGCAACCGTTCCCGTGCCGGCGGACATTTTTCCGCCGCGTCCCGGCAAGCCCGCCTACATGCAGACCATCGCGAGTTGGATCCCGGGCGAGGACGGGCAGCCGCATCTGAAAGGCAGCAAGCGGGCGACCGGAGAATCCGCTCCCTCAAAGGGGATTCACGGCAGTGATTTGAATAGTTGGGTGAGGCAATATCATCAGGGCGTGCTGGCGCTGGATGAAGCCGTCGGCCGAATCGTTCAGACGCTGAAGGACACGGGGCTCTACGACAACACGCTCATCGTGTTCACTTCCGATCAGGGCTTCGCCTGGGGGCAGCACGGATTCCGCAGCAAGGTCGCGCCCTATGATGCGACCATTCGCAGCCCCATGATTCTGGCGATGCCTTCGCGTTTCCCGCAGGGGAAGGTGAACGACACGCCAGTCGGAGGGGTCGATCTGGTACCGACGTTTTTCAGCATGGCAGGAATCGAGTTGCCATGGGAAATGCACGGTCGCGACCTGACTCCCTTGTTAGAAAAACCGGAAACGAAGTGGGATCGCTCCCTGCTGATGGTTCACACCGGCAAATACTATGGATCGGATACCAAGGTCATTCCCACCGATCCTGCGATCCTGAAAGACACCGCCGGCGTGCCTTGGTATGCGTCGATCCACGATGGGCGCTACAAATACATCCGCACCTTTGTCGAGGGTGAGATCGAGGAGCTTTACGATTTGGAAAGCGATCCCGAGGAACTCACCAATCTGGCGCAGGAGAAATCCCAAGCCGCTCGCGTGGCGAAGATGCGTGCGGATACCATCGCCGAGTTGAAGCGCACCGACGCCGGTTTCGCCGATGCCCTGCCATCTGTCGCGACCGCGAACGAAAAGTGAGGGCGCAAACTGCCCACGTAGCATGGGATTCCATCCCGTGCCCGTCCGGGCGGGATTGCATCCCGCCCAGCCAGTCGACCCCGATCTCCGCCTCGCGGGATGAAATCCCACGGGGACAGGCACGGAGTCCAACTCCATGCTACTTTCCCGCCTTCGCCGAACCCAAACTCATCTCGTGAAATCCTCCCACCTTCGAAAATCCCACCTTCTCCTCGGAGCGTTCCTGCTTCCGCTCTCCGGTTTAACAGCAGAACCGGAAACCCTCACCGCCGATGTCTGCGTCTATGCAGCGACCCCTTCCGGCATCATGGCGGCGATCGCCGTGCATCGCGAGGGTCGATCCGTGGTGATCGTGGAACCCAGTCGCTGGGTGGGAGGCATCCTCGGCGCGGGTCTGAAGCCGATGCAGGATTGCCCCAACTACGCGGCGACCGGCGGCATGACGAAGGAATTGCTGAAGAGTCTGGGGCAACCGAATTGGGGTGAGCAAGGCGTCACGAATCGAAAGGTGTTGTCGTCGATCAGCCCGAAAACCCTGCGCGAGGATTTTCTCAAGCTGCTCGCCGATCGTGACATTCGCGTGATCTACGATCATCGGATCGCTCGCTGTGATCGCGAAACAGGGAACGAATCCGCCATTTCCGCCGCCTGGTTTGATCGCGCCCCCTTCGATGCCCTCGGATGCCCGGTCGTCGAAGCGGAAGCGACCGAGTCACTTCAGGTGAACGCCAAGGTTTTCATCGATGCGAGCTACGAAGGCGATCTAATGGCCATCGCGGGAATCTCCTACCGGGTGGGCAGGGAATCGGCGGCAGAGTTCGATGAAGAAAGCGCTGGCGTGCAACCTCCCGTGGAACTGACCCCCATCGATCCCTTCGTCGTTCCCGGCGACCCCGAGAGCGGAACGCTCAAAGGCGTGGAGAAAGATCACGGCAAGCCCCTCGGCGCGGCAGACGAATACACCCAGGCCTACAACTACCGCTACTACACCACCGCCGAACCCGAGCATCGCGCGCCGTTCACCGTTCCCGAAAACTACGCTGCCGCTGATTTCGAACTGGTGGGTCGTTACGTGACCTACCTCGCGGCGACCTTTCCCGATGCCGAAGAATTGCGAAAGCACCTGGTCGGCATCTTCCCCGGTTGGAAAAACTCCGGCGATTGGAATTACCAACGCGCCTCGCTGATTTCGATGTCTCCCGTCGGCATCAGTCGCGAGTATGCCGATGGCGATGTGGCGGCCCACGTCAGAATTTGGAAAGCGCATCAGGATTATCTCCGGGGGCTTCATCATTTCATGAGCACCGATCCCCGAGTGCCCGAGTCCTATCGCGAGGAAGTCGCCGCGCTCGGTCTCGACAAACGCTACCATCCCGAGACCGCTGGATGGCCGCATCAGCTCTATGTCCGCGTGTCCCGTCGACTCGCCGGTCGCTACACCATCACCGCCCACGACGTCTACAATGAGACCGCCATCGACGATCCCATCTGTCTCGCGCAGTATGGCATCGACGTCTATCCCGTCCGCCGGATCTGGCTGAAGCAGGATGGGCAGACCCTGGTGGGCTTGGAGGGGAAAATGTTCGTCGGCGGCTCGAATGGCCCCACCAATCAACCCTACCCGATCCCGTATCGAGCCATCACGCCGCAGCCCGAAGAATGCACCAATCTCCTCGTGCCCGTCTGTTTTTCCGCCACCCACCTCGGCTACGCCTCGGCGCGGATGGAACCCGTGTTCATGATCTGCGGCGAATCCGCCGGCATCGCCGCCTGTCAGGCTCTCGAGGAGGATTGCTCCGTGCAGTCCATCGATTCCACCGTCTATCGGAAAGCCCTCGAACAGGCCGGACAAAAACTCACCTGGGACCCGGCCACCGACAAGCCCAGCTCCGGTCGCGGGAGTGGCAACGAGGGCTTGAGCATGAAACGCCTGACCCAGGAGTGCGATACCGATGGCGACGGCGCCGTGTCACAGGCCGAATGGAATGAAGGAAAATCCGGTTGGGAATGGCTCTTTGCCGTCATCGACACCAACAAAGACGGCCGCATCGTCGCGACCGAATACGAGGCCTTCCAGACCTACAAAGCCACCCATCCCGATTGGGCGCAACGGGCGAGGGAAGCGGTCTTCTGAGAGCTGTAGCACAGGCATTCTTGCCTGTGATCTGTGATCTGTGATCCCATATTTTTACTTTTTCCTCCACAGGCAGGAATGCCTGTGCTACGACCGACTTGTCATGGCTCGCGGTCCTTTTTTGCTTGATCCGCCTCCGGGATTTCAGGGGTTCGATCCTTGGAAGTCAGTTCGAGTCTATCGCCGAAATCTGCCTCACTGGCGTCAGGATGGGGCGACGTATTTTGTTACCTTCCGGTTGGCGGATGCCCTTCCCGCGAAGTGCCTCCGCGAAATCGCCCGAGCCAAAGCCGCCTGGGAACGGGAACATCCCGAGCCCAGATCCGATGAGGACTGGCGCGAGTATGCCCAACTGATCACGCGGCGAGAGGAACAATGGCTGGACCGGGGTCACGGGAAATGCTGGCTCGCACAACCGGAGCATGCCGGCCGGATCGTGAGCGCCCTGACGAAATTCGACAGCCAGCGCCTCCATCTCGGCGCGTATGCCGTGATGCCCAACCATGTGCATGTCATCGTGCGACCGTTGCCGGGCCATGAACTCGATGCGATCACGAAAGGCTGGAAAGGATACACGGCTCGGGAGATCAACGAAGCGGTCAGCCGTCGGGGGACTTTGTGGCAGGAGGAGAGTTACGATACGATTATCCGGGATGCCGAGCATCTCTATCGGGTCATTCGATACATCGGCGATAATCCCCAAAAAGCCGGCTTGGCGAGAAGGTGTCCCCTGTGGGTTCGCAAGGACTGGAGTGATGCGGGCTTCCGATTTCGAAAGGAAGGAGATGAGCCGTAGCACAGGCATTCCTGCCTGTGTGATTTCGCAATGAACACAGGCAGGAATGCCTGTGCTACTGCCTACGACGAATAACACAGGCAGGAATGCGACGTCGCGGTGGGAGAGGACGACGCACCCTTTCCGCTGGCGGAAGGGCGGGGCGTTTCGAAGGCGGAGCGAAAAGGTCTCCAGGTGATCGTGAAGGGTTCATCCCGTCGGCGACCCAACAGGGTATGATCGCCGACCCAACCCTGTTGAATCCGCCGCTGTCGGTGGCGATGACTTCGCCTCGGCGGTCGATTGACGGGGAGAAAGCGCCCTTTGCAAGACCGTCCCAAGCGTTTGCATTCCTGTTGCAGGAAGATTCATTCTTCTTGCACGCAGTTTACTTCTTACTCCAATCTATTGCATGCCTGCTAAACGCGTTTGAATTCTTATTCAACGCCGTTGAAATCCAGCGACTCGCTATTGAATTCCTGCTGAACGCTATCGAATTCACCTTCCACTCTGCTGCATTCCTGCTCCACGCCATTGAATTCTCGGAGCAAGCTGTTTACTGTTTAGAGCAAGTGATTGCATTCCTCTCCTGCGCCGTTGATTGACCTTTTTTGCCGGATTCCTCTCCTGCGGCGGCTCGATTCGCTGCCGAAGTGAGATCGACCGATCGGATGGCTTACAGCTCCACCGTTTTCCCGCTCTTGAAGGCTTCGTCGGCGGCGAGGACGATGCGGAGGCTGTTGATGGCGTCGTCCATGTGATCGGAGAGATCGACGTCGTTGGTGATGGCATTGAGGAAAACTTCCTGCTCGCGGGCACACAAACCGTCGTGATCCGGCTCGTCGGCACAGTCGAGAATTTCGTCGGGCTTGGAGAATTTCCCGTCCTCGCCGAGTTCGGCGTGATGCAGTTTCAGGGCGGCGGCTTTGGAGTGGGAATCGATGTCGTCACTCTCGGTCTCGCCTTCTTTCACCCCGGCAATGCTGACGCAGCCTTTCGGGCCGATGACGTCTTTCACGAAAAAGGCAGTCTCGCTCATCATCGGGCCCCAACCGGCCTCATACCAACCGACGGACCCGTCCTCGAAGGTCACCTGGAGCTGGCCGTAATTGTACATGCCCTCCACCAGTTCATCGGTGAGTCGCGCGCCGATGGCGCTGACGCGGACGGGTTTGGATCGCGTCATCTGGCACATCACATCGACGTAGTGCACGCCGCAGTCGACGATGGGCGACATGGAATTCATGAGCATGCGGTGGGTGTGCCACATGTCGCCGGAGGATTGCTGATTGAGATTCATCCGCATCACCAGCGGCTTGCCGAGCCCCTGCGCCACTTCGATGAAGCGCTCCCAGGTCGGATGCACGCGCAGGATGTAACCGATCACCAGCTTACGATTGGCGGCCTTGGCGGCATCGACGATTTCCTGGGCTTCCGCGACGGTATTGGCGATGGGTTTTTCGAGAAAGACGTGGCAACCGGCGGCGAAGGCTTTCTTGGTGAAATCGGCGTGGGTGTCCGGATAGGTGTTGATGGAAACCGCGTCCGGCTTCGTCGCGGCGAGCGCTTCCTCGTAATTGGAGAACTGCGGGTAATCGGCACCGAGGGTATCGAGCAGATCGCGGCGGGAGGTTTCACCGCGCGAGACGACGCCGACGATTTCGAAACCCTCCATGGCGTGATAGGCCTTGGCGTGAGATTTGCCCATGTGGCCGCAGCCGACGACGAGGATTTTGATGGGATTTGACATGATTTTGGAAGGGGAATGTTGGGAAGAAACGAGCACTAGGCAAGCCCGATGGTGGACCTAATCATGTCGCCACGTGGTGAATCGGGGAAATCTTGTCTTCCGTTGACGAAATGGTAGGTTGCAATCGTGGAACGAATCGCGACCAAAAAAACTCTCCACGACGAGAAAGTTGCTCCTTTGATCAAGGACCGTGAGAAATCTCTGGAGGTGTTCTCAGAGTTGTTGAAACGGGGGCGTTCTTTCTATCCTGACCATGGAACTTCAAGCGGATATCCGAGAGTTTGTCGAGTTGCTCCTCTCCGAGAAAGTTGAGTTTCTTCTAGTGGGTGGCTACGCGTTGGCGTTTCACGGATGTCCGCGATTCACTGAAGATATCGATTTCCTGGTGATGGTCTCTCCGGAGAATGCGGAACGGCTTGAGCGAGTGCTGGATCGATTTGGTTTTTCGGCCTTGGGTATCACGCGAGATGATTTTCTAAAACCGGATTGTGTGATTCAACTCGGTCGCGCACCGAATCGAATCGATCTACTGACAGGAATTGATGGTCTTACGTGGGATAACGCATGCGAGAGCCGGGAGACGGTCGATCTGGGTGGGCTGACGATCAATGTGATTGGTAAAGAAGCACTCATTCGAAACAAACGCGCCACCGGGCGAACCCAGGACCTGGCGGATGCGGAGCGTTTGGAGCAACCGAATGAGAGTGCGTGATGGCGGGTTGCTTAGATTTTCCCCTCAAGCACTTCCTCCAGCATCACTTCGCGTCCGAGTTCGAGCGACCGCTTTCCGGCTTCGAGGGCGGCGATGACTTCGACCTCTTCTTCGACGGGCACGCTTTCCTTGCCGGTATCGAGCAGATTGAGGAAGGCGTCGAGCAGGTAGGAATAGAGATTCGTGAGATCGGGCTGAACCGTTTTCCAGCCTTTCTCACCGTAGAGATTGATCTGGTAGCCGGCCCGCATCCATTCCTTTTCGGCGACCATGAGCATGACGTCGCGGTGGTTGTCGAATCGGAGACGAACGAGGTTGCTGCCGGGTTGACCGACATTCATCGCGCTCACGGCACCACGCCCGAGGACGGCGTAGATCATGGAAAGGGCGTGAATGCCGTAGTAGACCAGTTCGTTGCCACAGGCGGCGCTGGCGAGATTGACGTTGCCGAGTTTGGGCAGATCAACCTCGCGCAGATTGACGATGTCGGGGACAAAACGCAGGCTGCTGGCCGACATGAAGGGCGTCTGGGTTTCCCGCACCAACTTGGCGACGGCCTGGGCTTCGCGGGCGGTCATGGCGAGCGGTTTGTCGCAGAAAACCGGGATGCCTTTTTTCAGGGGATGAGTGGCGTATTTCCACTGTGCTCCGCTGCCATCGTCGATAATGAGCACGGCATCGACACCCTCGCAGGCGGCTTCGGGTGAAGTGGCGACTTCCTCGACGCCGCAGACATCGGCGAGTTTTTTGGCAGCGGCCTGATCGGGATCCCAGAGTTTCACCACTCGGGCGCCTTCCAGTTTTCGACCCGACTTCACGAAGGTGCCTTCGATCGTCTTGGCTTTTTCCTCATCCCAGCCATTGAAGGTGGTGGTGAAGGCGGTGCCATGGTGCGAGCCCGGCGTACGGGGTTTGTCGCGATAACCATAGGTGGCGGCGGAGATGACGGCGAGGCGGCGCATGATGGGGAAGGGGAGTATTCAGGGTTGAGTCGACGACCATACCCTCTTTGGTCGGTCTTGAGATCCCCCGCAATGGCGGGATGGACCGGCGCGGCGGCGATCTCTATGAATGTGGTCATGAAATTCCTTCTCGGCCTGATTTCCCTGTGGTGTCTCACGTTTTCCCCGGTGATCGCGGAAGGGCCAGAGCCCGAACCGCCGGGTTTGAAACGGGTGGTGGCGGTGGAGAATGTCTGTGCCTGGCCCAATCTGACGCTGATGGCCGATGGCACGGTGATCGCGGTCTTTCACAATCAGCCGAGTCATGGCCAAGGGGAGGGGGACATCGATTGCTGGGCCAGTCGCGATGGGTTGACCTGGGAAAAGCGGAGCACGATCACCGCGCATTTGCCGGACACCGTTCGGATGAATCACGCGGCTGGTTTGGCGAGGAACGGCGATCTCGTGGTGCTTTGCTCGGGGTGGACAAATGTGAAGCAGCCGGAGCGTCCCAAGCAGTCGGCCTTTCGCGATGACATTTTGCGGAGCTGGGTGCTGCGCTCGGCCGATGGCGGTCGGACCTGGGAAAAGCGCGAGGCATTCCCCGCCACCGAGCCGGGATGGTCGGAGCACATTCCTTTTGGCGACATCTGGGCGGGCGACGATGGTGCGCTCCACACCTCGTGTTATCAGGGCGAGTTCGTCGATCCGGCGGTGTCGACCAAGACGAAAGGATGGCGGTCCTGGCATTTCAAAAGCGAGGACGACGGTTGGACTTGGAAACCGGTCTCTATCATCGGGCCGACACACAACGAGACGGACCTCTTCTATCTCGGCGGGAAAAGCTGGCTCGCGGCGGCGAGGATCACCACGATGGAACTGTTCCGCAGTGACGACAATGGCGTGACCTGGCAGGCGCCTCAAGTGGTCACGGGAAGGAACGAGATCAACGGCCACCTCGAGCGATTGAAAGATGGGCGGCTATTGCTGAGTTACGGCGTTCGCGTTGATGGTCGCCGAGGCGTGCTCGCGAAGCTCAGCGCTGACGAGGGAAAAACGTGGGGCGAACCCCTGCGTCTCGCTCACACGGTCGATGGCGGGGATTGCGGATATCCCTCCAGCGTTCAGCTCGCCAACGGCAAGATCGTGACGGCTTGGTATTCCAAGGAAACGCCGGACCATGTCGGCTATCACATGGGTGTCAGCATTTGGGAAGCGCCGTAGGAGATCACTGTCCCGCCAGGCACCACAGTCCTTCGTGGGTGCGGAGGAAAATGTCGCCGTCGGAGATGGCGAGGGAGGCGTTGGTTTCTTCGCCGACTTTGCTTTGAGCGACGACTTCAAATTGCTCGGGCGAGGCTTTGAACACGACGGTATCTCCGGCCTGACTGAGGGTGTAGATGAGGTCGCCGGATCGCACGAAGGATCCCCAGGATTTGCCGGCGCCGGGGAGGCGATCTTTCCACAGGGTTTTGCCGGTCTTGATGTCGTCGCAGTAAACGACACCGCCGGAATCGTGGTAGTAGTAGTAACCGTCTTTGATCAGTCCGGTGCCGATGCCGCCGTTGTGGCGAACTTCCTGCCAGAGCCGATGGCTGCCAGTGACGTCGCCGTTGCCGCCGACTTTGACGCCGATGGAGTTGCCAAAATAGCCGCCCATGGCGACGACGATGCCGTCCTCATACACCGGCGAGGTGTAGACGAGCGGGTTCAGGCCAGAGCAGGTCCAGAGTTCCTTGCCAGTGGTGGGATCAAAGGCCTTCATTTCCATGGGGAAGCTCATGATGAGTTCGTCCCGTTCGCCAGTGTTGACGAGGATGGGCGTGCTCCAGGAACCGATGACGCCCTCGCCATCACTGTCCTTGAATCCATCGGTCCGCTTGCCGGGCTTCCACACGGGTTCGTTCCATTGCCAGACAGTCTCGCCGGTCTGTTTGTTCAGTCCGTAGAGCACCGCGTTTTTTGCAGGGCCGTGGTAGTGAATGACGAGATCGCCGTGGATCACGGGCGAGGTGGAGTTTCCCCAGACATGATCGATGGCACCGAGGTCGCGATGCCAGAGTTCCTTGCCGTCGAAATCATAGGCGGCAATGCCGGCGGATCCGTAAACGGCCACGACCAGCTTACCATCGGTGGCGGGCGACGCGGAGCAGAAGGGGTTGGATCGGTGAGTGCGCTCTTCCTTGTCGTAGGTGACTCCGTTCTTCCAGAGTAGTGAGCCGTCCTTGCGGCTGAAGCACATGAGTCCGCGCCATTTCGTATCGGTGACCGGTTGGGTGACGAACACCTTGTCATCGTGGATGATCGGGGTGGAATTTCCCGCCTCGGGGAGATCGATGCGCCAGCGGACATTTTTTTCCTCTCCCCACTCAGTGGGTAGGCCGGTCTCGTGGGTGCTGCCGGAACCGGCGAGATCGCCGCGCCAGGTGGGCCAGGGTTCGGCCTTGGCGGCGGCAGGGGCGAGGAGGAGGGCGAAAAATACAGCTGGGGATTTCATGAGCGGTGACAGATTATTCGGGGAATTTTTTCAGGGCGAGTGAAACCGGATGACGGGGTTACGTTACCCGGGGAGGGCAAGAAACCGTGTTTGCGTGAGTGCCTTTTTCTCCCGCGGCTGCGAGAAAGGAAGGCGACGCATGAGACCTTTGACTTTCCTTCTTCTCTTCTCATTCATTCCGATGGGAAATTTTGCGATTTCGGCGGAATCGATTGCCATCGGTGATCGCCGCGAACTGCTGGTGGACCATGAATTGATCGATTCGCTTGAGAACGTTCAGCTGGTGATGCATCCGCCTCGAGACGAGGGGCCGGTGCTGAAATTTGAGCGTCCGTGGGAGGGGCGATTCAGCGGCTACGCGACGGTGATTCGGGACGGGGACCTGTTTCGACTCTACTACCGGGGAAATCCCGAGGCGGGAAAAGACGGCGACAAGGATGAGGTCTATTGCTATGCCGAATCCACCGATGGTATCACCTGGATGAAGCCTGATCTCGGTCTGTATGAGATCGACGGCACGCGGGAAAACAATGTCGTGCTCGCCAACGTGGCACCGATCACCCACAATTTCAGTCCCATGCTCGATACCCGCGCCGGGGTTCCGGCGGATCAGCGATTTAAGGCGCTCGGTGGGACAATGGAAAGCGGGCTGGTGGCGCTGGTTTCTGCTGACGGGAAAAGCTGGAAGAAGCTGCGGGAGGAAGCGGTGATTCCCGGTTCGATGGTGCCTTTTCCCTATTACTTCGATTCACAGAACGTGTGTTTTTGGTCGGAGGCCGAGCAGAAATACGTCAGCTTCTTCAGGGTATTTGAAAACAAGATTCGACGGATCTGCCGAATCACGAGCGATGATTTTCTGACGTGGTCCGAGCCGGTTCTGATGGAGTATCAGCACGAGGGTGGTGACGCGCCGATCGAACACCTCTACACCAATCAGACGCATCCCTATTTCCGGGCACCCCATCTCTACTTGTCGATCGCCGCGCGCTTCATGCCGGGCCGTCAGGTGCTGACCGATGATCAGGCCAAGGCGATCGATGTGAATCCGGGCTATTTTAAGGACACCTCCGATGCCATTCTGATGACGGCGCGTCCGGGGCGTGGTCACTACGAGCGGACCTTTCTCAGCAGCTTCGTTCGCCCGGGAATCGGGGCGCGGAACTGGGTGTCCCGGACGAATTATCCGGCACTCAACGTGGTCCAGACCGGGCCGACGGAGATGTCGGTCTATCTGAATCAGGACTACGCCCAGACCACTGCGCACCTGCATCGTTATTCCATGCGGCTGGACGGATTTTCCTCCGCCCAAGGAGCCTATGAGGGTGGTGAACTGATCACGAAGCCGCTGACTTTTTCCGGCAAAGAACTGGCGCTGAATTTCTCGACCTCGGCTGCCGGAGGGATTCGGGTGGAGATTCAGGATGTCGAGGGGAAGGCGATTCCCGGGTTCTCGCTGGCCGAGGCGAGGGAACAAATCGGCAACGAGATCGAGCGGGTCGTTTCGTGGAAGGGGGGCAGTGATGTTTCCTCCTTGGCTGGGAAAGCAGTTCGGTTGCGCTTTGAGTTGAAGGACGCGGATCTCTTTGCCTTCAAGTTCTCCAAATGATGAAATTCCTATTCTCATTCACTTGCCTGATTCTTTCGGGTTCAGGTATCGCAGCCTCCGCCGAGCGCCCTAACATCATTTATATCCTCGCTGATGACATGGGGATCGGAGATGTCAGTTGTTACAACGAGAACGCCAAGCTCTCGACGACGCACATCGATCGATTGGCGGCGGAGGGGATGCGGTTCACGGATGCCCACACGCCGTCGGCGGTTTGTTCGCCGACGCGATACGGGATTCTGACCGGTCGCTATTGCTGGCGGACGCGCTTGAAATATCGAGTGCTGGACGGCTTTGATCCGCCACTGATTGAACAGGGTCAGGTCACGGTTCCAACCCTGTTAAGTGGGGCCGGATACGACACGCATTGCGTCGGGAAATGGCATCTCGGAATGACGTGGACGGATCGCGAGGGCAATCCGATGCCAGCGGTTCCCCTGGAGCGTAAGGGGCCGCCTCGGGCGGGGGAGGAAGTGGATTTTTCAAAGCCGGTGATCGGCGGACCGACAGCGGTGGGCTTTGATACTTACTTTGGGATTTCGGCGTCGCTGAACATGTCGCCGTTTTGCTACTTGGTGAATGATCGCCCTTATCGATTGCCAGTGTTGCCGCAGGAGAAGATGCAGACCGAATTCATTTCGGTCGACAAAGGGGTGCGTTCGCCGGATTTCACGATCTTCGGGGTGTTGCCTCGACTCGCCGGGGAGGCGGTGGCAGTGATCGAACGACAGGCGACCGAGCGACCGGACACGCCCTTCTTTCTTTACGCGCCGCTGACGTCGCCGCATTTGCCGGTGGTGCCAAACGAGGAGTTTCGCGGTCACAGCGATGCGGGGGAATACGGGGATTTTGTCGAGGAAACCGATGCCTTTGTCGGCGCGGTGCTGGAGACGCTGGAACGGACGGGGATCGCGGACAATACATTGGTCATTTTCACCGCCGACAACGGCAGCCTATATCACTGGTGGGAGGCGCAGGAGGCGGACGACGTGAAACATTACCAAGTGCGAAATCGCGGGCTTTCGATGAAAGAACTCGGGCATCAGGGGAACCGTCATCTCCGCGGCACCAAGGCAGACATCTGGGAGGGCGGTCACCGGGTTCCCTTTGTGGTTCGTTGGCCCGGGAAGACTCCGGCGGGCACCGTGAATGATCAATTGATCGAGTTGACGGATTTGCTGGCAACCTGTGCGGCGATCGTGGGCACGGAACTTCCTGAGGGGGCGGGGGAAGATTCGCGGAACGTGCTGCCCGCTTTTCTGAGCGTATCGCAGGACAAGCCGTTGCGGGATTTCTCAGTTCATCATTCGCTTTGGGGTGTGTTCGCGATTCGGCAGGGACCGTGGAAAATGATTCCGCATCGCGGCTCGGGCGGTTTCACGTCTCCGAGGGACATTGATCCGGCGAAGGAGGGCGGGCCTCCGGGGCAGTTGTATCATTTGAACGACGACCCGTCGGAAACTCGGAACGTGTGGGATGAACATCCAGAGGTGGTGGCACGGCTGAGCGCACTGCTCGAAAAGGTGAAGGGAGACGAGGCCTGATACTCGCTCAGCAGGTGCCCGGCTCCGAAAGGCAGAGCACACGGACATCGAACAGGAGTGCCAGAGCTTTGGGGGTGTCGTCGGGGATCTCGATGTAGCCCTCCTGCTCGGGGTATTTTGATCGAAGAAAATCGCGTGAAGCGATGGGCAGATCATTCAGATCCGCTACGCGCATGCCCCAATCTTCGAAAGACCGTTGGGAGATGGATTCGTAGCTGATAAGGGTGACGTCCTGGTGGCGTTTATCCTGAATGATATTGCGATAGAGCTGATTGACCGGTTCGGATTCGCCCTCGAGGACCTGAAGAAATGTTTCGCCAGACAGCACCAGCAGCCCGGTGATCCCGTTCTCGCGATTTCGGCGTTCGCTGTTGATCGCCAATTTCTGCAGCACCTCATTGGAGAGGATGTCCCACGAAGTTTGGCTCTTGTAGACGAGGCGGCAGAGTGGCATTTCGAGCGAAGATTAGCGATTGGACTCTGAACTTGCAAGTCGTCTGCGATATCGACCGTTGATGAGGCTGGTCAATCGTCGCCACGGACGCGGCCGCGCTTTTTCTTCTTTTCCGAATGCTGGCGTTTGTCTTTCAGCATGATCGCTTTTTGGTTGGCCGAGCGCTTGCGTTTCTGAAATCGTTTCTTGGCCCGCTGCCGATCCTGCTCCGCCTTCTTTGCCATCCGGGCGGTCTCGATCCGGTCACATAGGCGGACTCTGGCCTGATGTCTGTTGGCCGATTGCGAACGACCCTCCTGACACTGGATCTCGATGCCACTTGGTCGATGGAATAGGGAGACGCAGGATGAGGTCTTGTTGATCTTCTGGCCGCCCGGACCGGAGCCAGCGATAAAACGTTCATCGAGATCTTCTTCGCGAATCCCGAGTCTTTCCATGCGGTCGGCGAGGGCGGTCTCTTGGGAGGAACGGCTCATGAGCGAATACGGGTCAGGAGGGGTAGGTTCTTGAGAGGGTGGAAAAAGATACTGAACAAAAAGGGGGCAATCTCATCTAAGACGTTCCGGCAATGCTTCGTATAGAGAGGATAAGCGGAGAAATGAGAGTTCCCAGACGCAAATCTGAGAATCTAACAAAGGTCAAATAATTGTCGTTTCAGTGGACCTATGGCCGCAAGTAGGCTAAAATTTTGAAAATTTTACCAAAATAGAATCGCATGGTTGCAAAAATATTACGGAATCGCATCCGAAACATCGGTTGGGGAGCACGGGGAAGTGAATCGAAGGCGGCGCGTCTTTTCATGGCTTTCCTGCTGGTTCCGATTTTGGGCTGGTTCGGTGTCGACCTGCAGGCGCAGGAGTCCAGTCAGAGTCCGGCGGCCGCGTCGGGAATGACGACTGGATTGCCCGGCGTATCCCAGCAACGTCAGGCAGAACTGATGCACATCAGGGCGCGGGCTCAGGCAGCGAAGCCAGAAGCCGAGCGCGCGGCGATGGAGCGGTCAGCGGAGGACGCCTTGGCGAGGAGTTCCGATCAGCAGATTCTCGATGATGCCCGTGAAACGAAGCGCCTGAAGGAAGAAGCTTCGCGCCAGATTCAGTATCAGAAGGCCGCCAACGCTTATCAGGGGGTCAGTGCCAGTGAGTTGAACAGTTGGGCGGATGAGACGGGAAGGGTAAAAGTGGAGCGAGGTGTACCTCCGGAAGTATTGGCCGCACTGCCGCCCGAATTGGAGGATTCTGAAGAGGCCCAAGAAGAAAAGACCGGCTTCAGTCCTTTTAAGATGCCCAAGAAAGCGGCCCAAGGTGCCGCGCGTGCCGCCGGTGGGGCAGCGGGCGCTGCCATGGGAGCTGCCAAGAAAGGGTTGTCCTGGATTCCGGGAGTGGGAAAGGATGACGAGGAGACGGGAATCACCGCCAAGCCGCGAAATCAAGAGGCCGCTCCGTCTTACAGCGCTGCGGATGAGGTAGAATCGGGGGGCGGAATGTTCAGCCGGTTGAGGAATCGAGGTGGCGATGCCGCCGAACCTGCGGCCACTCAACAGGCAGCTCAGACCTATGAGCCCGAAGAGGAGAAAAAAGGTTTCTTCCGAGGAGTCGCCTCCAGCATTCCGTTTGTCGGTCGCAATGACGCGGATGGAGCAGCGATCTCTGACAGCGGTTATGTCCCGGACAGCAGTGGAAGTGGTCCGGCTTTTGTGGGGCCGTCAGGTTCAGTGCCAGCGCCGGCAATGGCTCCGGTTGCGAGCAGTGGAGAGTTCGACAGCGGGTCAACCTCGGTTGGCGCCAGCAGTGCCATGCCCTCCACCGACAGTGACAATGGAGGAGGTGGTTTCTTCAAGAATATCATCGGGCGTGGATCGAAGGACAAGAGCGACGGACTCGCCAGTGGCTCCGGAAACATCGACGCCAGTCTTTTCCCGCAAGAAGGCGACCCGGATGAGATGATGGCCGATACCTCATCGGGTCGGAAAAGGTTCTTCAAGATGCCAAAGTTGGAAATTCCAGAATTGGCTCTGCCCAGTTCACAGGAGTCACCGGCTCCGGATACCCCGATGCCCAAGAAGGATCGTAGTCCTGTGCATTCGGGAGGGTCAGCGTTGTATGTCGTTCAAACCAACGGGGCTCAGTTCATGCGATTCGCGGGCGGGCCGCTCGGTTCAGAGGCCCAAACCCTCAGCGCTGGCACTCAAGTGAAAATGACCAAGGTGGGCGACGAATGGAGTTCCGTTCAGCTGTCGAACGGCTCGACGGGCATCGTTCGCAACAAGGATTTGAAGCCTTCCTCAGGCAGTGATGGCGGCGCGAATTTCGCCACTCAGATGCCCGCCACGGGTGGCCTAGCCACGTCTTCCACGTCGGGAAGCGCCCGAATCACCTCTCCGGTTTCCGCAACCGGTGCTGGCATCAGCGATGTTCCCGGTCCTCCGGTCAGCTTGCCCACATCCACCCTGACGGGTGGTGGTCTTCTGCCCAGCCCCAACACCAGCGCGTCTCAGACGGCGGTTGAGTAGGGGAAGGGAACCGAGGAGAGGAGAAGAATCGAACCGAACTCGGGGCTGAAACCCCGATTTGGGTGATCGATTTCTTTGCAACTGGGGAGAAGTCTCTATAGGGTGGGCTGCGGCGCCACGGCGTCTTCACCTATTGAGTTTCGCGTTTCTTTTTCCTCCGCATGCCATCCGTCAGCAGTCAGCAAAACATCTACGCGGTACTCGGGACCGATGAAGGCAGGGTGAAGGAGGTGGCAATGGGGTTGGCGAAAAAGCTGGCTCCGCCGGATGACGAATTCGGCCTGGAGACGATCAGCGGTCAGGCCGACAATTCGGATCA
>JAGROX010000191.1:0-10951 GCA_020440025.1 Verrucomicrobiia bacterium
CAATGACGACATCGGCCCGCCATTCGCGCATCACCCGGACGAAGAGTTCCCGGGTTTCCAGGTCCGGCACGAGAGCCCCATCGGAAATATCGAGAACTCGCGCCGTGACGCCCAGCTTTTCGGCGCAGGCTTCCACTTCGGCTTTTCTGCGAGCGGCGATTTCCTCGCGGGTCCCGGGTCGGTCGCTCAGGTCGCCGTTGGTGGCGGAAACCAGCAGGACATGATGGCCGAGGCGCGCCCATTTCACCGCCGTGCCACCGGCTTTGTATTCCGCGTCGTCCGGATGACCACCGAACACGACGATTCGCAATTTGTCGTCGTCTTTGTTGTCATCGGCGGCAGGCGTCGACGCGGCAATCATGACCAACAAGGCCACGAGGAGAAAGGAGGCGGGTTTCAGGAATGGATTCATTCTTGGTGAGAGTTTGATTGGGTTTCGATTCGGCAGGTTGTCCTCAAGGCGAAGTCGGCTCACCGGAACACCAGTTCCCCGAACACGGACATGTCGTGGAAGGTCCGGGACTGGATGTTCGGCGACCAGAGATAGACCACGGCCTCTCTCGACGTCTCGGCGCCTACGGGGAACTGGTTGCGGCCGAGGTTCATGGTCCAAGTGGCGCCGGGCTTCGGCGGCTCGACCTCGAGGGTCGTGAAAGGGACATGCAACTCGGCGGTCCAGACTTTCTGCTCCTTGTCGACGTGGACGGCGTAGTCCCAGTCGCCGTTCCAGTTCAGCTCGAAATCCTGGTAGAGCGGATGGTCGGGTGCCTCGTGGTAGCCGAAGCGGCGGTCGAGGGAGGAATCGGGCGCGGGATTGATCATGAAATGGTAGTAGAGCCGCCGCGTGCCGATCGGGTCGATGACCAACTCCAGGTTCTCCTGTCGCCACGCGGTCCCGTCGCGGCCGACGGGCTCGATTCGATCGAGTTCCCCCGGAGTCGCGACCCGGGCGCGGAAAGCGATCGTGAGGCCATCGGCGTCGTAGCCGATCTTAAATTGCGTCTCGCTGAGCCCCCGCCCCATGGCGATCTCGCCGATGTCCTGGAACTCCAGTTTTCCCCAGGCCGGGTCGTCGAGCTTGCCATCGAGCGTGATGCCCTCGACCGGGCGGGCCTCGGTCCGCTTCGTGCCAACGCCGGGCAGGACGCCCTTTTCCCGGAGCAGATCGAAGTCCCAGTTGAAGGGCGCGCCCTTGCCGACCTGGCGATGGACCTTGTAGTCCGACCCGGCAAAAGGTCCGGGCAAGCCCTCGATCGCGGTCGGTTTCCCGCCGGGCCAGATGCGATCGCGGGTGGCGAGGAAGTCCTTCACCTTTTCCTCGAGCATGGCGAGGGTCGTCTCGCTCGGCGCGAGCCGGTAGCTGCGGTAGAAATGATAGACCAGCGCGTGGGACTTGAGGTAGTCGTATTCCAACGAGATCAGCCGCAGTCGCGCGCGGACCGCCTCGTCGTCCCCTGCCGACGCCACGGCCCGCTCCAGGCTGCGGTCGAGTTCCTCCAGCATTTCAGGCGGATAGAAAAACCGGCAGAAGCCGCCGCGCCGATCGGTCAGGGTCGAAGCCGGGCTGTTCTCGGGGTCGGCGCGAAAGAGCCACCAGAAATGATCCATCCGCTCGTCCAGCGCGGCGAAGAAATTCTGCATCGCGGGCGCGGCCTCGCCGAAGGCGGCGTTGACGTATTCCGCGCGCAGCGCCACCGGATCGACCTGCGGATCGTGCAGGGCCCGGAAAAAGGCGTAGTAGCCCGGACCGCCGAGTCCCCAGGGATACCAGTTCCCGGCGCTGTTCTCGATGATCCCGCCGCAGAGATACATCCCCTGGATCCGATTTTCCTCGAACAGTCGCACCATGTGCACCGCGACCCAGGGCGATACCTGCGGATGCACCGTGAGCCATTCGGTGGCGTAGAGCGATTTGGGGATTTCCTTGGCTCCCCAGCGTTCCCACATGGCGAAGTCCTCTGGACGATACCGCGTCAGGCGAATGGCGACGTTGCCCGGGAAGGAATCGAAGGACTTCGGCGGCAGCCGGGTCGGCTGGTAGGAGGTCATCATCACCGTCTTCCCGGGCCGGCTTTTCTCGAGACGCTCCGCGAGGCGCCGGTGAACCTGCCAGACACGCTCGCCCGGATCGGGATGGAGGGCCCGACAGTCCTCACACTCGCAAGGCACGTAGCCGTCGGTCTGCTCGAGTTCCACCCACGCAAAACCGCGGTCGAGTTGCCGCTCCATCTCCGCGAGCATCAGGTCCTGGACCTCGGGATTCGAGATGCAGAGATGGTTGTTCTTCGGGCTGCGAATGCCGTCGGCCTCGGCGAAATACTCGGGGTGACCGGGCCAGAATTCCTTCTCCGGAACCGCGTGGATGTAGGAATGCCCGCCGTAGTCGTAGAGAAACTCGGACTCGCCGAACATGTGATTGGCGAACCCGAAAGCCATCGCCTCCAGGTCGTCGCCCGCGCGGATCGCGTAGCTCGACATGCGCCCGCCCAGGTAGCGGAAAATCGGCGACCAACGTTCGTCGAGCGCGCCATCGACCACGAGACGATCCGTCTTCGGGATGTGCGTGCCGAGTCGTCCAGGCATGAGGAAACGCACTCCTACCTGGCCTTCGAGAAAGGCGGTCACCGCCTTGAAGGAACCGTAGACGCCGGTGGTGCGCGGTCTCGGTCCATCCGCGATGGCTGCCTCACGGTCTTCCCCGACCAGGAAGATGTCCCGCCCGACGACCCGGTTGTGGTAGCTCCAGTCCGCGATTTCCTCCACCGCGATTCCCGCCCGTCGGGCCGCCTCGGACCAGCCGAGGTAGATCGCGGGCGTTCCGTCCGGCACCTCCGACTCGGCCACGATGGTCAACTCCACGCCCGTCGCTTCGCTCAGGTAGAACCGCAAGGCCTCCGCCGCCTTGGTGACGCGTGCTTGATCGACCGTTTCCGCGCAGGCGATGACGTAATCCGATCTCCCCCCGGCGACAACGGTGATGTCCTCCGCGCTCACCTGTGGACCCATGGTCAGGAGGCAGGCAACCGTGAGAATTCGTTTGATCATGCTCAACTCTGCCCCGTCAGGGTGGCGAGCGCACGGAATCTTTATAGCCATTTTCGGAAGCTGCTTTACGCTCCACGTAAACCATGTCCCCACTCCAAGACAAAGTCGCGCTGGTCACCGGCGCCGGTGGCGAACGCGGCATCGGGAGTGGATTGCGGCGAATCGCTCAACCCAACGAACGCATGGCCAACGCGTTCAGCAGCGCCTTCTCCGCGAAGGTGTCGATGCGCACGAATTCCGGTTCGTGACCCGCTTCATCATCGCGCTGCGCGGAATGCAGATTGCCTCCATCCGGCCCGAGGCCGTCGAGGGTCGGAATTCCGGCGGCGGCCAGGAAATTCCCGTCGCTCAAACCACCGCGTTCGTAGCCGTCGATCTGAAGTCCCAGCAGATGCCCGGCCTTTCGCCACACCTCCAGCAGCGGCTGGCTGGCGGGATTGGCGGAATTCCACGCGTCGATCCGGTCGACCAACTCGACATGAACGCGGCAGGTGAAATCGCCGGCCGATGTGGACACGGTCCCCTTGCCGCCAAGCGCCTGGATCTCCACCATCGCGCCGTCCAGATCCACGTTGTCGCGGGCGCGAATCTCGAGCTCGGCTTCGGCGTGGTGCGGGACGACGTTGGTGGCCTCGCCGCCGCGGATGACGCCCACGTTCGCGGTCAGGCCTCGCACCGGGTCGGTCAATGCCTCAATCTTCGGGACGAGTTCGGCGATTTGTCGAACCGCGCTCGCGCCCAGTTCGGGATGTCCGGCATGCGCGGATCTTCCCTCGACGCGAATCCGCAATCGAACACGCCCCTTGCGACCCGTTAGGATTTTCCACTCCCGTCCGGCGGCCGTTCCGAATTCAAAAACGAGCGCGGCGCGGGTGGCGGCAGGGAGCCGTTTCCGCGAGGTCTCGGCAAAATCCGCTCCCAGCAACTCCTCGGCGGCGTTGAAGTGAACCTGCCAGTGCACCGCCTCGAAAAAATCCGGCTCAGCCTCTCGTAGCGCCGTCAACACCAGCCAGATCATCGCATTGCCGCCCTTGATGTCGACCGTGCCAGGGCCGAAAATCCGGTCGCCGTCTTCCCGCCAGCGAAAGCCGTGACGCTCCAGTTCGTCGTCGGAATAGACGGTGTCGAGATGACCGACCAGCAGCAGCGCGACGTGGCCGGTGCCCGGCTTACTGAGAAAGAGGTGTTGCCCGCAACGCGGGTCAGCCGCCTGAACGCGTTCCGCCGCGAAGCCCAATTCCGCGAAGCGATCGGCCAACACGTCGCCGACGCGATTCACCCCTTCCGGGTCGAGCGACCAACTGCCGATTTCGACGAGTTCGCGCAGCAGTCGCAAGGCCGCCGGGAAATGCTCGTCAATGACGGAGCGCAGTTTGAAAATGGTGGTAGTGCCAGGCATGAATCGCTGCTTGAATGGGTCCTTCCTCTCTCAATTCCCGGTCGCCTCAAGCACAAAGGCCAGGGAAAAAAGGAGTGGTCTCACAGACAAACTATCGGAGATCGCCTTCGATCAACTCCCCCATCCCATCGACGGGCTCCTCAATCCGCACAAGGTCCTTCCCGACCAACTCGATCAAGTCCGGCAAATCGTAATGCCGCAAGACTCCGTGGACCATGTTCACCGTCTGGTTGAATGACTCGCCTTCCTCGGTCAGAAGCTGCCAGTTCGGGATCATCCTTCGCAACGTCAACGACTGGAAAGGTTCCGGCGTCAGAGCTGCGGCATGAAGGGCCGGAATCGCGGCCTCGCCATTTGCAATCACGTCGATCATTTCCGCCTTGGTTCGCAAAAACGCCGCCCACTGCAGAGCGTCGTCCGTGCGCATGCCGATGTAGCTCTTGCCCATGAGATAAGCCGTATATATCTCCAGATTGTCAGGCCCGAATTGCCCCGCGCCCCAGGCCCGGCGACGGACACCGGTCTGCGTTTCGCCAATCCCGCGCAACTCCGCGGCGAGGACAATGCTCCCCCCTTTGACCAGCTGCTCGATCGGCCCGCCGACCGCCGCGTCCGTCTTCATGCTCTCGCCGTGAAGATAAAGCGTCGCCCTGCCGCTTTGCTTTTCGGGGATGAAAAGCAGGGCCGGCAACTGAAAGGATCCTTCGACGGTCAGGGCGAGTTTCTCAATATGATAACCATTTTGCTCAACGCGGTCGACGACTTCGACTCTGGGCTCAGGAATCTCGGCAATCGATCCGATGATCTCGCGAATCGTCTCGCGACTTGGCGGACCGGAACGTTCTGCTTTGAGCTGACGAGCCACTTCGGCGTTGATCTCGAACACGCTGCGTTCGCCCGGCATCAGCAGCACCTGTCCTTCAGGCGTGCACAACAGTTGCTCGTCGGTCCAGTCCGGCTTCGAGAAGCCCCGGAGCTCGACGTCGGTGAACGTGTCAGGCAACGCGTCGATCTCACGCACCTCGATGTCTTTGCCCAACAAATGTCTCGCCATGAAGCGCGTCACCGCCTCCCGCAGTTGCAGGGTGAACCCGTGAGGCGCGTCAGGCGCCGCGAGGTCGATCATGTCCGGATGACCGATGCGCGAATAGAAACGTTTGGCGTCGCGAAACACTTCCCACGTGCCATCGAACGCGAAGGTCGCATCCCGCGTTCCGGCGGCGACAAGCGTGGGTTTCGGCGCGCGCATGATGCAGTAGTCCGCCTCGTCCATCCCGAACGCGATCTGGCCGAAGATGTTCTGTTCCCCATCCTGCGGCCCCTTGGTTTCGATCAGTTCCCGGAACGTCGTCAGGTAGCATCCGGGCGCTGCGGCGGCAATCCGGTCGTCCAAAGCCATGAGATAAGCCGTCGCCGTCCCGCCGCCGGAATTGCCGGTGCATCCGATCTTTTCGGGTAGGATATCCGGTCGGCTCTGAAGATAGTCGACGACGCGCATCCCGTCCCAGATCCGAAACTGCGCCACATTTGAACCGATCAGCGCACTCCCAATTCCCATCATCGTGTGCTCGGTCGTGCAAAGCAGGCGCACGGCCGGATGCGGCGTTTCGACGTGCGGCGCGTCCTCGAATTTCTCCGTCGCCCCCGCGGGATCGAGCAGTTGGTAGCGCTCGCCTTGTCCGATGGGATCATAGCACATCGCCGCCATGCCGTGCCGCGCCAACAGCATGCAGGCGAGTTGATACTGGCCAGAAGCCTTCCCATTGTGGCTGTGCCCACAGGGAACGAGCACTGCCGGCCACGGTCCCGGAGTTTCCGGAAGGTAGAGATTGGCGGTCAGGTGAAACGACGGTCGCGTTTCGAGGATGATCTTCTCGATGCGATACCCCTCGCCTTCCAGCATGCCCGTGATCTTCGGGTTCAGCGGTGTCCGCTCCGGCAGCCCACCGATGCGCTCGATGAAGAATTCGCGCCGGTCGGCTTGCCAGGCGCGGCAGGCCGCTTCGCTCTTGATCATCGTTTCGAAGGCGGTGCTTCGCTGTTCGGTCAGGGCAAAAAACTCGGTGTGAAGCCAGTCTTCGAAAGCATCGGCTGGTGTGGCGTCTTCTGTGCCGGGTTGCAGGACGGTCAGGGAGTCCTCGGCTTGAATCGAATGAAGCAGAAAGAAGGAGATGAGAGTGATGACAAGGCGCATGGATCTAACACGGTCTAAGCGAATTCATCTTCGCTGAGAAAATGATTATCGAATTTCTTTGATTCGGTCCAGCGCCGCTTCGATTTCCCTCTCGATCTGCGAAAGAGGATTCAACGGCGTCTTCGGATCGTTGACCGGAGTGACCTCGTTGGTTTCCGCATCCCAGTTCACCGCGCCGAATCGCGCCGGGCCGGGATCGCGATTCATGATGCGGTCGGCGACGTCGCCCTTGCTGAAATGCCAGAACTCGAACGGAAAATGCATGAAGCCATGCGACTCCATCACCGCGGTGATCTCCAGTCGATTCTCCAGGTGCTCCGCTGAAACAAAGGGCGACCGCATCGGCGTGGTTTCGTCCACGGTCAGATACGGTCCACCGCGCGACACTTCGCCGCCGTCCGCGCGCCGGAAGACGGAGATGTCGATCGCCGACCCGGACATGTGTCCGCCGATCTTTGGGATGTTCGCGCACATCACGATGGCCCGACGCGCGACGAACTCGACCGACGGCAACTCTCCCCCGTTTTCCCAGGTGCATTTCCTCACGACGGCGTCGAAGACCTCCGGCTTACGCACGAGGGTTCCCTGCATCTCAAGCGAGCGAAAACCGTCCTCGATCTTCAGGATCCAGCCGCGCTCGTTCATCTCGCGCCCGATCTCCACGATCGTCCGGACATTGCTCTCGCGCAGGTGAAACACGCGCTCCAGATCGCCGGCGATCTTCGAATCCGAGAACCACATTTCCACCCCCGCCTCCTCCGCGGCCGCCGGGATCGAGATGAAAGGTTCGCCGCATTCCTCGACCGGATGCTCGAGCAGTTGCTCGACCATCTCGTAGCCGAGTTCCATCTGCTCGGTCCAGTAGGCGCGCCGCGCGGTTTCGTCAGGTCGGGACATGGAATACCCCGCAGTCTGATCCCTGGGCCCGGGGATTGCACGAGAATGATTTCGCCTTTTTCGGAAAGTATTTTACGCTGCAGGTAAAATGCCCGGAGGGAACACCGCAACCAACCGCCTGTTTTTCAAAGAACTGCGTTTTCGCCAGCTCGAAGCGCTGGTCGAACTCACGCGCCACAAGAATTTTTCCGAGGCGGCGAAGAGTCTCGGCCTGTCGACCGTATCGGCGTGGCGACAGATTCGCGCTCTCGAAGAGCAATTCGAAACGCAGCTCGTCACCTCCAGAGGTCCCAGGACCCGACTGACCGAAGATGGGGAAATGCTCGCCGAAATGGCGCGCCCGCTGGTGGAGAGTTTTCGCTCCCTACCCGGTGTCTTCGCCGATCGCAAGGAGAAGCAGGTTCGCGAATTGATCGTCGCCGCGCCCGCCGGCCTGCTCAGCGACCTGCTGCCGGAGCCGGTGACGCGCTACCGGGAGCGATTCCCGAACGTCAACCTGCGGATGGTCGATCTCCCGTCGCAAGGCGCCTGCAAGGCGGTCCTGAATGGCGAAGCCGATCTTGCGATTGCCGGTTCCCCCGATCTCGCCGGCGAATCCGAAGGGCTCACGGCGCATTCCCTTGCGCAGTATCCGATCCGGCTGCTCTGTCCGTCCGATCATGCGTTGGCCGAATCCAAACGCCCGACCATCCGCCAGATCGCCCGTCATCCCCTGGTGCTGAGTGGCGAGGGAACGTCGGACCGGGCCCTGGTCGATGCCGCCTTTGCGAAAGCCGGCCTGGCCGACGGGTTGGACATCACGATCACCGCCTCGCGACTGGAGCTGATCGTCCGCTACGTGGAAATGGGCTTCGGCGTCGCCCTCCTGGCGTCGGGCCCGATGGTGTTGCCGAAATCACCGACACTGAGGTGGGTGGATGTCAGCCGATTGTTCGGATTCGAGGAAGTCGCGGTGTTTCAGCCGGAGGGACGATTCGAACTGCCGCACGTGCGGGCGTTCCGGGAGCTGGTGGCCGAGGCGATGGCTACTTCGACTTGAGCCGCTCCGCTTCTTCCGCTTCCCGCTTGGCAATGTCCTGGGGGTGCTTGGAAAAGGTCGCGATCACATCGCCGACCACCTTGTCCGTCAATCGCCCCAGCGCGCCCAGGATTTCCGCTTCGGCTTCCGGTTTCAGCGGGGACATCTCCGGTTCGTAACCGCCGACTTCGTAGGAATCCGCCGTCGCGATGTAGCCGAGCCTGCCATTGGCATAGCCCACCACGAGTGGTATCGCGCGGTCGGCGATGGCGGCTTCCAGCTTGAACCCGTACTCGACCCCCGGTTCGCCCGGCATGGTGAGGAACAGGAACGGCCCCACCTTGATCGCCATCAGCTCCGCCGGCACCGGCGCTTCTTTGCCGGACAGTTCGACGACCTCGCTGGCGACGCGAATCGGGTAGAAGGTCTCGCGCTTGCGCAGTTCCTCTCGGGTGACATTCCTGGCGAGCGCGCGAACCACCGCACCTCCCAGGTCCCGCCCGCACCACTGGATGTCGGCCTCGTCTGCACAGCGATACGGGTAGCCCGGAAGATTCGGCCGAATGTCGCCGGCGCAGCCTTGGAGGAACAACGCGTTGGTCTCGCCGCCGTAGACCTGTTCGACGAACGCGCGTGCCTCCCCGGGAAAGTCGGCCGACATCCCGGGATAGCCGTCGGGATAGGGCTGCGAACCCTTGTCGCCCCACGTGAAGCAACACGGATGACAGGTCGCATGCATCAGGACGGCCATCGGCGTGAGCGATTCGCCATCGTCGAAACGCAGCACCTTGACGCGCGGATCGTTCGGTCCCTCCGGATTCATGCGGATGATGGCGCGGCCGTCGATGACCTTGCGGCGGTGGATCGGGAAGCTGATCGTGTCCTCCCCATAGCCAACGCTCACCGTCCGGTAGCGGCCCCCGGCTTCCTTGGCGGCGGCTCCGATCTTCTGGATCACGCCTTGGACGAACGCATCTTCCTTGTCACAGAAGGGCGCCGAGTGCGTGTGCGAGGCGGCGACCATCACGTTCGAACCCGGAATTCCGGTTTCCTTCTCGACGATCGCGCGAATGCCGCGAAGCATCGGTTCGTAGGCGTAGATCAAGTCGAGGGTGATGATCGCGACCTTGGTTTCGCCGTCGTCGAGCAGCAGCACCCCCGCCTTCAGCGGATCGCGAACTTCGCGCACGATGCGACGATGGCCGACGATATCGATTCCGGCTTCCACGTTGTCCGGCGTGATGTCGACCTGCGCGACGGCGGCCTTGAGATTGGATGGAACGGGAAAACGCCCGTCCTGTTGGTCAGGTTGATGGTTCATGAGTGATCAGGTCTATGGATTCAGCCAATCGCGCCTTCGAAACAACAAGAGTCCCCGAGTTCTTTCTTCCGGCGGAGCGGGCCTGAGATAACTCGCGAGAACTCCCGCGGTGAAGGCCGGGACCGTGGTGAACATCGCATCCCACCACGAATTGTTCTTCAATCCGGCGAAGACACCGACACGTCGCAGCTCTTCGCCCTCCAGGCTGGGAATCCAAAGTCGAATCACCGCAAAGACCGACAGGCCGACGACGACGGCAGCGATGGCGCCCGCCGTGTTCGCGCGCGGAACCAGCATGCCCAGCAGAAATACCGCGGTCAGCAACCCCAGCGTCGCGCCGATCAGCGACAGCAACAGGTCGAACACCGGCGTGTCGATCATCGAAAGCAGGCAGGCGACTCCGGTGGCGAAGATTCCCAGGCCGAATGTCAGGACGCGATTGAAGCGCATGCCGAGTTCGCGGCCCTCGAACCAATCGGTGACGATGGAAGCGGTCATGCTGTTGATCCCGGTGTCCATGCTGCTCATCGAAGCGGCGAACAGTCCCGCGAGAATCGCCCCGGTCAGGCCGACCAATCCCGCGTGATGAACGACGAAATGAGGCATCAACTGGTCCTTCGCCTTTCCGCTGGACAGTTCATTGAAGACCTCGACCTGCGATTGTTGGTAAAACACGAACAGGGCGGTTCCGACGAGGAAGTAGAGCGTGCAGGAGAAGAGGGTGAACACCCCCTTGATGTACATGGATTGCCTCACATCCTTCACGGAAGGAACGCTGACAAATCGTTGGTAGGTCCCGTAGGACGCCACGTGCGCGCCGAGGTAGACGAAGAAACCGAACGCGCAGGCGGAAAAGAGATTCCGCTCCGCCAGCAGTCCGTCCGTTCGAAACATGTCGAATTTCCCGGCCCGGGCGCCGTCCTGAAAGAAGGTCGTCCACGATCCATCGATTTTTCCGACCACCAGGAACAGCAATACGATCATTCCCCCGAACAACACGAACGCCTGGATGGCATCCGTCCAGATCACCGCCTTGGCCCCTCCGATCGCGGTATAGAGTGTCGAGAGCAGGCCGAC
>JAGROX010000191.1:11000-21263 GCA_020440025.1 Verrucomicrobiia bacterium
GAGAGAATGCGCGTCACCGCCAGCAGCATCGTTCCGATCCAACCCGCGAGATAGACGACAAAAATCGCGCTCGCCACCAGCCGGATCGGCCGTGAGAAACGGCGTTCGAGGTATTCGTACAAGCTGATGAACCCGAAGCTGCGGTAGAACGGAACAAACCAGAGGCACATGATCGGAACGATCACGAAGGGAACGAACAGGATCGCCAGCAGCTGGTGGTAATTGCCGAAGGCACCTTCGGCGGGCATCCCGACAAAGGAATTCGAACTGAGCGACGCGGCGAAGAGCGAGAGCCCGACCGGCAGCCAATGCATCTTCCGCCCGGCGAAGAAGTAGTCGTCGTTGGTCTGTTGCTTCCGCGAGACGAACAGGCCGACACCGACGATCGCGGCGACGTAGCTGACGCAGATGATCCAGTCTATGGGAGCGATGTGATCCATCTTCGATTGGTAGGAACCTGCGGCACGTAATCAGGGATGGGGGCTATGGATTGGCCATGGCCTCGGCAGCCCGCTTGCGATGCGATTCGCTGGCGGCTGGATCCTGCTCCACCTCCTTCAAGAGCGCGGCGGCTTCCTCCTTTTGTCCGGCCGCCGCGAGCGCGTTCGCTTTCGAGATCAGCATTTCGTGCAGCCAGAATCCCTTCGTTTTCTCGAAATCGACCGCGCCAAACACGGCCAGGGCTTCATCGTGTTTCCCCTGCCTGCCGAGGATCTGCGCCGCGCGATCCACGGAGTGGAACTCGTCCGCGCCACCGATTCCGGTCTTGCCCTCGAAGTTCGCCCGGTAGAACTCGAGCGCGCCGTCATCGTCGCCCAGGTTCGTTTCGCGGTTGTGCGCCATCATCTGGCGGATGCCGACCCGGGTGCGAGGGTCGGGCTCGTATTTCAGCGCGAGTTGCAGATCGGCTTCAGTGCGTTCGCCGTTGTTCGTGAAGTAGAACCCCCTGCCCCGCGCATAGGCACCTGCGCCGATCTGCCAGAACGGCCACTGACTCAAATCCTCTTCGCCGAACTCGGCCGGAATGTCCTGCCACCTCCGCTGCGCGGCGAGATTGTTCATCCGCGCGGTCTTGGCGACGGCGTCGATCGGGATTCGGCCGGCGAACTCGTCGGCGCGTTCGTAGTCTTCGAGGGCCGCGGCGCAGCGGGCGGCTTCGAGCAAGGCGTCGGACTCCTGGAAATCGGTCGCCTTTTCCGCCCCGGCCATTTCCAGATAGGCCGCGAGCGCTTCGTCCCACTTTCCGGCGCGCGCCAGGGCCGCGGCGGCGCGCCCGGCAATGAGGTGATCGGTCACCGTGGGATCGACCGGGAATTCGTGGGAATTGCCGGCATGGAGGTAGGCGAACTTCATCGGCGCGTGGAATCCGCCGATACCGGTGGGAGAAAACGCGGAAAGCTCGGTTCCGTTCTCGCGAACCCGCTGCCGACAGACATTCACGTGCCACGGCAGGCTCTGGGTCGGCTTCCTGCCGACGACCTGGTGGAGCGGATCGTTCTCGTCGCTGGTGATCGGGAGCTTCACTTCGGCGATCCAGTGATCATCCGCGATCGCCGTCGCCACTTCGGCCTTGGACGACCAATTGAACCATTGATCGCGCGAAGCGCCGCGATCCAGGTCGATCAGCGCGCCCGATGGATTGATCGCGAGTTGGTAGTAGCTGTGCGCGTCGGTGGCGATCAGGAGCTCGATGCAATCGCCATACCAAATCGCCTGGTCGCCGTCCTTTTCGGTCGCGATGTTCAGGGCCTCTCCCGGCGATTCTTCGCACCGAATCGCGAAGTAGAGGTCGTTCCCGATCCACTCGATCTTGAACTCCGTGGCGTAGGTCGCGAGCCGTCCCGTCTGCAGTTCCCGCAGGCTGCCTTGGGAGGCATTGGGAATGTTCACCCACGCGGAATCATCGAGCTTGCCGTCGATGACGATGGGCGGTTTCTCCTTGCCGGTGCTGACGACGCGCAGCTGCGGAACGGGCCCGCGCGTCTGCCGCAATTGCTCCGCCTTGCGCCGCAGGCCATCGAGGTAGTTGTCGATGAGTCGAATTCGCTGACCGTAGATCGATTCGCTCGGGGCTTTTTCCTTCGCGATCGAGAACAAGCGGAGCGCTTCCTCCGCCTTTTCGCTGTCCTTCTCCATCGCCCTCCAGTGATCCTCGCAGTAGGAGAAGAAGGCTCCCATCTCGGCAGCCGCCGGGCCGTAGAATTTCTCGACATACTCGTCGAACATGGCGCCCGCGTCCTTGTCCTTGCCGCCCCAATACATCCGGGCCGTGAAGTAGAGCAGGAAGTGATTGTAGCCGATCGCGTCCTCACCGAAATCCATCGTGATCCAGATATCCTCGCCGCGCGTTTGGCCCTTCGTCTCATTGATCTGCTCGCCCAATGAGCGCGGGAAATAGGCCGGCAGGTAGAAACCCCGGCCGGTGAACGGATAGTTCTCGAAGATCTCGACCGGGGTGTCCGTCTTCTGAGCCCACGCTGCCCGGAGGCGCCGGAGGTCCTCGCGGTCTTCGCTCAACGGCCGTCGTCCGCCCACGATGATGACCTGGATGTTGGGCTCCAATTTGTCGATGTTGCTCGGCGGCTCGGTGTAGATGCCGTACGCGAGATTCGATATCTTCTTGTCCGGGTGCGTCTTGCCAACTTCCCTGGCCACGCGGTTCACGAAATCCCAGACGTAGTTCGACAGCCGCCCCCGCTCCCCGAGTTCCGGCGAATCCTTGCCTTCACACAGCTCACACTGGCACATGGCAGTGTAGCCGTCCGGCGGCTGTACGGAGACGACGTCCATGTCGAAGTGATCCAGCTGCACCTGGACGAACCGCACGGTTTCACGGAACAGCTCTTCGTTGGAATAGCAGAGCTGATTGTTCTTGATCGCCGGATCGTTCTGTCGCTTGCCGCCGTAGAGCGCGAACCAATCGGGATGCTTCTCCAGCGTCGGTTCGTTGTCGGTCATGTTGTGCATGCCGTGCGCCGCCTGCCGCCCGTAGGGCTGCCGGACGCCAAGCCGGAATCCCCACATCATCGCGTCGCGGCCGTAGACGCCCGGGCGGAAGTTGAGAATTCGCATCGGGAAATCCGGATGAACGGTCCTGTCGCCCGTGGGCAACGCGATCGACTTCGTCTCGGGCAGGACTTCGCCGATCTCGCCGGGCAGGTACCAGCGCACGCCCAGGTCGCGAAGGAATCCGCAGACCGCATTGAAACTGCCCCGCTCGTCGTAGGTCCAGACGTGGACGTTGCCCTCGTCGTCGGTCCTGGTTTCTTCGGGCGTCCCGAAGAGGTTGTTTCGACCGGAATAATGCTTGTGGAGTTGGCTGTGCGGGTATCCCCATTGCGCGCCGGTGATCGCATCCCACTGTGCCTGCATCCTGCCGCTGCGCATGTCGTCGTTGCTCTTTGGCCAGGGCTCGATCGGCGTGAAGTCCGAATCCTGACCGATCAGGACGAGCCAGTCCTCGCCCGCAACGATTCGATAGGCGCCGTAATTGAGGTCGTCCGTGGCAATCCCGAGCTTTCTCGTGTGCTCGCTCTCCCCGACGTAGATCTTGATCGGCTGGCCCATCGGTTCCGTCGAGATCTTCAGCTGGGCGCCGGTGATCTTTTCGACGTAGACCTGCAATTCCCGGGCCGCGAGATGCACGGTGCGCGGCGGGTCGTCGGCAATGATGATCTCCGCCTTCGCCTGGCCGTTCTCGACGAGGAACGACTCCGCGGACGAGATCAGGGGGAACAGGAAGACGAGGGCGACCTTCAGGAAACGACTTTTCATGGGGTGATTCTGGCGAAAGGGCACGGAGCTTGCACACGGAGAGGAAAACAATCTTCGGAACCGGTTTTACTCTGGGACCAAGGAACGAATCGCGAGGCCCCGATTTCAGATCGGGCGATTTCATGTGGGAGTTCCATCTGGCTCATCGCAAGCTCTCGAGGTAAGCCAAGACGTCGGCCGCTTCCTGCTCGGCCAGGAGGTCGAGCAATCCCTCCGGCATCAGCGAAAGCGACTGTGATTCCGCCGATAGGATCTCCGTGGCGGAGATTTCCTGAACCTGCCCGGTCGCGAGGCGCAGGGAAGTCGATGTCTCGGTTTGCTCGACAAGAAAGCCGGAAAGCGATTCGCCGTTCTTCAACTCGAGGATCCAGACCCGGTACTCCGGCGCGATGGTGGCGGATGGCTTGGTCAGGCTGTCCAGCAGCTTCCGGCGATCCAGTCGCTTGCCAACTCCCGCCAGGTCGGGACCGAGCACTCCGGCCCCTGTATCGCCGATCTGGTGACACGCGAAACAGGCGGAGAGCTTTCCGGTCGGCGAAAGCAACTTTGCGCCGTTGCCGGCATCTCCTCTCAGCGTGAGGAGCCGGGCGTGATCGAGTTTCGCGGGCACAGGACGTTCCTCGGGGGCGCGAAAGCGCTCGAACAAGGCGCTGATGTTCCGGTTCTGCGAGGACAGGCCCTCGGCGATCACCGATTCCTCGCGTTCACCGGTCGCCATCCGATGGCTCAGCCGAAACGCGTCGGAAACCGAATCCGTCAAGCGGGAGGGTTCGGCTTCGACCGATGGGGTTTCGACAGGCAGGTTCGCCACCCAGTCCCAGAGCAGCTTGGCTCCGTGTGCATCGATCTCGCGCGAACCCAGCGGAGGCATGTGACCGTTGCCGATCGAGCTGACGCGATAGTTCAGCACCGAACGCCACGGCTCGCCGGGAACGATGACGCACGCATCGGTGAGGCCGAAATCGCCCCGGGTCGGCTTCTGCCAGAGGGTCACCGATTCGGACAAGGTCCTGTCGAAATTCAGTTCCAACGGCGCGCTGCCGCCTCCGTGACGCCGATGACAATGCGAGCAGTTCGCATGCAGCCAACTCCTGGCCCTCTTCTCCACGGTGCCGCGCCCGCGGCTCTGGGCCAGGTGGCCCTTGGCTTCATCCTGGTGGAAGAACAGGGAATTCGCGATGCCGAGCGCGGCGGCCGCCTCCCGGACCGGTTCGCGTGGATAGGCGGAAAATCCCGACAACTGCATCGGATTGAATGCCGGGGTGAATTGGTTCCACATGTTGTGGCAACGCATGCATTCCGCGCGGCTGACGATGCGGTATCGCGAACCGCCTTTCCAGGATTCCGGCGACACGTCGAATTCCTCGCCCTCGGCCGGAACCAGGTCCGCGTCCGTGCCGTTTTCGTTCCAGCGGTAGCTGTAGCCCGCCCAGGCTTCGCCATCGAAGTGAAGCACCTGCGTTTCGACCGGCGCATCGCCGAGGCGAATCGTCCGCGCGAGGACCGCATCCGCCGGCCAACTCGTGTGCGCCCGCCGATACTCACCGGTCGGGTGATACTCGTATTCCGTCGTGATCCCCGACTCGCCGGGCAGCGCGATATAGCGCCTCGCCTGCGCTCCGTCCTCCCACATCGGTTCTTGGATCTCGAATTCGTACACCCCCGCCGCCGGCCGCTGTCGGGCGACATCGTCGAACAGGCCCGTTTCACTGAGCTTCCGGGGAAAATCGGAGGTTTGACCCGCTCGCGGATTTCGCGCCAGCCGAAACATCGTCGAAGCCTCGCCGTAGTGGATGTAATACAACTCGCCCTCGTTCCCGATGCCGAAGGTCGAGATCTTGTGCGGCGTATCCGCGATGATTTCGGGAGCAAGGAGCCGGCCGTCCTCGTCGTGCCGCAACGCCCAGATGATCCCCGTCTCGTAGTCGCCGTAGACGTAGGCGCCGCGCAACTCCGGCAGGCGCGATCCACGGTATTCGAATCCACCGGTGATCGACGCGGCCTCGGTGTGCGGATGCGCGGCAGCGGGTGGTGAAATGGGAGACAGCGGGCTGGCCGTGCCGGTCTTGAGCGGATTGCCCGCCTCCATCGCGCTCCAGCCATGGTTCCCGCCGCGCTTGACCAGGTGGATCATCTCCCACAGCTCCCAGCCGACGTCTCCCACCCACAGCCGCCCTTTCGCATCGAAGCTCATCTTCCAGGGCTGGCGAAACCCGAAGGCCCAGATCTCCGGCCGCACGTTCGGGCGGCCGATGAAGGGATTGTCGGCCGGAATCGAATACGCCCGGCCGTCCTCAGCGCGATCCACATCAATCCTCAGGACGCAGCAGAGGAGATCCGAATTGTCCTGCCCGGTATCGAGACCGTCCGGCGGATTCGGAGGCGCCGCGTCCCCCGTCCCCAGGTAAAGCAGGCCATCCCCGGGCCCGAACCGAATCGTCCCGCCATGATGTCCCCCACTGCGCCAGGTGAGAATGACCTGTTCCGAATCCGGGTCGAGGACCGGAACGCCGGACTCCGAAAGGCGAAACCGAAAGCGCGACAAGCGGTTTCCCCCCTCGACATTGTTCTCGGTCATGTAGGTGAGAAATACCGAGTGGTTCTCCCGCCAGTTCGGATGAAACGCCATCCCGAAGGTATGCTCGTTTCCCTTCAACTCCCCGAAGAGCGCCATCTCCGGTTCGGCCTCGTCCTCGGCGAAGGACCAGATCTTCCCCGCTCGTTCCATCACGAAAAGCCGCCCATCCAGGGCCACGATCTCCACCGCCTGGCCAAAGGTCGATTGCTCGAACACCGGCTCCGGCACAAAGGGCCTCGGCGGCTCCGGCGTTCCCTGGATGCGGGACGCGGTCCACGGTTCTCGAACCGGCTCGTCGGCCCGGACGCTGGAAAGACAGGCCAGGACGACCAGGTGGCTGAGGATGGGATGCAAGGCTCTCACTACGTCGATCAAGTCTGGGCGCACCCCGTGACGGAAACAAGAGCGCAAAGCGGCGTCCGCAGGAGAATTTTCGGAATCGGGTTTACGCCTGGCGTAATGCCGCTGAGGCATTGACGATTCGCGGCGGGGCGCTGGTTTCGGCGGAGGCGATGACGGCGGGTTTCTCCGCTTCGGTGAGGGACTGGAGAAAAGGAAGAGAGGCGGCAAACCGGAATCGTTTCATCGAACTTCTACGGCCGGAGTTCCTCGACCATCTCCACCAGTTCATCGACGATCTTTTCCGACGCCCGCGGCTCCAAATAGTTCGTACCCGGCCAGGTCGAGTAGCCGCCGAGTTCGAATTGCCGGGGCGTCGGCAGGTAACCGAGGTAGCCGTGATTCAATTCCACCATGAAGGTGTTCTCGAAGGGGCTGCGCTCCTGAAAAGCCTGGCCGATTTCCGTGTAGGTCTCGCAGGGGGTGGTCCCGAGGCAGACGTCGCCGATGCGGACCACCTGCAGCGGGACCTTCGCCGGTTCCTTCACCTGGGCGAGAGCCTGGACGCGTCCGGCGTAGCTCAGGGCGGCGACGTATTCCTTCGTCGTCGGCCAGCGGGCGGCGATGGGCAGGTCGCCCTCCTTCAGGCGCGGCGCCTTGTTTTCGATCTCCTTGGCCCAAGTGATCAGTTCGGGCTCGATCTTGCGCCAGGCCAGTTCGATCTCGCGAAAGCAGACGGCGAGCGGCGCCTCGGTCCTCCACTCCACGCCATCGAGGGCGGCATCGACTTTCTCCGCCAGCTTCTCGCCGAGGAAACGGCAGCGCTCGTAGTTGCCCTTGGGGCCGGGCAGGTGAGAGAAGGCCTCGAGATTCAGCCCGATGTCGCCACTGGTGGCATTCGCCATCATGCCGACGAAGGGCGGATCCTGGTCGGGCGATGCGAGCCGCCTCGCGAGCTGCTCGGCATAGTAACCGAAGTAGTCGGCGGAGAGGTGGCCGATCGCGGCATCGCCGGCGTAGTGCGCCGAGTAGGCGGAATACACGGCGATGGGCGCTCCCCCTTCCCCGGGTTCGCGCAGGGCGAAAAAGTAGACATGCGGATCGAGCGGGCCGGCGGGCTTGGTGTAGTCGTCGTTGGGCACGGCGGTTTTCCAGACCCGGTTGCCCCTCCCGAAAGGATCGGTGCGCTCCTTCCCCTCGGCGAGGTGCCAACGCCGGCTGAGCACATACTCTCCCGCATCGACCTTTCCGAAGCCGACCTCGGCGGGCCGGAGGAGATTCTGCGCTCGACGCACCCCGTCGGCGATCCGGCCGGCGAGGAAACGTTGATAGTCGTCGAGTTCCTGCTCGTTGGTATAGCGGGTCGAGCCCATGGCGGAACCCGAGGAATGGGTGTGAGTGGCCGAGATGACGACATTTTCCGGGGGAATGCCGCAGGCCTTCTCAATAAGACGGCGGGCCTCGACACTGACGCTGCGATGAAAACCGACGAGATCGACCGTCACCAGCGCGAGCGTGGTGGTGCCGTCGTCGAGCACGAGGCAGCGGGCGTGGAGTTCGTCGTGGACGTGGATCGAGGGATAGGGCGTGAAACTGCCTACCCTCAGCGTGCCGAGAGGCGGAGTGATATTGCTGGTGGCGGCCCCGGCCCGGAGAGCCCGATCACCCTGGGCGACCACGGCGGAACTCAGGACACTGAACAGAAACGCGCCGACTAGGATCAACGACATCTTCAATCGGCGTGAACGTCTTCTCATAACAAGTCGCTATCAGAGACGATGCCGACATTCTTTGCAAATCCCGCAATCGGGCCGCTCTTCGCTGTCCTTTCGTTTTGAGGCAACAGGCTTCCTGATCAGTGACGACAAGTGGCTCCAAGAGAGCGGTGACAACCGACCAAGGGATGCATGCCCGAAAAATGAGCTTCTTTTCAAGGTGTCTGCCGGGTTTCCGTAGGAATTGAGGAAGTGACAGCATGCCTTCGTCCCTTTACAAATCTCTCTCCATGAAAACTCTCTCTTCCCTGGCAACCCTGGTCGTTCTCAACCTGATCGTTTCTCATCAGGCATCGGCCCAGAATCCGGTCGTTGGCCCAGTGATCGAAAAAGGCGACCGTATCGCCATCGTCGGAGATTCCATCACGGAGCAAAAACTCTACAGCAAATTCATCGAAACCTATCTGCTCGCCTGTACCCCGCAATGGGACGTCCAAGTATTTCAGTTTGGCTGGGGCGGCGAACGCGCTCCGGGATTTGCGGCCCGCCAGGACAACGACCTCGCATTTTGGAATCCGGACCTCATCACCACCTGCTTCGGCATGAACGACGGCAGCTACCGCGCCTACACCGAGGCCATCGGCCAGAACTACGAAATCGGCATGCGGACAATCATCGAACGATTCAAAAAGGACGGCGCCAAGTTTGTGATTGGTGGACCAGGGGTCGTCGACAGCGAGACCTTCGGGAAAGAGACTCCCGATGCCGACAAGATCTACAATGCCAACCTGAAGCAACTCGACGGAATCGCCCACAAGCTGGCAGAAGAATATGGCTACCCGCACGCTGACGTTTTTGACACCATGATGGACGTGATGCTCAAGGCAAAAGCCGCCAAGGGAGAAACCTATCCGGTGGCGGGCGGCGACGGCGTCCATCCGGGAGCCAACGGACATTTGGCGATGGCTTTTGCGTTCCTGAAAGTCCTTGGGTTGAAAGGAGACATCGCCGAAATCACCTTGGACATGGGCGAGCAAAAAGCGGAGGCGAGCGAGGGACATCGCGTGATCGCCACCACCGCGGACAGCGTCACCATCGAGAGCAGTCGCTACCCCTTTTGTTTCTACGGCAACGAGGAAGATCCCAACGGCACTCTCGGGATCACCCGCTTCCTGCCTTTCAACGAAGAACTGAATCGCTTCCGGTTCACGGTGAGAAATTTCACCGGTCAAAAAGCCGAGGTTCAGTGGGGAGCCTCGAAAAAGGTTTTCACCAGTGAGCAATTGACCAAGGGAATTAATCTGGCAGCCGAGTTCACCGAGGGACCTTTCAACGCCCCCTTCAATGCGACCATGAATGCCGTGGCGCAGAAGCAGGCTTTCGAGACGCCCATGATCAAGAATGCCATCACCAGTTTCCGTTTGTATGAAACATTCCTGCCGGGAGATCCCGATGTCGCGTCGGCGGCTGCCATGCTCACCCAGAAGCTGGTGACGAAAGATGACGAACTCCATCAAGCCGCCCAAGCCACGGTGACGCCCGTCACCCACACCCTCACGGTGCGGGCCGTGGAGTGATGAGCCGTGGCTCAGTGCTGCTTGAAGAATTTCACGATGAGCAGCGGTGCCGCCTTGAGAAACTGGTGACCACCCGGATGGATCAGGGACACGAAAGGTGTCCCACCCTCCGACTCATAGATGAGACACTGCTTGGCCCACGGCTTGCCTTCGGCCCGACAACCGTTGAGTTGGCGGACGGCTTCCATCGCCGCTTGCTGCCATTCGTATTTCACCAGAGGATCAGACTGCCCGGCGATATGCATGGCAGGTTTCGGTTTGAGCATGGTGGCTTTGCCCA
>JAGROX010000191.1:21410-24990 GCA_020440025.1 Verrucomicrobiia bacterium
TTCGCCAACACCGCGTCGAAAAATTTCAGATCACGATCCCCCTGGTCACCGGGACGCCCCTGCCAGCCCGGCTTTTTTCCCTCGGGATCGGTCAATCGACCCGGAGTGTTCAGGCCCTGCATGTAGACCGAGATCGCTTCCGGCCAGTGCTGATGCATGGCAAACATTCGTGAGGCGTTCCGCATCGACCCACCGTGGCCGTGGAAGGCAAACACCAGAGGAGTCGCTTTCTCTTTTGCCGACGCGGGAGTATGGACGAGAAACTCGCGAGCTACCCCTTCAACCTGGATTTCGACGCGTTGAAGTTCTGGTTGCTCGGCAGAGATTTGCCAGACCAGCGGTTGAAAAAAGAACAGGGCAACCAGGGGAAAAAAGCGATTCGGTTTCATGGATATCACAAACATAGACCCCACGAAACCTGCTTTGGTTTCACACTTTTCCCGATCGCGGGACAAAAAGCGTCAAGCGCTCCGCTATTTTACGCAATCAACTCAGGAATCGGTTTCCCGTGATTCACAATCGGCGTGGGACGTCCGTTGAAATCCTCGATGGTGACTTTCGAGGAATCGATACCGAGATGATGATAGATGGTGGCGAGGAAATCTCCCGGACCGCAGGGCCGTTCGACGACGTCTTCGCCTCGCTGATCACTCGCGCCAATAACCCCACCGGTCTGAATTCCGCCACCGGCCCAGACATTGGAAAAGGCACGCGGCCAGTGATCGCGTCCCGGTTGAAGGGTACCGGCAGGAGCACTGGCATCCCCTGCTCCGGTGCTGCGACCAAAACTGATTTTCGGCGTGCGTCCAAACTCGCCGGTGACGACCACGAGAACTCGCTTGTCGAGCCCGCGAGCATAGACGTCTTCGATCAGGGCAGAAACCGCCTGGTCATAGGTCGGCATCCGGAAACGCAGAGCCTCGAACTGGTGCTGATTCACCGCGTGATCATCCCAGTTGTTGACGCGGCCACAGAGCGGTCCGCTGAGACTGCTGGTAACGATGTCCACGCCTGCCTCGACGAGCCGACGCGCGAGGAGCAGCTGTTGCCCCCATCGATTACGCCCGTAGCGATCACGGGTCGCCGCCTCTTCTTTCCCAAGATCAAAAGCATCCCGCGTCTGCGGATTGGTGAGCAGGGTCATGGCCTGCGCTTCAAATTCGTCCAGGGCACCAAGTTCGCCCTCCTTGTCGAAGGCGCGCTCCAGTTTATCGAGCCCCTTTCTCAGGGCCAGTCGATCACTCAAACGCTTCGTCTCCGCAGGATCGGAAAGACCGATATTCGGCACCTGAAAATTGGGACGATTGGGATCATCGCTGACCGAGAACGGGGCAAAGGCATCGCCAAGATAGGCGGGACCATTGTAGGTCAGCGGTGGGTTGACCCCGATATAATTGGGTAGCGGATTGCTGCGAGTTTCCCCCTGCGACCTCAGATAGTGCGCCACCGACATCCAGTCCGGGAGCCGCGGTTTCGGCTTGTCGCGGGTGTCGGAATCGCCCGAGAGCATCTGCATCGAGCCGGCCGGATGACCGCCTGCCGACTGATTCATGGATCTCAGAACCGTGAATTTGTCGGCGATCTTCGCGTTCATCGGAAGCAATTCAGTGAACTGCATTCCCGGTACCTTGGTGGAGATCGTTTTGAAAGGCCCCCGATATTCGCTGCCAATGTCCGGCTTCGGATCGTAGGTATCGACATGCGACTGACCGCCCGGAAGCCAGACCATGATGATGGCCTTTTTCTCGCTGTTTGGTTTCAGCGCATTCTCAGCCCGCAGTCGCATCAGGGCGGGCCAAGAGAGAGTGGCCATGCCGGTAAGTCCAATCTGCATGAACCCGCGACGATTCAAAGGACCGGCGCAGCGGCCGAAGGGAGATGAGGGATCGATGATTGAGGACATGGGCTCGTGAGGAGTTGAGTCAAGAGTGGGAAGCCTATTTGATTCCGAAAGCGGCAAGTTCTTTTCCGTCCGTTCCGTTCCAGACTCGGAGGGTGCTGTCTTCGCCCCCGCCGACGAGGGTGGCACCATTCGCGGTGCTTGCGGCGGCTTGCATGAAATCGGGAAGTCCCTTGATGGAGCGAACCTCGGCACCGTCGTCGTTGACGATGCGGATGCGATTGTCGCCAGCAGAGGTGACAATCTGATTCGTCGCGCCAATGAATTGCAGCGAAGTGACCTCCTTGGTCCAGCCCTCGATTTTTTTCTTCCGCTCGCCGAGAATCATGTCCCAGGAAATGACAACGCCATCCGCCCCGGCAGTGGCGAGGACGCGACCATCGGCGCGGAAGCTAATCCCCATCACGTAGTGGGTGTGTCCCTCGAGCAGATTCACCTGCTCGCCCGTAGCGATCTCCGTGACCCGCGCGATTTTGTCCGCCGCACCCGAGGCGATTCGTTTTCCATCAGGCGAAAAATCGAGGCTCATCACGATGTCGTCATGCAGTTCCTTCCAAGTCGCGGTGAGTTTTCCCGAGGCGAGATCAAACAGGGTCACGTCGCCGGTACGAGAGGGTTCACCGCCGCCGGTGGCGAGAAGTTTTCCATCCGGGCTGAATCGCACGGCATTAACCCGATCGGCAAAAAGCGCCGGGTTTTTCTCTCCGCCGAGCGTTCGTTCCAAAACCCAACGCGGAGCAGGTTTCGTGTGGATTGATTTCCCATCGGGCCCGGTGGAAATGAATCCTCCTTTCTCCTGCCAATTCAGCACTGCGGTGGGTGCGGGAGTTCCGATCACCTCATCGACGGGAGTTCCCGTCGCGACGGCCCAGACGGTCAGTTTGCCATCGTCCCCGACCGAGGCAGCCTGCTTTCCATCACCTGACAAGGCCACCGCAATCGATTTCGAAGCCGGCTTGGCCAAGGTCTTCTTCACCGCTGCAAGATCGGCAGTCGCCTTGTCCTGAGCCTTCTTGGCGGTCTCGATGGCGGTATTGGCCGCAGCAAGTGCCTTCGCATTCTCCGCGAGGGAGTCGGTGATGCGTTTCACCTCGACCCCGGCGTCCTTGATATTGTTCTCCGTGGCGGAAACGGCGGCCAGCGCAGATCTCTCCTTCGTCGCGACCGGGGCGAGTTTCTCCTGAGCGTCCTTGAGTTGTTTTTCGAGCGCGGCGTCGGCCTTCCCATCGGGAGCCTTCGCAATGAGCGCCTGCACATCATCCACGACCTTCTGGGCAACCGCCGTAGCCTCCTGCGCCGGCTTCACCGCCTTCTGCTTTTCGGGCAGCACCTTTTTCATCGCCACGATGGCGTCATTCGCCTTTTTCAGCAGTTCGTCGAGGGACTTGTTCTGAGCTTCGATGCGGGTGACTTCGGTTTTTTGAAAAGCTTGCTCCAGGGTCTGACGGGCCACATTCCATTCGTGTTCCGCCATCTGCTTCGTCAAGCTCACCGATCCGCGCAGTTCGGCGATGGGCTTTGCCGAGGCGCATTCCCAGATACGCACCGAGCCATCCGAGCAACCGGTGATGATCTGTTTGCCATCGGTCGACAGCGCATGACTCACGATCGCGACCTTGCCGGTCTCGGTAATCTTTTTGAGAAGGGCTTCATCCGCCTGAGCCGCCGGGGCAACCGCTG
>JAGROX010000191.1:25038-25237 GCA_020440025.1 Verrucomicrobiia bacterium
CCACTCGCCAGCCTGGTGCCGTCGGGACTGAACGCGAGAGACTGGACCATGGCCCGATGAGCCCCACCCGTCTTCTGCGCCGGATCGGCGATTTCCCCCACGAACTCACGCGTCGCGAGGTCGTAGAGAAAAATTCGATTCGAACGACCACAAGCGGCATAGCGCCCATCCTGGGTCATCGCAATGCTGTAGATGGGAT
>JAGROX010000192.1 GCA_020440025.1 Verrucomicrobiia bacterium
TGCACCTCGTGACGGGGATGACTGAGGGTTTCGTTCAGCGACCCGGAGTTGGTCAGCATCAACAAACCGTGGCTCTCGCTGTCGAGTCGTCCGATGTAGGAAAGGGTGCGGAAAGTCGGCGGCAGAATGTCGTAGATCGTCTTCCGGCCCTCGGGATCATGGCGGGTGCAGAGCAGGCCTTTGGGCTTGTTCAGCAGAATGGTGATCTCCTTTTCCGCCCGGACCACGCGACCGTCGCAACGAACGAAATCGTCCGGCAACACGCGAGTGGAGAGATCGAGAATCACCCGACCGTTGATCTCGATGCGACCTTCCTGAATGAGTTTTTCGGCACTACGCCGGGAACCCAAGCCACAGGAGGCGAGAAAGCGATTGAGCCGGACGCCCGGTTCAGGCGACGAGGAGCGGGACATCCGGGCAGCAGGGAAAGCAGAAAACCACAGCGGCAAGTGAGAATCACTCGTCCGGCTTGGTCTTCGGCAGGTTCATGGCGGACATGCCGTCTTTCCAATCACCACGTGCTTTGAGCAGCTTGACGCGCTCGAAACGCTTAAGGACGCTACGCTTGGCGCCAACGGTCTTGGAACTTTTGAGACTGGGATGCTGCGACATGACTACAAAAAATGCTTGGTTCGTGGGGCGCGCATACTAATTCACCCATCAAGGGGATGCAAGTGGGAGTTAAAGCTCTTTTTCGGGCATAAATTGGCCCAATCCGAGGCGCTCCGCCCCCTGAACTCAGCCTTTGGCTTTTTCGTGCTCCGCTTCGACACTGAGTGCGATGCCCCCGCGGGAACCGAACTGGCCTTTGACGGTCATGCGACGGGGATCGGTGGCGGCGACGAGATCGTTGAGGATGCGATTGACCACTTCCTCATTGAAAGAGGGGCGATTCCGGTAGGAGGCGAGGTAAAACTTCAGAGACTTGGTCTCGACGCAGCGTTCATCGGGAATGTAGCGAATGAGCAATTTCGCGAAATCGGGCTGTCCCGTCACGGGGCAGAGCGAGGTGAACTCCGGGCAATCCAGTTGGATCCAATAGTCCCGCTCGGGGCTGCGGTTGGGAAAAGTCTCCAACTGCGCCTCGTCGGGAGAGGACGGCAAGCGAGTCTCAGAGCGGCCCAGCAGGGACAGATTTGGTTCGTCGGGAGACGTATTCATGGTGCCCACTTCCCTAGCCGAAGCCGCCGCCGCTGGCAATCGCGAGATCGCCGGCCTACGAGGTAGTTCTTCTGAATTGCCTTTTCACTCCGGAAATGTTTGAAAGATGGCGCATTTCCCGCCAGATTCCGGAACGCACCGCCCTCAGAGACCTGCCTGCCAAAACGGTCGACGACATCCGCATGAGCCAACGATACGAAATTCGCGAACAAATAGGAAAAGGCGGGCTTGGCGCGGTCTACAAAGCTTTTGACACGCAGTTGCATCGTGAAGTCGCGATGAAGCGGGTGTTGACCACGGAGCACGCCACCGAGGAGGAGGTCCAGGTCTCGGCAGACAAGCTGATCGCGGAGGCCAAGACGCTTTCCACCCTGAATCATCCCAACATCGTCACGGTGTTCGATGTGGGGCAGGACGAAAAGGGCGGCTTTGTCGTGATGGAGTTGCTCAAAGGCGAGACCCTGGACGAGACCGTGGCTCGCGGCGTGCTGACACAGGAAGACTTCATCGAGATCGTCTATCAGACCATGGAGGCGCTGATCTCGGCGCAGGCATCAGACGTGATTCATCGCGATCTCAAGCCGACCAACGTGATGGTCATCTGGCAGCCCAGCGGCAAATTCCAGACGAAGATTCTCGACTTCGGTCTGGCAAAATTCAGCAAGGCTCCCTCGGTCCAGACCATGGATCAGGAGGATGCGGTGATGGGTTCCATCTATTTCATGGCGCCGGAGCAGTTCGAGCGATCGGAACTGGACGCCCGCACTGACCTCTATCAGATCGGCTGCGTTTACTACCACGCCCTCACCGGCCAGTATCCTTTCCGCGGCGAGACGGCTCCGCAGGTGATGAATGCTCACCTGCAACATCGGGTGACCTCGCTCGACAAGCTGCGCCCAGATCTCTCTCCCTCGATCTGCCAATGGGTGATGTGGCTGATCAATCGCGAAATGGAAAACCGCCCGGCCAATTCCCGCGAGGCGCTGGAACGTTTTCCCCGCAATCCCGAACCGCCCAACGCCGAGCCGGTGCTGCAGGCGATTCCAGTGGAGGAAACCCCGCCCACCGCGACCACGGGCGTTCAGGTCGTGTTGCCCAGTCACAGCGCCAAGCCCCCCACCCTGCTGCGAACCCACACTGGCTCCGCTCCGGTGGCACGGGCTCACACTGGCTCCACGCCAGTTCGAGGCGGCGGAGCACGAGGCGCGCGCCATACCAGTCCCATACGTGGACGCACCGGCCCGATCAGCAGCGAGCCCGAAGAAAAAAATCGCAAGCCGCTATTCATCACCCTTGCCGTGGGTGGTCTGGTCTTGGCCGGGTTCGTGGGATTCCTGGTCATGAAAAGCGCCCACGCCAAGGCGGATCATTCCCGGTTGGTTCAGTTGGCAGAGCAAGAAGCGCCGACAGGAACGGCGGAAGACGTCGCCCTGGCGATCAAATTCCTGGAATCTTCGGAAGCGAGCGGTGATGACAAGAACAAGGCGTCTCAATTGCTCACCAAGGTCACCGGCAGCGGCGTGGATGCCGCCATCATTTCGGCTCTCGAGACGTCTCCGTCTCAATTTGTGCGCCTGAATCTGGCCAAAGCGGCCGGGGAACGCGGCATGACGGAGAGTGCTGCGGCGATGATGAGCGCATTCAGGGCGGCGGGCACGGAGAATCAGAAAACCGAAATCCTGAACGCCGTTCGTCGAGTCGCGACCCAGGAGAACATGCCCGTCCTGCTCGACTCCCTCAACGGCAGCCACAGTCTTCAGGTGCGGACGCTGTTCGAAGACATCGTGATCGCCGTTTTCCGTCGGGAACCTCATGATCCCAAGCAAACCAGCCAGATACTGGCCCGGGCGAAGGGTGTCACGGGGGAAGAACGCAGCAGCCTCTTCCGCATCCTAGGCGCGCTGGGCACGGATGACGTGATGATCCGGTTGCGCGCCATTTTTTCCACTGACTCGGAAAAGGCACTACGAGCCGATGCCATCACCGCGCTCTTGAACTGGCCGGATCGCTCGGCATTGCCCATGGTCGAGCAGGCCCTTATCAACTCGGACAACAATGTTCACACCATCGCTGCCGGCCGCGCCTACGCCAGACTCGCCAGTTTGCCCGCCGCCGTCCCGGTCGCCGAGAAATTGGAGACCTGGCAAAAGGGCTTGGGATTCATCAACCGCCCGCTCGACACCCGGCCAATTTTCTCAGCGATGGCGGAATTGCCCGCTCCAGAGGTGAAAGCATTTCTCCAGGATGAGGTCAAAAATCCCAGCCTCGCCTCCCTCGCCAAGCAGGCGGTGACCCAGATCGATCGCATCATCAAGGAAGCACCGGAACTCGGCTCCGGCGACAGTTTGACGCCCGCTCAAGCGACCATCGGCGGAACTGACCCGCAGGGAGCGGTCTTCAATCAGAGCACCGGATCGCTAACCGGATGGCGGTCGCCGGACACGTGGTTTACTTGGTATTTCAAAGTCAAGGAAGCCGGAAACTACGGAGTCACCGTGAACCAAAGCTATCCGCGCGAAGGCAAGAGTCAGTTTGAAGTGATCATCGGCGATCAAGGCTTCATGAGCGAAAGCCAGCACACCGCTTCGGCCTCGGAGTTTTCCCCCGTCAAGATCGACGATTCGGTGGCGCTCGAAGCCGGAAAGGTCTACCCGCTGGTGATCCGGGCGCGTGGCATCACGCAGCCACGCATGATGGACATCAGCGGGGTTCTGTTGGAGAAACGCTGACCCGATTCGTTCAGCGCCGCTCGTTGCGCTCCCAGAAAACCACCTGGTTTTTCTCGAACTCGACTTTGCCAGCCACATAGTCACGATTGGCATACTGATAGCCGAAATCGTAGAACGGACTGGCGCAACCCGGTGCGTAGTAACCACCGCCATAGCCCATGCTGACACCCACCGTCTGCACCGGCACCGCTTCGGAACCATAATAGACCCAAGTCTCCCGAGCCTTGCCGTCGCGGCTGCTCTGCTTGGTTTCGTGAGGCCGCCCCCACGCCAGGTAGACGGCGTCCTTTGACATTCCCTCGATCACCTGTCCCCGACTGATCAGGTCCTGATGCTTTTCCGACTGCGAATGAAACAACTCGAGATCGGCAGCAATGCGTTTCTCAGGCGATGTCACCGTGGCGCAACCGGTGAGCCCGGCAGCGGCGATACCGATGAAGAACAAGGCCGCGAAGCTGAAAGGGCAGCGGCTGGGTACAGATCTGGCAGTCATTTGGAAATGGAGGAGTGAGAGGGAAAGGAAACCGAGGTGACACCGTCGAAAGTAAGCGGGAGATTTCGTCCTGTAAATCCCCCAGACTCGGTGCATCATTAAAGTTCGCCCCGAATCCATTTCCAAACTGCCCCGAAACCAGACTCACGTGGAAGACCGCTACGGCCATCGCATCAGCTATCTGCGCGTCTCGATCACCGACCGGTGTAACGAGCGCTGCCGCTATTGCCTGCCCGAGGAGCAACAGGAATGGCTCACTCGCGATGATGTCCTCACCTACGAGGAACTCCTGCGCGTCATCCGGGTCGGTGCCGGCATGGGAATTTCCAAGGTGCGGATCACCGGTGGTGAACCCCTGACACGCCGGAATGTCCTCTGGTTTTTCGAGCAACTCGGACAGATCGAAGGCATCAACGACATCGGTATTTCCACCAATGGAACCTTGCTCGCCCGCCCCGCCCAGAATGCGGAAACCCGGACGACCGCCGAGCAGCTTCGACAGTTCGGCGTCCGCACGGTGAATGTGTCACTCGACAGTCTCGATCGCGAAGTCTACTCCCAGACAACAGGGCGCAACTATCTCGACCAGGCCATCGCCGGGATCGATGCCGCCCGCGCCGCCGGTTTCGAATCCATCAAGGTCAACAGCGTCCTGATGCGGGGCCAGAACGAACACGAACTCTGGGATCTGATCGAGTTCGCCCAAGGACGCGATCTTCTGCTCCGATTCATCGAACTGATGCCCGTCAGCACCACCGAGATGCTGACCGAAGAAAATTTCCTCCCCATCGGCGAGGCCAAAAAGCTGATCGAGTTCAAATACGGAGCACTCGAACCGATCCCCGAGTTCCGGACCAACGGACCTGCATCCTATTTCCGCATCGCCGAGACCGGGCAGAAAATCGGCTTCATCGGCGCGATGACGAACCTACATTTCTGCGAAACCTGCAACAAGCTGCGCCTGACCTGCGAAGGCAAGTTGCGCCCCTGTCTCGGCAGTCACCTGGAATTCGACATGCGAGAAGTCCTCCGGAATCCCGAGATGACCGACGACGATGTCGCGAAATTTTTCCTCAGCGTGGTAGATCGCAAACCCGAGCAACACGAGTTCCGGGAAAACTATCAACCGGGTCGCCGCATGATCGCGATTGGCGGTTAATTTTTTCAGCGTCATGTCCGAACTTACTCATCTCCGCGAAGACGGCTCCGCCGCCATGGTCGACATCTCGGAAAAACCGGTCGTCCGGCGCGAGGCGATTGCGCGCGGCTTCATTCGGCTTCAACCGGAGACCGTCGCTGCCATCTCCTCGGGAGGCGTGCCCAAGGGTGACGTCCTCGCCGTGGCCCGAATCGCCGGGATCCAGGCCGCCAAACGAACCGCAGACCTCATTCCGCTCTGCCATCAGTTGCCACTCACCAAGGTGACGGTCGATTTCGAGATCGCCTCGGATGGTGTCGAGATCCGCGCTTTCGTCAAAACCGACGCCAAAACCGGGGTCGAGATGGAGGCGCTCACTGCGGTGAGCATCGCCGGGCTGACGATCTACGACATGTGCAAAGCCATCGACAAGACCATGGTTATCGCCCCCATTGAGTTGGTCGAAAAACACAAGGCCGCCGCCGAAAACTGACTCCCGAAAACCGAGCACTCCCACCCATCCATGATCACTGTCGGCATCATCACTGTCTCTGACCGCGCCTCTGCGGGTGAATACGAAGATCACGGCGGCCCCGCCGTTCGCGCGGCGTGTCAGGAGCGCGGCTGGGAAGTCATCGCCGAAGCAGTGGTGCCGGATGACATCTCGCGGATTCAGCAATCCGTACGCGCCTTTTCCGCCCAAGGATGCGGCCTCGTCCTCACCACCGGCGGCACGGGAATCGCCGATCGCGACGTCACCCCCGAAGCGATTCGCGCCATCATGCGTGTCGAGATTCCCGGTTTTGGCGAAACCATGCGGATGCGATCGCTCGCCATCACGCCCAACGCCATTCTCTCCCGCAGCCTTGCTGCCATCGTGGATCAATCGCTCGTCATCGCCCTCCCCGGCAAGCCCAGTGGAGCGGTCGAATGTCTGAGTTTCGTCGAAGGAGCGATCCCCCACTCCGTGAAACTGGCACGCAAGGAACCCACATCCTGTTGATGCCGATTCAACAGGGTTGAGTTACGGACTCAACCCTCTTTGGTTAGCGCGCACTTCTTGAGTTTGGGGTCGGGCACTTCAAAACATCACTCCCGACAGTGACTTTTCTTGCGGGATTTCACGTCTCCACCGAGTGCGTTTCCTACCGAAATAAGGACTGATTTTTTGATTGACCAAATTTGATCATCTCTTCAGCATTTGCCGTGCGACTACACTCAAACTGCCAATCGACTGATTGCTGATTTTCAATCATTTAGAGTGGGTTCGCCACCACTCCAACAACTTCCCGTCATGCGCCCGATTTTTCTACTGATCCTTTCCCTCTGGTTCTCGCCCCTGATATTCAGTGGCGACTTCCTGATGGCAGAAGAAGTCACGGGCATCGACGGGGAGCCGCTGGCCTCACCCAGCGAAGATCCTGGACCAAGTCCACCAGAAGATGCACCAGATGAATCGCCAACCGCGCCTGAATCTGCAGCTCCAGCGACACCCGGCGCGCCCGCCTTCACAACTGTCCCCGGCACCTGGCTACCACAAGGTCCCAGTCCAATATCCGGCGGTCAGGTGGAAGGAATGACAAACAAATATGTCTGCGGAGCGATTCACGCAGTGATTGCTCATCCGACAGATCCCGACATCGTATACATCGGTGCGGTGAACGGTGGCGTTTGGAAAACCAACAACGCCACCGCAGCGAGTCCCACGTGGACAACGACAACAGACGGCGAAGATTCTCTTTCTATCGGAGCACTCGCATTCGACCCGAATGATGTCACCGGGAATACGGTTTGGGCAGGGATCGGTCGATTCAGCAGCTACTCCCGAAATGGAGGCACTCGGGCTGGCCTCCTAAAGACGACGGACGGCGGTGCGACTTGGCAGTTGGTGAACGGAGGAGGCACCCTGACAGGGAAGAATATTTCGGGCGTTGTTGCTAGAGGCAATACCATCCTTGTCTCTGTCAATGTGGCCGACAGCGGTGGCAACTCGGCCCGCGGCATCTGGAGAAGCACCAACGGTGGAACGACTTTCACTCGGATGTCGGTGGGAGATGGCACCTCGACTGGACTCCCAGAGGGAGTTTCCTACGACATCGTCAGCTCTACTGCCGCGCCGAACACTGTCTACACCTGCATGGCGCTCACGACGACCACCACCGCCAGAGGCATTTTCAAATCCACCAATCTAGGCGCCTCTTGGACCCGAGTGAGTACGCCTCTCATTGAGAACTACATCACCAACGTTTCGAGCAATATCGAACTGGCCGTAGGCAACTCAAACAATGTGTTTGTTGGCATCTTGGAATCAGGAGCACCTGTCGCGATTTTCCGTTCCGCAAACGGAGGATCCTCGTGGTCTCAAATGGACCTCCCAACCATGCCTTTGACTACCGCCACGGTCCTCACCATTTCCAACGCGTCCAACGCGAGCCCCATCGTCATCACCACGACGGCATCACATGGCCTTTCCTCCAACAACTACGTGGAAATCAGCGGAGTGAATGGCAATACCGCCGCCAACGGTCTTCACCAGATCACCTACATCAATGCCACCTCTTTCTCGCTCGATTTTTCGTCGGGCAACGGCGCGTATACTAGCGGAGGTTCTGCCCGCTACGTGGTGTCGCTGAATCCCCGCGGTTCCAAGGGACCGGAAGTCGGAACTCCTGAAGAGATTGCAGGAGGTCAGGGTTCTATTCATTTTTCGATCTTTGCCGATCCCTCGAATCCCAACCTGGTCTATGTGGGTGGAGATCGGCAAGACACTCCTTTTCCCAATTACATCGATGCAAGAGATTACTCTGGCAACCTGTGGAGAGGTGACGCGAGCCTAGCCGCCAATGGGCTCAGTCCGTCTTCCCAATGGAAACATCTTACTCACTCGAATTCGATCGCGGGAATCCCGGGAGGAGGGACCACTGATAAATCCTCTCCACACGCTGATTCCAGAGACATGGCGATTGACGCAGCGGGCGATCTCATTGAGACCGACGATGGAGGCGTCTTTCGTCGGACCAATCCGCAGAGCAACAACGGAGCCTGGACATCAATGGCGGGAAACCTTCAGATCACTGAGGCGCACAATGTGGCCTACGACACCGTAAGTAACATTATCATTACTGGAAATCAGGACAACGGCACCACTCAGCAAACTGCCGAAGGATCGACAACCTACACGGCGATTTCCACCGGTGACGGAGGTGATGTTGCCGTATCGGTCGATCCTCAGAATGCGAGTCAATCTGTGCGCTATTCCAGCTTTCAAAACCTGGGGAACTTGAGAAGGCGAGTGTATAGCAACAGCAATTCATTTGTTTCTCAGACTTTCCCGGCCCTTGCCCCGCAGGGCGGTGATCCATCCATCTCGGGACAATTCACGACACCGGTCATCGTCAATTCAATCAACGCAAGTCGTCTGATCATCGGAGGTAGCAATGGCGTTTACGAATCGTTCGACCAAGGCGATACCGTGAGCCGGGTCTCCACGCTTAGCCCCAATAGCGGGGGCAGCGGAGGGCGGACCATGATCTACGGAGGTAGAAAGAACGGAACCAACAACGCGGACATTATCTATTTTGGTGACGGCTCAGCAATCTATCGTCGCACCTCCAATGGCGGCGCCATTACCGCTGTCTCCGGATACACAGGAGGCACCGTCCTAGGACTCATCACCGATCCTGAGGACTACGACCACCTGATTGCCATTGATAG
>JAGROX010000193.1:0-1672 GCA_020440025.1 Verrucomicrobiia bacterium
CTCAAGGCCCCAGAAGGCGTGAAATTTGACGGTGTCTCCATCCGCCCCCTGCTGGATGGAAAAACCAACGTCGACTGGCCCGATCGCATCCTGGTCACCGACAGTCAACGGGTAAAAGATCCCATCAAATGGCGGAAATCGGCCGTCATGACCAGTGGCTGGCGCCTCGTCAGTGATGCGGGAAAAGACGGGACCCCAAAACACGAGCTTTACGCCATCAACGACGATCCCGGCCAAAAGCAAAATGTCATTGCCGACCACCCCGAAGTCGCCCAGCGCCTCAAGACATTCTATGAAGACTGGTGGTCCGAACTGGAACCTTCCTTTTCTCAAGATGCCTACATTGTCCTTGGCAATCCGGCGGAAAATCCCAGTGTACTGACCTCTCACGATTGGGTCACGGTGAACATGACGCCCTGGAACCATGCGATGATCCGTAACGGCGAAACCAAGCCCGAAAATACCGGCTTCTGGAACATCGATGTGGAGACTGCCGGCGACTACGAAATCGAACTGCGTCGCTGGCCGCGGGAATCTGGTGCCAGAATCAGCGCGGGACTCCCGGCAGGTCCCGATGTTCCCGGCGTCCAAGCCTATCGCGCACGCCCCGGAATCGCCTTTGCCGCCGTAAAAGCCACCGTCAAAATCGGCGAACTCGAAGCCGCCACCGACGTGAAGCCCGACGATGCCTCGGTCACGCTCAAGGTCACCCTGCCCGAAGGCCCAGCCAGATTCGACGCCCGCTTCATCAATGCAGAAGGCACACAGACCGGAGCCTACTTCGCCTACGTGAAGAAGCTCTGAGAGAAGCAACGGACTGCGACGATCCTCCGTCGCCTTTTAAAGAGAGCGAGCGCGATGCACGCGCTCCTTTGGCATTTCCTCAGGTCAACTCCACCCGCTTGCCGCCGTTCTTCGCGCTTTCGTAGATCGCGCAGATCAAGGCGACAGCGCGTCGGGCTTCGGTGCCATCGATCTTCGGTGGTCGACCGGCCTTGATGGCATCGACGACATCCTGAAAATTGCGCTGGTGGCCCGTAAAATTGATCGCTTTGGGATCGTTGGCACCGAGACCGCCGCCTTCGGATCCCTGCATCAACGTTGCCTTCACGGTTTCGTCTTCCGGCTTCCCTTCGGCAAAATCCCAGACCCGGAACTTCTCGTCGGCGAGAAAGGCGGAACCCTGATCACCACAGAGATGAACTTCGGCAGGATGTCCCGTTGAAGACCAACAGGCCGTCGAACCCTGAATGACGCCGCGCGCGCCATTCTTGAATTCCAGAATCGCCACCGCGGTGTCTTCAACCTCGATGTTTTCGTGGGCCAGACAGGCAATCGAACCCGAAACCGCCGCGACATCGCCCGCGAGATAGATGAGCTGATCGATCAGATGAATCGACTGATTCATCAAGGCACCGCCACCATCCAGTTCCCAGGTTCCACGCCAGGCACCGGAATCGTAATAGGCCTGATTTCGATACCATTTCACATAAGCATCGCACATCGTCAGTTGGCCAAAACGCCCCTCATCGGCCGCTTTTTTGAATGCCTCCATCGCTGGATGGAACCGGCGATTGAAAATCCCCGCCAGAGTCACGCCCGCTTCCTCGCACGCCGCGATCATCATGTCGATCCGCTCAGGAGTGACCTCCAGCGGCTTTTCACAGATGAC
>JAGROX010000193.1:1755-7018 GCA_020440025.1 Verrucomicrobiia bacterium
TTGAGAAAGGCGTCGAGATCGCTGTATCCCTTACAACCGAGTTCTTTGGCCAGTGCCTCGACCGCCTCTGGTCGGCGACCGTAGACCGAGTGAAGCTCTCCATCTTCCATGGCTTCAATCGCCTTGGCGTGGAAGTTGGCGATCATGCCCGCACCGATGATTCCGAATTTCATGGTCTCGCTTTGCTCAGGTGAAAAGTGTTTCGGTTTCCGGCTCTCGGTTTTCCATTCACCCATTGGCCTTTTTCTCGCGGGCCATGAAGCCTACCAGTCCAAGAACAAACAGCACGACCAGGACCCCGATTCCAATCTGGCCGATGGGCAAACTACCGAGATTCTTGTCCTTGATCGCCCAGACCGAACCAAAAGTCGCTACCGCTGTCGCGATGAACATGAGGACATTCCAGCGGAGACGACGCATCCCGGTGGGCATGGCATCACCCAGCAGGCTCTTGGAATTCATCAGCAGGAGAAAGGTGAAATACGCGATCGGCAACAGCGACGTGCCAATCACTGAAGTCGGCACCGCCAGCGCGGCCTTGGACTGACCGGTCCAGATCAGTGGGAAACAAATCCCCACGAGACCGGGGATCAGGCTGCCCGCGAAGTGGATGTTGCGATTGCCCGGTTTGCCCATGGCTTCGCAGAGACAGAATCCATTGATCAGCATGAGAATAATGATGGTCGACAGCGCCATCCCCAGGACGCCGATTCCGAAGATGATGCGCCCTGTCCCCTCACCTGCCAGTGACGAGAGCGATTTGGCAAGATCGCTATCCTTGCGATCCACCAACATGGCAGCCAACTGCTTGTCTTCCAGCGACAGACCGCCGCGGAGTTCCTCGATCTTGGCGGTAGCCGCATCCGGTGCCAACCCCTTCAGTTGTTCAGCGAACTCCGTTTTCACAAACACATCGGCGACACTGTTGAAGCCGCCCTCTTTGCCTTCGATCACGGTGCCATCGGCTTTCAGGATATCGTCATACTTCCCGTAGAACTGACTGCCGGCAGCGATCACGATGCAGCCCGTGGCCAGCATGAACGGAATGATGAGTCCGGTGGAAAGGTCGAAAATCGCCAGGCCACGATGCTCTTTACCCCAGTTTTTGCGCAGCATCGAGTAGGGCAAGAGGAAGGTCATGTTGATCCCGACCGCGGTGCCGAAGGCGGCGATGATCTTGTCTTTCTGCGTGGAAGCGACATACGACAACCAGGAGCCGGAATGACCACCGGTAGCGTTGACCGCATCTTGAATCAGCGGCGCGGGCTTGCTCAGGTAGGAGAAGTTCGGAATGAAGCCTTTGAAAATCGCTGCCCAATCGAGCGCTCCCGAAGTCGTCAGTTTTCCGACCACGAGGAAAAAGGACACCACCACGATGCCGACGAGGATTTTGAGGATAAGTTCGAACAGTTTCACCCCGCCGCTGTTGCGGTCATAGGCCCGAACCACCAAGGACGCCACGACGAAAAGGATTCCGCCGATCACCCAGGGACCGGTTGTGGATCCCTCGAGACTGGGAATGAGATTCTGCTGCACGGCCCCTGTTCCAAGGGCGAACTGGGGCAGACACCAAACGATGTTGGCCATCATCGCAGCGATCAACCACGCCCAGCCGAGAACCGGGCTGACGTGCTCATTGATGGCGCCAAAAGGACGACGACCGCTGGAAAGTGTCACGTATCCGATCGCACTCAACATGACCACTCCGAGGATCATCGCCAGCGGCTGGAGCCACATCAGGTTGTATTGGAGAATGACCCCGAGGAAAAGCGATCCTGCCAACGACCCCCCACCGAGCGTGATCGCCGCCTGGAGCCAGCCCGGCCCCGTCCGTTTCGTGAAGTAGCCGAGACGAGTCAGCAGAGGCTTCTGATTAATCTCCGCCAGTTCGGCGGCTTCCTGCGCAAGGGCGGCTTTGTCGGTATCACTCATGAGAGATAGAGGGTGTCGGTAAAAATTCCGGAGCCGCGATTGTAGAGCAGCCGACGGGCGCGTCAAGGATGGTGGTGAACGGGATTGGGTGCCGAACCCGGAAGCTTCCGAACGTTCTTCAGAAGTTCTTCGACTTCGGGATCTGCAAGCTTCACCACGTGTCCACCCAAAAATCCAACGATTCTTCTTCCACCCGAGCTTTCGAGTCCTGGAGCCACCAGGACGACGTCCTTGGAAAACGCAGTTTCCGTCCGGCCCGCGACATAGATCCAGGGAAGTCGCTCGCCCGTCTCGGGATTCTCCCAATTCAGGGCTTCAGGCGTATCAACGTATCCTTCATCGACCAAAACTTTCATCAGAACCTCCGACGTCAAAAACAAGGAATCGATACTTGCCTCCTCTTCATCGAAGCCAGGAAATTTCCCATCATAATCCGAAGAGAACGATTTCATTGCCAGCAACAATGATCGTGCGGTTTTCGTATTCTTCTCGGTAATCGCCGATTGACGAATCACCTCCCACTTCATCCAAATCACCAGTCCTCCGAAGACTACCAGCAGCAAAATCACGCCAACGACAAAAAGCCATCGTCGGGTTTGAGTTCGCTCATTCTGGGCCCTGGCTTCCATCTCACCGAATCCTAATCAAAGAGTAACAGATCATTCAATGGGCAATCAGACCTCCCGCGAACAAGCAAAGAGCGGAATCCGCCGATTGTGCTAAATTCCCGCTCCCATTTTTCCCCATTCTCTTTCCCCATGGCCTGCCGCTATTCACTTTCCCGACTCCTCGTCCTCGCCGCCATCATACCCTGTTGGGTCGGCGACTTTACCCTGTTGGCTCAACGCGGAGACCGCGAGGGGCACGAAATGACCCCGCCGCCAGCGCATTGGAAAATTCCCGCCGCTCCCGTGGTGACGGCTGACAAGGCGCTCGCGACTTTTGACCTGGCCGAAGGTTTCTCGGCAGAACTCGTTGCCGCTGAACCGATGGTTCACGACCCCGTGGCGCTTGCCTTTGACGGCAATGGCCGGATCTGGGTGGCAGAGATGCGCGGGTACATGCCGGACATCGATGGACACGGTGAAGACTTGCCTACGGGGCGCATTTCGGTGTTGGAAGACACGGATGACGACGGCGTCGCGGATCGGCACACGGTGTTTCTCGATGGCATCGTCCTCCCCCGTGCCGTCGCTCTTTCCGGAGCGGACAAGTCGCTGCTCTATGCGGATAACATGACGCTTTACGAAGTGGCCATCATCGAAACGGAAAACGAAGGCCCCAAGGCCGGAAATTCTGTCGTGGTCGACGCAGAATACGCGAAAGGCGGCAATCCCGAACACAAGCCCAACGGTCTCCGCCTCGCCCTCGACAACTGGATCTACAGTGCCAAATGTGACATGCGCTACCGCAAGATCGACGGCGAGTGGGTGAAGGAAAAGACCGAGTTCCGCGGGCAATGGGGCATCGATCAGGACGATCAGGGTCGGCTTTTCACCAACACGAACTCCAATGCCGTCACCGCTGAGGAAATTTCTCCCGGGCTGACGGAACGGAATCCGAATCACGATTTTCGGACGCCGGTTTCCACCAAGCTCAAGGACCAATCGCTGTGGCCATCACGGATCAATCCTGGCGTGAATCGTGGTTACATGGAAAATACGCTGAATGACGAAGGTTACCTGCGCACCCCGACGGCGGCATCGGGCCTGGCGATCTATCGCGGTGATCAGTTTCCGGCCGAGTTTTATGGCAATCTCTTCGTCAACGAACCAAGCGCGAACCTGGTGAAACGAGCATTGATCGCGGAGACGGATGGCCGCTTTCAGATTTCACAGGCCTATGATGGCCACGAATTTTTCACGTCCACGGATGAACGTTCCCGCATCGTCAGTTGCTACACGGCTCCTGATGGAACGCTGTATTTGGTCGATTTCTATCGCGGCATCCTCCAGCACGTCGCCTACATGACCACTTTCCTACGTCGACAGGTAGAGGAACGCGGGCTCGACAAACCCGCAGGGCTCGGGCGCATCTGGCGCGTCGTGCACGAGGCCAAAAAGCGCGGCCCTCAACCGCATCTGACCAATGCCGATGGCGAAACCCTCGTCGCCCAACTTTCTCATCCCAACGGCTGGTGGCGTGACACCGCTCAGCGCCTGATCGTGGAGCGTCAGGATGACTCCGTCGTCTCGGCGCTGCGTCAGCTCGCCGGAGACCAAAAGGCCGACCCGCGCGCTCGCATCCATGCCATCTGGTCGCTGGAAGGACTGGGAGCCTACGCGGCAGAAGATCTCGCCGCCTCCTTCTCAGCTTCGCCCGAGATCGCCGCCCAAGCCCTGCGCGCCGCGAAAAGTCTGGCCGACACCACGCAACGGGGAGCGGTGATCATGGCCTGTCAGGGTGCGATCAGTGCCGAGAATTCATCCCCGGTGTTGCGCCGCCAATTGCTTGCCAGCTTGGGAGTGTTTGCCTCAGCTTCGGGAGCCAGCGGCGACACCGATGCCCGCGACATTGCTTTTGCCTTGCTCCGGGAAACGCTCGGCACTCCCGCAGAGAAAGATGAAACAACTCTAGCTGAAGACTTGGCAATCAGTGGGCTCGCCGGGCACGAATCGGATTTTCTCGCCGACGTGTTGACCCACCAGCCGGATCTCAGCATCGGTGCTCCATTGGTAGCAGTGGTGACAAAAGCAGGAGATGCCGGGACCATTGCGACGATGCAGTCGCAAATTCTCCGGACTGACGAACCGCATCGCGGTCGTCTAGTTCGCGAACTTGCCTATGCTGCGGCGAAACTACGCCGTGCCCCTCTGGCGGCCGAACTGCTTGCGGCTGCCTCCACGGATTCCAGTCTGCAAAAACCGGTCGTCGAGGGCCTCCTCGCCGGTCGCAAATCGGTCGGGAACAAATTCAAACGATTGGCCCTGAAGGACACGCCCGCCCTTTTGGCTGACAAAGGCGGCTATCCCGATGAGAAAAAACGCGTCGAACTCGCCGCCATCTTCGACTTTTCCGGAATCGCCGACGAGGTTTTCCTGAAAACGAAAGCCGACCTCGCCCTCTTCGAACTCGGCAAAAAGAACTACGCGCTGGTCTGCGGCGCCTGTCATCAACCGAACGGCAAGGGGCTCGCCTCGCTGGCACCGCCGCTGGTCGATTCGGAATGGGTGAACGGTCCGCCGAAACGACTGATCGCTCTGGTCATGGAAGGCGTCATGGGGCCGATCACGGTCGATGGAAAACTCTACACTGTTCCCGAGATTCCTCCCATCATGCCCGGCATGCGCGCCAATCCCGAAGTGGATGACGAAAAGATCGCCTCCATGCT
>JAGROX010000193.1:7172-14820 GCA_020440025.1 Verrucomicrobiia bacterium
CGCTCCTCCATCCCCGGCGCAACCCAGCACCAATCGCTGAGGTTGGAATCGTTCTCGGCCCAGCCCGCTCGATCGGCAGGTAGCCCGGGGCGCTCTCACCGTAGCCCAAGGTCATGACAAAAGCGTCCGGTGCCATCGCCTGCGCGGCCAGCTGGTATTCGACGTAGACTTCGCCGGGCAGGAGTAGGAGGTTCGCCGCACCGTCGTTGAATCGCAGCGCCGGGAGATCGATCCGATGCTTGGGATTGTCGGCCCGCTTGCGCCAACTCATCCCGATGGCCGCCATGCCATGAGCGCGGGCGTCATCAGTGTCGGCAATCTCTTTTTTCAATTCGGCCACGGTGAAGCCCTTGGATTCTCGAGGCTCCAAACGAACGCGCTCCCGTCGAAAGACCATCGACGTCAGCGGGACCCGTTTGGTCGATGCCAGCGCGGCGGTCATGCCGTTCTCCAGTCGCTTGGCCAAGATCGGGCGATTCTCCGGTCTGCCATCGTTGTATTTTCCAGCGGTGACATTGCCGCTGCATCCGGAAGCATAGATCTGAAAGGTGCCTGGCGTCGCTTCCTGTCGTGAGGCGCGAGCGATCCCCGGAAAATCGGAGCTGATGAGACCAGTCCCGTAGTAACTCATCGGGTGAGTCGCATATGCACTGAGCACGGCGAGCGCTCGTTCACCGTTCCAGAAACTGAGCGCGCTGACGTAGGGATCAATGCCCCCTTCCGGCGCCCGCTGGGCGGTGAGGTCCTTGCAGGAGCTCATCCGATTGTAATGCACCGTGCCATCCGGCAATTGATAGCGTCGATTTGACGCCACTTGCTCGACTCGACCGCGCCCCGTACCGAGATGAGTGACAGTCTCGGCCGAGGTGAGGCTTTTCGTCAACGCCGCCGCCACACGGGTAACAATTGTCTCGTGAAACTCGAGATCGATGACCTGATGCTTCGATCCGGCGGCTTCCAAAATACGCTGAGCCTCAAGGTCGGCGAGCGGAGTGTCATGCTGATGAATCGCGGAAACCAGAACCCGCTCGCGAGTTGTTCCCGCCGCCTCAGCCAGGGCATCGCGCCAGCGGTCGTAGGCCTCGTTCCGAATCTCGGACCAATCGACCACACAACAGACCACCGGCTTTTCCCCACTATCCCTCGGTGGCAACAACACGAAACCACGCGCCTCCAGCCGCGACTCGATACCCTCGGCAGGTCTCCATCGCCCCGTGAAAAGCGTGTGACCGATGGGCGGAGTGACGTCGGCAGAAAAAGTCGCCAGCCGAAACTCAGAATCCGTGTTTTCATCAACCGCCGAAGAGATGGTCGACATGGAAACCATCACCACAACTTGGAGCCCGAAAAACCATGATCTCATCCGCTTAGCCTAGTGAGATCTCCCCGTCGGCGACCAGCCAAAATCCGGCGCATCAACGTCCGTTCGCGTACCGCATGCCCCATTCCTTGGCAAAGTCCCGCTTCGTGATCAGCTGAATCCCCAGCATGATCAACGCGCACAGCAGCGAGCCAATCGTCGCCATGAGCATATCCCAGTGAGCATCCCAGATGTCTCCCTGCGTCCCGAGAAATGCCATTCCGAGATCACCGCCCAAGACCACCGCGGCCAACCATTCGAGCAGTTCGTAGAGCGCCGACGTCGCAATCACAAAAGATACCGGCAACAGGTAGCTCCAGAAATCACGCCTGGGCGCGGCCGCATAATAGATCACCTCCCGATAGGGCCAGGTGATGAGAAACCCGTAGAAGAAGTGAACGATGCGATCGAAGTGATTTCGTTCCCAACCCAGCACCTCCTCCATCGAGCCGCCCGCGAGGGTCTGACACCAGGCCTCCACCGGCACCTCAGCATAGGTGTAATGAGCCCCGAAAGTGTGAAAGGCAGTGAACACCACCGTCAGCAGATACGAAGTCCGAGAAAACACAAACCACCGGGCCGTTACCAGCAAGAAGCCGAGCGTGAAAAAGATGAGGATATTCTCCAGCCACCAATCCTTGGGATAACGCGGAGAAATCACACAGCCCAGCCACCAGAGAGCATAGAGTCCGCAGAGGACCACGAGAAAGCGGCGGTGACTGGGTGGCAGGATGGGCACGAGTCGAAGGGTTCGGAATCTGGCTTCAGCCTGCGGATTTTCAAAGCCGATGTCCAGCCTGTCGAGTGTCGGCTGTTGAGTGGTGCGGCATTGAGAACCTGTGAATCTTGACAGGGATCGCCTCGTAACCGACTGGCTGTAGGAGATGACGAAACTTCCCCGGTTTGTGCTTTGCCTTGCACTCTGTTTTTCTGCAGAATTTTCCACGAAGGCGGCAGAATTTGGCGAACCTAGAATCGTGGTTCGCGCACCCAAGGTTGAACGTTTTGCTCATCTCTCTTGGCCGAAACTGGTCATCACTCCGGACGGAACGTTGGTGACGGCCTACATCAGCGGACGGGAACATGTAAACGGTGACGGGTGTCCCACGGTTTCTGTTTCGACGGACGGAGGAAAATCCTTCAGTGAGCCGAATGTACTGCGCGAATTCGACGAGACCATGCCCTATCAGCACGCCGCTAATCTCGCGATGGGAGTGGCGGAGGATGGGGCGGTGGTTCTTTTGGCAATGGCTTTCACGGATGATGAACGAAACTCGATCTTCGGTTGGCGGTCCGAAGATTCCGGGAGAAGCTGGGTGCCGGTCGACACCTCATCGCTGGGGGAAAGCAAGACGGGGTCGGTATTCGGGCATGTTTTCTCGGTGCCGGGAAAAGGTCTCGCGGTCTGCGGTCATTTTCGAAAACCGAAAGGCTACGGGATCTGGATCGCCTATTCTCAGGATCAGGGGAAAACCTGGGGCGAACCCCAGAAGATTACCGAAAACAAATATTTTGAGCCCACTTTCATCTATGCCGGGGAAAGGCTGATCGGTCTGGTCCGGGAGAATTCCGCCCACGCTTACCACCAATACGTCAGCAACGATTTCGGCGAGACTTGGGAAAGGACGGAGAGCGCATTGCAGGGAAATCCTTCAGCCGTTCATCCCAGCCCGTTTTTAAACGAAGACCCCGAACATCCCGGACAACTCTATGCCCTGCAATCCGAGCGCGGCAAGAAGCATCAGATTCACCTCTGGAAAGCGAATACCGTCGACCTGAAATGGGAACATATCGATCTGCTCGTGGATGTACCCACCGACAAAGATTTCAGCTATCCGTGGATGGTTCCTCTGGGTGGCGGCAAATGGTTTCTCGTATACTACTCCGGAGAAAAGCACGGCCCAAACTCGATCTGGGGTATGGACTTGGTCCTTCCCTGACTTTGAACTGGTTTTTCGTGAGTGGGTCGAAACCGGAAATCAAAACCCTGCATACATCACTGGAGTCAGTTCTTCGGCACGGAGTCAAAAACCGGCATTTCGATGCGGTTATCAGTGATGGTTTCTTGAGTCTCGGGAGCGACTTTGGCTCGGGCGGTATTCGCTTGCCGGATAAATCGCGACTCGGGATTTGCCGACAACCAGCGTTCGAACGCCGGGCGATCCATGCGAGCCCATCGCTCGAACAATCCCACAGCACCAACTGACAGCGCTTGAGAATCTCCACGGCCCTCCAGATCGGTGAGCGCCTCCTGAACATTCATCGCCGCCCAGTGGGAGTAGGTTTGATAGAAAAACCGGGGATGCTCCTCGCGAGGCAGTTTCTGCCGAATCGCCAACAAGGCCAGTCTCGGATTCCCGGTTAGGGTCGACTGGATAACGATGGACTCGAGCGAACCAATGGAAGGGAAAGTCTCGCGATTTAGAACCAGCAGATCCATGGCGTAGGCCGGATCCTCCATCGACAAACCAGAGATCAATCCGGAATAGAAATACTCAAGTCCCGGTCCATCCTCCATCCGCTCCATCTGTGCCACGGCTGACTCCGGGTCGCTTGCCTCCAAGCGCCCAAGTTCCCGATAGGCCGTCAGAAAAACTCCTTTCCTGGGCAGCGACATCACCCAGGCGCGCGCCTTTTCGGGAGAGAGGCGAAAGGCCTCCTGAACCGCCAGCCTCAGCGTCGCGACCTGGCGATAATCTTCCTCTTTCACGTCAGCGAGGCCTGCCGTGATCGAGGAGAGATCGGTATCCATCTCTGTTTCGCGACCCGGGGTTTGAGATTGCTCTGGATTGGCATAAGTAAGAACCCGAGGAGGTCTCTTTTCCGATCCCGCCACATCGAAAGATTCTCGCGCTTCCCGGATCGTTTCCGTCACGGGCTCCGGTTCCGATTCCGATGGAGAAAGCAGCTGAAAGACGATGACCGACGAAACACCCAACAGAAATGAGCTCAGAATGGTCAGCCAGTTTTTCACTCCGCGATCAAACCATGGGCGACGCCCCAAAACAAGCTCTGTCCCTAGTCGGTTGCCTTTGGGGTCATCGTTGCCGAGGAGGATCAAATCAGAGACTCCACCAGCTGGCATTTCACTTTGCCGATACCATCCCGACCGCGTAGTGTCGGGGCCACCATGAAAATTGCCCAGACGCCTTTTCTTATCCTCCTTTTCGGTATCCTTCTCGCGTTCCCATCGCTCGGTCGCGCTCAAGCGACAGTGACCGATGCCGACCTGGCAAAGTTTGCCCTGCCTGCCAGCGAGGATGGCCTTCCCGGTGAGGGCGATCTCCGCCGCTACGAAGGTTATGTGAAACGCTGGCCGGAATTCCGCGCCAAATGGGCAACGCAGGTCGAAGCGGACCAGAAGGCGGTCGTCTTTCTCGGGGACTCGATCACTCAGGGTTGGGGTACCGATTTCAAGAATCAGTTCACGGGAATGAAGCTCGCCAATCGCGGCATCGGTGGCGACACGACGCGGGGAATGTTGATCCGCCTCCAGGAGGATGTCCTCGCCCTGAATCCCAGCGCCATCGTGATGCTGATGGGAACGAACGATCTGGAGGTCGAGATCGACCCGGAAGCGATCGGGCGGAATTTCCAACTCATCCTCGCGGCGATCAAAAAGCACGATCCCAAGGTGCCCATCATTCTCTGCCAAGTGTTTCCCAGTTCTGCGGAAAAGAACCGTCCGGCGGACAAGATCAAGCGAGTCAATGAACTCTATGCCGCCGCAGTGAAAGGCGATCCGCAGGTCACGGTGGTCGATACCTGGACACTCTATGCCACGGAGACAGGCGATGCCGATCCGCGTTGGTTCAAGGACCTGCTGCACCTCAATCCGGAAGGTTATGAAAAATGGGCGGCGGCGCTGCGCCCGATTTTTGCGACGCTGGGATTTCTCGAAACGGAAGCCGACGACTTCACGCCGGAACCCGGATACACCAGCCTTTTCAACGGAAAGGATCTGACCGGTTGGGGATTCCTGCCCACGCCTCCCCGCAAACAGCCGAAGAAGCCGAATCCCAACGCGCCGAAATTTGTCGAGATCACCGAGCCTGTTTATTTCGATGGCAAGACGCAGAGCGACGACGGTCGCTACGTGGCCATCAATGGTCGACTGGTGGTAACGACGCCGGCAGAGGGCCGACGCATCCAACAGCTGTGGACCAGGCAGGAGTTTCCCGAGGATTTCACTCTCAAGCTGGAATTCCGGGCCACCCCAAATGCCGACAGCGGCGTTTTCATTCGCAAGCCACAACTGCAATGTCGGGACTTCCTCCTCGCGGGCCCCTACACGGAACTGAAGCAATATCGCGCCCAGGATTGGAACGAACTGGTCGTAGTCGTGAAAGGCGGCAAGGCGCGGGCGACCTGCAATGGCGAGGTGCTGGAGGAAGCCATGGAAGTTCCCGAAACTGGTCCCATCGGTCTGGAAGGCGATCGCGGTCAGATGGAATATCGCCGCATCCGAGTGGGGCCGGTGGCGGAGTGATCGGCCCTGACATTACGTTTCTCACTTTTTCCGGGCTCTTGCTTCGGAGCTCACGTTTCTTTTTCTCTCATGAAGCCAGTCAACAATCTCGCTGAAACCCGGACTCCGGACGGCTCCCGCTTTTCGCTGCACGAGCACGACGGCGAGTTTTTCCTGAAGCTCAACGGCCTCCAGCTGATGAGCACGACCTCGACCCTGTCCGAGCGCCTGCTCGCCGACTATGCCTGCCCCGAAGATCCCGCCTCCGGCCTGCTCGCGCCAAAGCGAGTGCTGATCGGTGGCCTGGGCCTGGGTTACAGCATGAAGCGAGTCCTGGAACTGGTCGGTCCCGGTGCTGATGTGGTGGTGGCCGAGCTGCTGCCGGAGGTGGTGAAATGGAATCGCGAGTTTCTCGAACACATCAATGGGCACCTCATCGATGACCCCCGAGTGACCATCTTTCAGGGCGATGTCTACGAGTGCATTCGTCAGGCCGCCGACGGCGAAATTCCGACATGGGATGCGATTTTACTGGATACCGACAATGGTCCGACTTCGCTGGTTCAGCCTCAAAATCACCAGATCTATGGCCGAAAAGGAACTGCAGCGATCTGGCATTCGCTGACTCCAGGCGGACGAGCCGCTTTTTGGGCCGCCACCCGGGAACCAGCCTTCGAAAGCCGCCTGCGCCGTGATGGTTTTCGCACCGAATGGCACGCCGCCCAGGCTCACGAGAGGGCCAAGCGCGCCGCGCATCGCGTCTACGTGGGCGAGCGCCCCATCGACGCCACCGGCGACCGCGCTCCGGCGCGTTTTGCTCCGCCACCGGCGAAGAAAGATTCGCGTCCGAAACGCTTTCGCCGCAGCAAACCTCCTCTCTGACTTCGGTGGCAAACCCCGTTTCCATCGGCTACTCTGCCCGCTCCATGAAACTTCATCAAAATCAGCTCTGGCGGCAGGGAGACGCCGTCTACCGGATCGTTCAGCTCGAACGCCTGACGGTCGACTACAAGAAAGTCGAACGCTCTCATCCCGAAGGCGGCACTCATCACAAGGTCTCCAAGAAAGAGTTCTGTCGGCTGATCAAAGGAGCCATCGACGTGACCGAACCGAAGCGCTGAGTTTGTTCGCGCGTCGACGACCTGGCCATTTTCTGTGATGCGTCGAATCGACTGCCACGTTCATCTCGTCGGTGACGGCACCTCCGGCAGCGGTTGCTGGATCCGGATGGACTGGCCGCACCAGAAATTTCTCTCGCGCATGATGCTGCGGGAGGCCGGTATTTCGCCCGGCGTACTGAATCGCGACCTCGACACCTGCTACGTGGAGCGTTTGGCCGAGCAGGTTCGTGAGTCCGATCTCGATGCGGCAGTGCTCCTCGCTCAGGATGTGCCCCACGCCGACGACGGAGAGCCCATCCCGAATAAGGCCGGGTTCTTCGTTCCCAACGATTACCTCCTCGATGTCTGCGAGCGACATCCCGATCTCTTCATCCCTGCCGCCTCGATTCATCCGGCCCGTCCGGATGCCATCGACGAGTTGGAAAAATGTCTCGCCCGCGGAGCCAAGGTGCTGAAGCTCCTGCCCAATTGCCTGAACATCGACTACGCCGATCCGCGCTACCGACCGTTCTGGGAACGCGTCGCCGGTGCCGGCATGATCCTGCTCTCGCACACCGGAGGCGAGCACACCCTGCCGGTGCTGAAGCCAGCTTTTTCCGATCCCCGATTGCTGGAAGCCCCACTCGAAATCGGAGTCACCGTCATCGCCGCTCACGCCGCTGGACGTTCCGGGCTGTGGGACCCGGACTACACTCATCA
>JAGROX010000194.1 GCA_020440025.1 Verrucomicrobiia bacterium
CGAAACGCGCGTGGAAACATCGGTTTCGCCGGATCGTTCTGCAGTTTTGCGTAGGCTTCCTGCGAAATGGAAGGGATGAAGTCGTTGGGATTGTATTGGGGAAACGACACCATGACGAGGATGTCGCCGGTGCGCACGTCCATGACCACGAACGCCCCCCGCTTGACCTTCTCCGCCATGACCTCTTCACCAATCTTCTGCATCTCGGCATCGATGGAGGTAATGATGTTGTTACCTGGCCGAGGACGGCGGACCATCTCCTCCCGCAGTTTGCTGCCGTCGGATTCGAACAACATGCTGACTCGTCCGGGTTCCCCGGTGAGCCAAGTGTCGTAGCTCTCCTCCAGCCCCTCCACGCCCATGCCTTCGCCCCAAAGCGGTTCGTTTGGGCGAATCGGACCCAACTCCCGAGGGGGGCGTTTCCCAACGTAGCCGAGCACATGAGACAGCATTTTTCCCTGCGGATAGTGTCGCAGATAGACCGGGTGAAGCATCAGTCCCTTGGCCGGATTGGCCCGGATTTTCTCCGCCTGTTCATCCGTCAACGGATCGGAAAAGGTCAGCGGCAACCAACGGCGATTCTCATAGTGCGACAGCACCACGTCGGCTGACAAATCCCAGCGTTTCCCCAGAAGTTTGTTCACGTGAACGATGAGTTCACCGGCGTAGCGAAGAATCGCGGTATCGTCGGCATTATTCAGCACCGGGAAATTCACCGCCGCATAGTAGGCCACTTTATTTTGAGCCAGCGGATACCCGCGACGATCCAGAATCTGACCACGGGGCGCCGGAACCGAGAGCGTAAAGGTCCGGGCCTCTGTCCGAGTGACAAACGACGAACCGATCGTGGCAGAACCATCATTTGCCGCCTCATCCGAAGCAGAAACTTTCTCCAGCTTCCCGAGGGATGACAGAGGCTTCTCGCGATCCTCCGCTGTCTGAGTGGTTCGCGTGGAGGCTTTCTCTTCCACCTCTTTCGTCACAGCAGGCAATCTCTCCTCTTTCTTCTCCTCACCAACGATCCCCGTCTCGATCTGCTGCGCCGAGAGACCTGCCGACATCAAGCCCAACGCGACCAATCCGGTCGCGACGAGGAAGAAACGAGTGTCAGTCAACCTTCTCTCGAAGGGCAGGCGCTGAATTGAGGACAGAAACATGAAGTCGTGAAAAAAGAAATCCCGAGTAATTAACACCAGTTTGAGACTCTGGACAGGTGGAAATACGTCACCTCTGCGAGTGAGTTTTCAGGAAATGCACGATTTCCTCGGCCAATCTCAGATTGATCCCATCCACCTTGGCAATCTCTTCGCCTCCCACCTTCCGCATTCTGGCCACCGAGCCAAACTCCTTCAACAATCGCTGTTTGCGAGCCTGACTGATGCCCGGGCAGTCGTCGAGGATGCTCTCTTCCACCCGACGTTTCATCAGCAACTGGTGATACCCGTTGGCAAAACGATGCGCTTCATCGCGAATTCGCTGAAGCAGACGGAGCGCGCCAGTCTCGTGCGGCAGGACCAAAGGCTCGCTGTTTCCGGGGCGAAAAATTTCCTCATGCTGCTTGGCTAGTCCGATGATGGGCAGGTCGTGCAAACCGAGCCGTCGCAGCTCTTTCACCGCCGAGCTGAGCTGGCCTTTACCACCATCCACGATTACCAGATCGGGCAAACGCACATAGGTCTGCTCTCGCTTCTTCGCTTTCTTCACCGGCATTTCCTCGATCTCATCGGCTTCCCATTCTTTCTCCAGACGACGCAGCGCTTCCATCGGATTTTCCTGCGTCGCATCGGCCACCTCATCCCCGGCGCGAGCTCTCGCTTCCAACAGGATGCGCGAGTAGCGCCTCCGCACCACTTCCGCCATGCTGGCGAAATCGTCCTGCCCCTTCACTGTCTTGATCCGATATCGACGATAATTCGCATTGTCCGCCACCCCGTTTCGGAAACGCACCATCGAGGCCACGATGTGATTCGATGAGATGTTCGAAATATCGAAGCATTCCATCACCGTCGGCGGCGTTCCCATGCCCAGCGCCTCCTGTAGCTCCGCCACATCGGCCTCGGGATTGATGGCTTTGCCCGGCACTCCGCGTCGCTTGAACTGGCGCGTCGGTTTCAGCGTTTTGCGAAGATTTTCGATCATGTCCCGCAACTCCGCCGCCCGTTCAAAATCCAGCGCTGCCGCCGCTTCCTGCATTTCTTCCTCGATCGAGCGAACCAAATCCTTGGCGTGTCCCTGAAGAAAATCACAAGCCTGCTCGACTTTTGCCAGATACTCCTCCCGCGTGATTTTCCCCACGCAGGGCGCGGTGCAGTTTTTGATGATGTCGTTGGAGCAATGCTGATAGTCCCTCTCTCCCGGATTCATCGGACGGCAGTTCCGCAAACCAAACTCCCGATTCATCCACGAGATCGTCTGTCGCAGCGCTCCCGAGTGAGCAAACGGTCCAAAATAGCGGGCGCCGTCTTCCTTTTTCATCCGCGACAGCTGAAACCGTGGCCACGGTTCCTCGGGATGCACTTTCACAAGAAGGAAGCGCTTGTCGTCGCGAAAGCTGACATTGTACTTCGGACGGTATTCCTTGATCAATTTGCCCTCCAGCAGCAGCGACTCCGGCTCGTTGCGAACCGTGTGGATCTCAAAATCCCAGATGCTCTCGATCAACGCCCGCGTCTTGTGCTCCGCCACCCGCTGTCGAGACGGGGTGAAATACGACGCCAGTCGCTTCCGCAGATCCCGCGCTTTTCCGACATAGATCACCTTGCCGAAACGATCCTTATGCAAATACACACCCGGCTGATGCGGCACATCGCGCAGCTTGGCTTGCAGATCGGGTTTGGCAGGGCTGGGCATTGGAGATTGATAAAGAGCAGACGGAACCGGAAAGAACGCTGCCACGCCGCCCGTGTCAAAGCTGACCTCAGTCAACAGGGTCAAGTCTCCGACCCAAGAGGGTCAAGTCACTTGTGTTGAATTCGCAGTTCTGACAAAGCCCATCGCAAGCTCAGCGAGCGTTTGCAACCCATCGGTTCACTGGTAAACTTCTCCTGATTTCTTCCGAGGCATCCGCCGCGGGCTTTGCTTACCCGATCCATGTCCGCTCACTCGCGCCGAATCGTTCCGTTTTCTTTCACGATGAAAAACGTTTTTGCCTCTGTGGCTCTCGCTTCCCTATCTCTTTTCTTCGTGACCGCCTCCCCACTCCTGGCGCAGGACGTTGCCGGAGCGGGAACCGAAGCCGCAGCACCGAGTCAGGCGCAACAGGCGACGGAGACCTTTCTCGATATCTTCATGAAGGGTGGCATCGTCCTGATGGCTCCGCTGGCCATCCTGTCGTTCCTCGCGGTCCTGCTGATCTTTTTCTACTTCCTCACCATCCGCCAGGGTTCGGTCGTGAGTAACAAGTTCATGAACTCCGCCGACGCTCTGATCCGGAAACAGGATTACCTCGGCCTCATCGCGGTTTGCAATCGGGAGAACGAATGCATCGCCCGCATCGTCTACAAGACGCTGGATTTCGCGACGAAAAATCCGACCGCCAGCTTCGACGAGGTGCGCGAGGTCACCGAGGCCGAAGGCACCCGCCAGGCGAGTATGCTCAACAATCGCATCAGCTACTTGAACGACATCGGTCGTATTGCTCCCATGGTCGGTCTGCTTGGCACGGTGGTGGGGATGATCGAGGCCTTCAACGGGATCGGCTCGGGCGTGCAACACATGGAACTCGCCCCGGGTGTCTCAAAAGCGCTGATCACCACGGCATCCGGACTTGTCATCGGCATTCCTTCCCTGATTTTCTACTCTCTCTTCCGCGGCAAAGTCCAGATGCTGATCGCCGAGCTCGAGGCGGCCATGACCCACATCATGGCACTGCTGGCGGCTCAGTACAAGCGGGCCAACTACCGGGCTGCCGCCCGTCGTGACGGCCAGGATTCCGTCGACTGAGACAACGCGAGCGCCCCTCCCACTTCCACTTTTTCATTTTCTCCCCCTCCCGATGAAGTTCCGCGACACTCACAGCCAGCCCACTTCCGAACTGGAACTGGCGCCAATGATTGATGTGGTGTTTCTGCTCCTCATTTTCTTCCTCGTTTCCTGGCAGTTCGCGCGATTCGAACGCGATATGGACATCTCGGTGCCGGCCGCCGAAGAGACTTCGGAAGAAGCCCGGACGGTCAATGAGATCATTATCAACATTCAGGAGGACGGCACGGTGATGCTCAACGGAACGGAATATTCACAGGAACAACTGCTCTCCCGACTCAGCGTCATCGCCGGCATCGATCAAGATCAGGCCGTCATCCTGCGCGGCGATTCCAAGGCCGCCTTCCAGCACATCATCGACGTGCTCGATACCATCAAGAAAGCCGGCATCTGGAATGTAGCTTTTGCCGCGACCACGCCCGAGAAATCATGAGGAACTTCCCGGTTTGGACTCCGATCGCGGCCCTGCTTCTGCTGGTGGCGACGCCCCTGCCCTGCGCCTTTGCCCAAGACGCTCCTGCGGCGATTCGTGCCCAGCCACTCGGTCAGGATGGCCAACCGCTGGCCCGTCCCGTCGAGCCCGAAAATGCCGCGCCCAAGGAAGATCTCCTCTCCTACGCCGACCTCCTATTTTCGAAGGAACAATACGAACTCGCCGCGCGGCAGTATGACATTTTCCTGAAACAGCATCCCAATAGCCCGAATGCCCAAGCCGGGTGGTTCCGACTCGGCGAGTGCTACCTCCAAGTCGGTAACCTGGACTACGCAGCCACCACCTTCAATTACGTCATCGAAAAATGGAAAAAGGGCGTCTTTGTCGGCTCCGCCGCGTTCCGGTTGGCGGTCTTGAAATACAACGCCAAAGACTTCGCCGGTGCCGCCCCTTACTTTGAAATCGCCACGGCCTATCTCTCCAGTCCCGAGGCGGCGCTCCAGGCACGATTCTATCTGGCCGGTTGTTTGCAGCTTGCTGACGATCCCGACAAGGCGGCCGCCAACTATCAGAAAGTCCTCGACGCCCCCGCACCCGATCCCGCCACCGCCGCGCAGTGGAAGAATCCGTTTCGCGAGCGCAGTCTCCTCGAGATCGCGCGCCTCCAGTACGATGTCGGCAATGCCAAGGAGGCGTTTGCCAAATTCGAAGAACTGGCCTCCACCGGAGAAACTCCTGAATATCGGGAGGAAGCCTACGCCCGTGCCGGCCTGCTCGCCTCCGAGCTGGGCGAGACGGAAAAGAGCAAGGAATACCTCGCCAAAGCCCTGGAAATCAAGACCGAGGGAGGAACTCAATGGAAGGATCTCGCAACCATCGGGCTTCTGTTCAATCACTTTGCCCTCGGGGAATACGATCAGGTTCTTGCGCTGTATTCGACCCAGACCTTCAATGCCCCCGACGACACCCGGCCCAAGATGCTTCTCATCGTCGGTCATTCCTATCGGCTTACCGACAATCTCAAGTCCGCGCTGGAGACCTACGAGCTGATCGAGCAGAACTACCGGGATCGCCCCGAAGGTGCCGAGGCGAGTTATCGTAAGCTCCAGTGCCTGAACGAACTCGGCGACGCAGGTTTCCCCATTTACGTCGGACGCTTTGTCGAGCAGCAGCGCGGCATAGATCCCGAGAGCGAATACATCGATCTCGCGCAATTGATGCGCGCCGAGTGGCATTTCAGCAAAGCCCAAGCCGCTGCAGCCAACGGCAAGCGCGAAGAGGCGACGAATCACTACACCGAAGCCGCCGTCGACTACGCCGCGGTGCGCGGGGACAAAGTGCCTGACAAATTTCTCGAGCAACGACTCTACAAACTCGGCTGGTCGCAGTCCGAATCCGGAGACGGCAGCGGAGCCGTCATCACATTGAATGAATTCGTCCGCGCCTTTCCCGAGAGCACCTTGTTGGCATCGGCACTCGCCAAACGGGCCGAGACCTTCCAGTCACTCCAAGACTACACGGCCGCGTTGGAAGACTACCGAGCCATCATCAAGGAGCGGCCTGAAGCGCGCGAAGCGGAGTTTTCTCTTCAACAAATCGCCCTCATCCACGGCCATCGCCGCGAGGTTCCGGAAATGATGGCCGCGTATCAGGAACTGCTCGAAAAATTCCCCGAATCCTCAGCCGCACCGGAAGCCCACTACTGGATCGGCGTCGGCTTGTTCGATGAGGAGAAATACAACGAAGCCGTCCCCGAACTGGTCATTTCCAGGAAAACGGATCCAGAAAACTACGGCGCCAAAGCATCGCTGCGCATCATCCTCTGTCACTATCAAGCCGAGAATCTCGACGAACTCGCCAAGGAAGCAGGAGCCTATCTCGAAGCCCAGAAAAAGGAGGAACGCACCGCCATCCCTCCTCAAGTGCTGAGTTATCTGGGACGCCGCCTTTTTGACCGTCAGGATTACAAGGAAGCAGAGCTCTTTCTCACCGCCTCCAGCACGCCGGATGAACCTGCCAAGACCGAAGCCGAAATCTGGGATTTGCTTGGCCAATCGCGAATGAAACTGGATCGCTTCGCCGACGCTATCGACCCGTTCCTGCATTACCTCTCCATGACCCAGCGCCCCAGTCTCCGCGCCCAGGCGCAACTGGAACTGGGTAGGGCCTATCTGGAGTTGAAGGACTACGACAAATCTCTCGAAAGCGCCCGCGATTCCCTAAGTTCGCTCAAGGAAGGCCGCACCAATGCTGAGGCCCGCCTACTCGTTGGCGACATCGCCGCCGCCAAGGGCGATCCCGCCGCCGCCGGCGACGAATACCTGGTGGTCAGTCAGATTTTCGTCGACCCCGAAATCACTCCCAACGCCCTGATCAAAGCTGCCAAAGCATTCCGCCAAGCCGGCAACGAGGCCCAAGCCGCCATGCTCGACGAGCAGCTCAAAAGGGAATTCCCAGACTACCAACCCTGATCGGGATCAGGGAAAACGGCACGAAGAGAACGCTCGTTGGGGGAACACTTCCTCCTCCCTTACAAAGGGTGATTTGGATTGTAATCGCGACTCGATCGGGAGGTTTCTATGGTTCCCGCAGTTAGCTGAATGAGTTTTCTCTCATTCGTTGACCGAACCATACATCACCCCCTGACACGGAGAACCGTACGATCGAATCATGGAACCTTGGCACTGGTGGCTCATCGCCGCACTCATCCTCATCATCTGCGAGATTTTCTTCTCGGACTTCCTCCTCGCCACTCTCGGCGCCGCGTGTTTCGTCACGGCTGTTGCGGCGGGGTTCGGCCTCGAGTTCACCGCACAACTCGGAACCTTCATCGTCTCTGCCATCTTGGCCTTGGCCCTGCTGCGTCCAGCGATGAAGCGTTGGCTCTACCTCACCAGCGATCCGGCAAAATCCAACACTCATGCCATGGTCGGACAGAGAGGCACCGTGACCACCGTCGTCGGCGGGATCGACAACCCGGGCCGGGTCAAAATCGGCGGGGAAGAATGGCGAGCCATCTCCGAGTCAGACGAACCCTTGGCCGAAGGACTCGTCGTCGAAATCATCTCGGTCGATTCCGCCACTGTGATCGTTCGGCCAATCACCGCCGAACCCAAAGTGTTCACCACCTTCCTTTTTTCCTAAAGAGCCCTCACCACTACATCAACCGCAAACCCACTCCTATCATGGACCCGAATACCACTGCCACTGTCGCTATCTTGTCCGTTCTGGCCGTTTTCGTGATCATCTTTGCCCTTAAAGGAATGATGCTCGTGCGTCAGGCCGAGACCATGGTCATCGAACGCCTAGGCCGCTATCACCGCACCCTCGAAAGCGGACTGAACATCATCTGGCCCATCATCGATCAGCCGCGCGCCATCCACTGGCGTTTCATCGATGCCACTCCAGATGGGAAACCACTTGTCGTGAATCGCATCACCAATCGCATTGATCTGCGGGAAGCGGTCTACGATTTTCCCAAACAAAATGTGATCACCAAAGACAACGTGGCCATCGAGATCAATGCCATGATCTACTTCCAGGTCACCGACGCCCGACGCGGTGTCTACGAAATCGCCAATCTGCCCGATGCCATCGAGAAACTGACCCAGACCACCCTGCGCAACATCATTGGTGAACTGGATCTCGACGAGACCCTCGTCTCCCGGGACACCATCAACAAGAAGTTGGGCACCATCCTCGACGAAGCCACCAACAAATGGGGCGTGAAAGTCAATCGTGTCGAACTGCAGGACATCCAGCCGCCCGCCGACATTCAGCAGGCGATGGAAAAGCAGATGCGTGCCGAGCGCGATCGCCGCGCTGTCATTCTCGAAGCCGAAGGACGCAAGCAGGCACAGATTCTCGATGCTGAAGGCGTGCGCCAGTCCGCCATCAACATGGCCGAAGGTGAGAAACAGGCCGCCGTGCTCCGAGCCACTGGTGAAGCCGAGGCGCTGGAACGCGTCGCCCAGGCCGAAGCCATCGCCGTCCGTCAGGTGGCAGATTCCCTGGTGTCGGAAAACGCAGCCCCCGCCAGCTATCTGATCGCGATGCGCTATATCGAAGCGCTGAAAGACATGACCTCCGGCGACCAGACCAAAACCGTCTACATGCCCTACGAGGCCACCGGCATCCTCGGATCGCTCGGCACGGTGAAGGACCTCTTCGGAGGCGGCGGCAAGCTCGCGGGATAGCGCCACCGGATTCAACAGGGTCAGGTCACGGACCTGACCCTGTTCGGTTCCGAGGGAGAGATTCTCTTTACCCAAAGGAACGCGGACTTGGTCATTTCGGAAAAAGATGTCACAATGCTGGCGGCGGTCCGCAATTAGGCATGCATTGTGCGTGACAACGGACAGTGTTTTTCCGAGGATAACCAGCCGAACTCAATGCTATGTCCGCGATAACGAAAGCCCTTCAGAAAGCCCTCGAAGTTGATCCTTCCAATTGGGAGACCCGTCAGGCCCTCATCGAGGCCTATTTGAGCGATGGTCAGAAAAGCCAAGCCCGCGCTCTCATCGAAGGAATCGAGGCGCTTCCCGAGGATGAATCCTCCCTGATCGCTGCCGCGATGAGTTATGCCTTGGCCGGTTCGCCCGCGGAGGGGCAGAAGATCGCGAATAGGGTTCTAGAAAGCAATCCCGGCAATGCTGAGGCTCACTTGGCGATGGCATCGATTGCGCATCAGGGAGGCGACAAGCGCACCGCGATGCGCCACTACCTGACCGCCACGGGGATCGACCCCAACATTTCATCCCGGCATCTGGATGACGCCTACGGTGAGCTTCTGGCATCCATGGCACCAGAGACGGAAGCGAAAACTCCCGAACTGGTTGACGAGGAAGAACCTACTGCACAGGAAGTGACCGCAGAGGTCGATCCTGAGCCCGAAGTTTCCGTGGTCAGCGTCGCAGAACCGGAACCCGAATCCGAACCAGTTACGGTGGTCGAGGAGCCGGTCGTAACGCCCATCACTCCCGTCAAGTTGACCGCTCCCACGGCGACGGTGGAACCCACTCCCAAGAAACCTACGGACACCGAAGCCGAGGTCGTCTCTGCAAAAGTGGAAGCAGTGGAACCACCTCTCCCCGTCATCGCAGAAGCCGAGGCCGATGCAGATTCCGACGCGGTCGATGTGGAAGTCAGCCTTGCGGACGAAGAGGAGGTCTACTACTCGGATTCCGCCGAAGTAGAAGAGCTTCGACTCGCCCGAGAACGAGCCGAAGCCGCCAGAATGCGGACAATTGCCAAGGACAAGTTGGCGTCGCTGACGGTAACGATTCTGCTGCACGCCGCCGTTTTTGCCTTTCTCGGCCTGGTGATCATCGCGACTCCGCGGGATGTCCCGCCCCAGATCACGGCCACGGCCGCGCCCGCAGAGACGGAAGACCAGATCCAACCGCAGACGGTGGAAAAAACCAAGCTGAAGGTGTCTTCAGCCGCCAGTGCCGCGACGGAAATCGTGTCGGCGGCGAACTTTTCCTCCATCGCCATCGCCAATGTGGAGACTGCGGAAACGGGCATGACCAATGCCTTTGCGGTGGAATTCCAACCATCGATGTCATTTGGCGATACAGCGACCTCCATGGACTCCAAGATGATGTTCGGCCAGAAAATGGACGGCGAAGTGTTGGGCGTGATTCTCGACGTCTCGGGATCAATGGCGGAATACCTGCCTGCTGTGGTTCGCGAGGTGGATGCGAGTTTTAAGAATGCGCCAATCGTCTACGTGAATCACGCCGGCATTCTCGGAAACGGAAAGGACACGGAAATCTATCCCATCATCGAGGAAGAAGTGATCCCGTATTGGACACACGAAACAGACCGACGCTACCAGAGTCCCTACTGGTTTCTCTGGGGTGATCTCCCGCGCAAGGCCGAGCAGCGCTATGTGGATCGTCTGATCGAAACTTTCAAGAAACGTCCCAATAGTTTTATCGCCCGCGGCGGTCAGAACCGGGTCGGGGCGGCGGCGGATTTCCTCATGGGACAGGGAATCGACTCGCTTTACATTTTCTCCGACTTCGAGGATTTCGTGGACGAGGAAGTTTGCGAGGAGTTGGGCAAACAACTCGGACGCAGCAAAATCAAGACCTACGTTCAACCTGCTGCCGCCAAGACCGAGCACCTTGCGGTGATGACGCGAAGGGTGGCCGGGCGCAGCATGGGCAGAGAACTCCCTCCGCTTACCGAATTGCTACGCCCCAGCAGCACGGATCCGGCTCCGATCGCGGTGGCCGAAAAGAAGGCCCCCACCCCGGTGCCTGAAGGCGTGAAGTTTGCCACGGTGCGACCGGAGCCCATCGGCCCCTTGGTCTATCACTTCAACTACTGGGGCGGCGGCGGAGAAGATCTCAAAACTCGCTTCAAGGATATCTTGAAGGTGGTGGAGTATCCCAATTTCGATGTGGTGATCCGAGGTCCTGAAGCCCGTGCCTACATTTACATGAAAACCAAAGAGGGTTACATCCAGAACCCGGTCGTATTCGGCTATCACAGCCGCAAACCCTATGTCAGTGAGAAGGACGGCAAAACCTACTACCGCTGGCGCAAATGGCTCCGCAACGAGGAAGAGCCGAAAATGGATGGAGACGAGTTCACTTGGAATATGGTGTTGGAGGACGAAATCAAATTTCAGGTAAGATTCTGGTTCAAGGAAGACACCCTCACCGGCACCTATGCAGCTGAATTTCCACCTGAGGGAGAAAGCGACTTCGCCCACGTCTACTTCGTCGTGCCGCCGATGGCCCGGGAAACTCGCGACATGTACACCGGCCTGGATTTCCCCAAGAGCCTGTCTCTCGATGATCTCCGCCTCGCGATGACCGACAACATAGCGACGTTTTACCTGCCGGCACAGGCGGAAAAAAGTTTGGGCACCACCTGGTCACGCCTCGGTTTCAAGAAGGGGGAAAACGTCTGTCCTTTCAACATTATCTATCGCGACCTGCCCAGCGGTGTCCGCGAAGTGACCGTCTCCGGACCGTCCTTTGGCCCTCGCAAACTGCAGGCCAGAACCACCAGCAACGACCTGCTGCTTTCCACCGGCAATCGGGCTGACATGGAATTGTGGGAGGGCTTCGCCTGTCGCTTGGTCCGTCCGAATGACCGCCGCGAGGGTTTCCGGAAAACCGAGGCCATCGCGTTCTCCATCGAGTGATCCCAGAGACTCAGAATCCTTGAGGGATTTTCCCAGCCGCAAGGGTCGATTGACACTTCGATCCTGACAGGTATGGTTGGCCCGCCTTTTCGGAAGGCGGGCTTGAGCATTGTCTAGTGCTTCCAACCGCCTGTTCCACTGGCGCTGAGTGGCGGAATTTTATCGCGCCTCTCCCCGTTTCGATCGATCAAAAAAATATACCTATGGCCAAGAAAGCAGCGAAAAAATCCGCCTCTCGCAAAGCCGCACCGAAGAGTGCCGCCAAGCCGGGCAGTAAATCCACCAAGTACGTCTACAACTGGGGCAACGGCAAAGCCGATGGCAACGGCACCATGAAACCGCTGCTCGGCGGCAAGGGTGCCAACCTCGCTGAGATGAGCCGCATCGGTCTTCCGGTGCCAGCTGGTTTCACGATCTCCACCGACGTTTGCACCTACTACTACGCGAACAAGCGCACCTATCCGAAGTCGCTCCAGTCTGAAATGGAAGATGGCATCGCGAAGATGGAGAAAATCATGGAAGCCAAGTTCGGCGACGCCGAAGGCATGCCGCTTCTCGTGGCGGTGCGTTCCGGTGCCCGTGACTCCATGCCCGGCATGATGGACACCAT
>JAGROX010000195.1 GCA_020440025.1 Verrucomicrobiia bacterium
GCATTCGTTTCGGGGGCAGCAACCGGCACCCGAGACTCATGATCCGCGAAGGCATTGAGCTTAAACTGAACCCTCTGATCCTGCGCCCCCCCCGCGTCTTGAACCTCTTCAAAAACCACTGGCACATCGTAGGCCTCCACCCCCCCCCCAGAAGGCGCTGGATCTAAAGAGACCACGGAAGAAACCGCCCTCTTCCCCCGCATCCCCTGAGGCTCCGCAAGCCCTTCACCACGTTCCGAAGCCCCCTTTTCTTTCGGGCGCTCCTTTCGTTCGGCTTCCCGGATCTTTCCAACCAACCCCTCCACCGACAGCGACCTTCTGGGAGCAAGTGAACCACCCCCTCCTACTGGCCCGGTCTCGATCAGGGGAATATCATACCCCTCAACCAACGGAACCTTTGTTTGCCCCGCCGCAGAATCCTCTTGCCCCCCAAACGCCACGACACCAGCAAAGAGGGAAGCGACGAGCGCCATCCCAACGGAAGCTGTAAAAAATGGACTGAAGACTCTCAAAAGTAAAAAGGCAAAAAGGCTAGAAAATCGAAAGCACCGGTATCCAACTGAATTAAAAACCGGTAAAGAACTATACAAAAAAAACCTTCAAAATCCCGAAAAAGGATCAGACATCGGCTCCAAAGAAAGTAAAACTGGTGAACTTAGAGGCATTTCCACATCTTTTCAAGGAATCAAACATTGGCTAAGAAAATTTTGAATTACCGACAACTCAAAGATCCGAAATAGGAAGCTCATCCAAGAAATTGGGCTTTCAATATAAATTTCATAATTTCCAAAAACACTTTTTGTCTTCGGCTCAATTTTTATCTCTTAAATAAGCTTGCTTAGCGTTGCGGGAAAACATTGGAAGGCTAGACCCCGTTTCATAACCGCGTCAATTCAGATTTTCACTTTTTTGAGTCCTTTTGTTTCAAAAATTCTCAACGGTCTGCGGTAACGGGGGGGGGGCTCTTCGTTTCTCGATTTTCGAACGAAGATTTGCGGCTAGTCGCAGCACATGGTTTTTTCATCAAAGCACTTCGCGTGCCGATTTCGACAACCTTCTAAGAAATTCGCTTTCCCCGGAATCATTTCACTGACCATAGCCTTTTCCGGTTGCATCTCGGTCATAATCCCCCACCGTTTTTCAACTCGCCGCTATCATGGACCTAGAATCCCAACCATCTGCTATGTCCTCGCTTACTACGTTGAGGGGTTTGCTTTTTGCTCTCCTCACTCTCACTCTGGCTTCCTGTGCCCAAAGGGAACCCGGAACGTTTGCCCGAGACGATTATTTTGGCGGCCAGGGAAACCTGCGCAATCCCAATCGTCATGTGCCAACCGAAGTTCAGCGGGTTGAACCTTGGTTCCCTCTCTTTTAGACATCCCCTCCTTCACCTCTAAAAAGGGAATTCTCCGCAGATCACGGAGCCAGATGGATACGCACACAATCCACATTTCGCGGGTCTGAGATTCGCAAACGCCCACCATGGTTCTCCCCCCACCTTTTTCCAACACGAGTCGAGGTGCCTTCACGATCATCGAATCAATCGTGGTGCTCGTGATCTTGACAATCCTTACGATGGTAATTTTGGCTCTGATCAAGTTTCAAATGAAACCGCAGATCCCTGCGCGACTGCAACCGAAGACTTCCGAAACAACCTTGGAGGGGCCTACTCCGATTGTTGTTACCAAGATCAGCTAACTCATGTTTGACCGATTCCTTCGGCAACTTGGTGAAATTCTAGCCGAAGACGAAAGCCGCTGCAGGGCTATCGCCCGTCTGAGCATTTGGTTCCGTCGGGGAATCTCGCTGCTCGCCCTCGGTTGGGTCGCTACCCTGTTCATTTGCATTCTTCTGTTTCGGGTCGTTGGGGAGAATAATCTCAGCATCGCTTTCGCCCTCTATACTCCCAGGGTTCTGCTTCTCGTTCCTTTCCTGCTCTTGATACCGTTGGTCCTGATTTTTCATTGGCGACTTCTCCCGGTTCTTCTCATTGGCGGGCTGATCTTCATTCACTATGGAATGGGCTGGAGATTTGCTCACCGACCCGAGGCAGCACCTTCCAAGACTGGAGAATCTCTGTCTGTGATGACCTACAATCGTGGGCAACATATGAACCAGAGTCTTCAACCCTTCAAGGAGGCAACTCGGCCGGACATCATCGCCTTTCAAGAGGCCGCTTACAGAGCTGCCGGCTACGCCAATGCCGTAGGCTACGAGGAGTTCGTGGCAACGGACTCGATCGGCGAGTTTACGCTCCTCAGTCGCTACCCGATTATCTCAAGTTCCTTGATCGAGATTCCGGATGGCCAACGCCCCATGCAACCCGTGGCCCGATTCGAAATTGATTTTTCGGGAACCCGAATCGCCATCTACAGCGTTCATTTTCTCTCCCCCAGAGATACCTTGGGCTACTACCGCCGCGGTGCTTTCCTCTATGGGATTCTGGGACTTCCGGGAACTCCCTGGGCCGAGAAACGGAGACTCAACCAGCAGTTCTGGGATGCTCGTGTCGTCCAAGCACAGGCGTTCGCAAAGATCGTGGATGAAGATCCACTGCCCACGATTGTCGTCGGTGATTTCAATGCTCCCTCGGGTGGGTTCATTCATGGAATTTTCAGGAATATTCTTACCGACTCTCATGAAGCCGCTGGACACGGTTTCGGCTACAGCTTTCCCGGCACTACCCGCAATCCGCTCAGCCGGGGCGGTCCTTGGATGCGGATCGACTACCTTTTTTGCGATGAGCACTGGGAGACCAACTGGTGCATCACTGAGGCTGATCGTCCGTCTCAGCACCGGGCGGTTGCGGCTCAATTTCAGCTTTTGCCAAAGCCTTGAGCTGGTAGACGACGAATTCGCTCTCCCGTCCGTGTTTCCGCTCTGAGCCAAAGGTTTGCGGCGGTGAGGCCCAGTCGACCTCATCTGGCACGGACAGAAATTCCGCCAGGCTCGACCAGTGAGCCGGAATCGAATCTCTATCGTCAGGAAGCTGCTCCAGAACGATAAAGTCCACTCCCCGCTCTTCCAAGAGGATTCGCAAGTCTTCGCGCGAACTGAATTTCAACTCATATCCCCGTCCCAACCAGTCGCTGGAAGCGAGGATCTTACTCCCACGCAAGACTCGCAAAGCCTTTTCCCCCAGAAAAGCGGCGGCAGCGGTCATCGCTCCCTCGCCACTGACGTCGGAGACAATCAATACAGTGCTTTCATCACCGGCACCTTGCTTGAGAAGCTCGGAAATTACCTCGGAGGCTCCGGTGTAGTGCTTCACCACTGGACGCCAAGTCTCTGCGACCACCATCGTGACAAATATCATGATCGCAGGGCCCACCGCCCTTGGCCACCGCCTCCCCAGACACTGCTTCAACACCAAAGCGGCCAAGACGAGAGCTGGTGGCAGTACAGGGAGCAGATAGCGATGGTCCAGCCCCGAAGGCACCGCAACGTAGAAAAGGAAAAGCCCGCCTACCAATGCCCAAAGAGCCGCCACTTCAGAATTCAGAGGTGCTCGATCACTTTGATTCGCACGCCACGCGTTCACGAGAGTCAATTCTGCGCCGATCGTGATCACTATTAGCGCCACCCATCCGATCTCAATGGTGAACCCCATCAAATAGTAGACGGTCGCGTTACCGAGATAGTCACTAAAGTTCACTTCGCTCATTCCTTCTGCGGTGATGTGGCGTGTCGCCAGCATCCATGGCAAGGCCAATACCAGCACCGGCACCGCGGCCAACCAAAGCCTTGGGGACATGAGCAACTTCCACCTGCCGGTCAAAGCAATCGTGATCGGTGGAACCAGTGCCAACAAGAGTCCCGATCCTTTGGTGAGAATTGCCGCCGCCGCGAGAAAACCAAACGCCCAAGCATCACGGCTGCGATCACGAGTCACAAACCTTCCCACGGCTCGGGTTGCCGCCAGAATGAAAATCACCAAGAGCAGGTCGGACATCACGATCGCCGTGTAGGTCCGCACCAACGGCAAGAGACAGAAAGCCGTTCCCAGCACCAGCCCACCTATCTCACCCAGTCCAAGATCTCCAGCCAAACGCCAGGTTTGCCACGCCACCCCCGCTGAGAGTGCCACCATGAGCAGAAGAACCGTTGACGGTGATCGCCATGGAATGAGAACGACCCCTTCAACGAGATAAAACCCAGGCGGATAATGCCCGATCGCCACTTTGGGGAATCGTTCGTAGTAATCCTGCGCATAACGCATCGGATGCCACTCCTCGAGAAATCCTCCACCCAGATAATCCCTGACCATCAATCCGGTGACCACGTGCGCCGCTTCGTCCGCGTGACCTCCGAAGTCACTTTGCCAGGCACCACTCTGCCATTGCAGGGCCAAACTGAGTGCGAAAAAGATCGCCCAAACCGCCAGAGCCCACTTCACCGAAACCTTGTGAAGCGCGTGGGATTTTCCGGGTGACATCGAGGGTGCGCTGGCAGAACCTTCATCCAAACTCATGGAACCTATGGCGAAAAAAGAGACCGCGCCCGAATTCGACGAATTTGCGGAAGACTACGATGTGGCGCTCGAAAAAGGACTGGCGCTCAGTGGTGAAGGCAAGGACTATTTCGCCGCTGGACGCATGGGTTGGCTGGCCAATCGTCTCGGCCAGTTGAATCAAAAACCAAGCACTGCGCTTGATTTCGGCTGCGGGACGGGCAGCGCCACTCCTTTCTTTTTTGAGACTCTCGGCATCTCCCATTTGGTGGGAACCGATCCGTCAGAAAAATCTCTCTCGGTCGCTCGAAACACCTGGCAGGATTTCGCCGTCACTTTCAGATCGACAGAGAACGTGCCATCGTCCGAGGCCGACAAAGTGGATCTCGCCTTCTGCAACGGTGTCTTTCATCACATCCCACCAGCGGATCGTGCAGCGGCCTTGGCCAGTATCTATCGGGATCTCAAGCCGGGCGGGTATTTCGCCTTTTTTGAGAACAACCCATGGAATCCCGTCACTCGCTATGCGATGAGCCGCGTTCATTTTGATCGCGACGCCATCCTGGTCTGGCCTCACGAAGCCCGGGGCCTGCTGCGATCGGCCGGATTCTCCGTGGTCCGCACGGACTACCTCTTCTTTTTCCCGAAATCTCTCGCCTTCATGCGAGGAATGGAACCAGGGCTCGCCTGGCTACCCATGGGCGGACAGTATCTGGTTCTCGCCCGCAAGGATCCCTGATCCAACCGGTCATCCGGCCAGTCGCTCGTAAAGAGCAGAATAGGACTCGATCATCGAGTCCAGCGAGAAACGGGTCTCCGCCGTCTTCCTTGCATTCTCAGATACCTCGGCCAATCGACCCGGTTCCGAAATCAGATCCATGAGACACTGGGCCAAGGTTTCAGGCGTTTCCACACTCCGCAGCCATCCATTGAGGCCATCGTCAATCACCTCACTGGCTCCGCAGGCGGGATGAGCAAGCGAGGGAACGCCACAGGCCATGCCTTCGAGCAGGGCGTTGGACAATCCTTCGCTGGCCGATGGCATCGCCTGCAAGTCCATGGCCTGATAGAAAGGCAGGGTGTCATCCTGATGCCCGGCCCACAAAATTCTCTCCGAAAACGGGTGCGCCTCGATTCGATCAAGCACGGAAGCTTTGGCCGGTCCGCCATCGCCCAAGAGCACCAAACGACAATGACTCCAAGCGGGGCCTGACTCCATGATTCGTTGGAACGCTTCCAACAACAGCTCGTGACGCTTCGATGGAATGAATCGCCCCACCAGACCGATCACAAAATCATCGGGAGCAAACCCCGCCGTCACTTTTGCCTGCGCTTTCTCCGATGCGGGCCGAAAACGCGAGCAATCTACCCCGTTGATCACGGCGGTGATTCGTCGCGCCGTCAACCCATGGCCAATCAAGTGATCCCGCAAAGAAGCCGACACGGTATGAGCCTCTCTGACACAGCGGTAACCCCATCGCCGCTGGCGCAGCCTCTTGGGGACGAGATCATCTCCCTGAAGGGCCCCGTGTTCACCATGCAAAATCGGTGTTCCCCATCGCCCCGAAATCAATCGAGCCAACAGGGCGTAGATCAATGGACCAAGATTGTGGGTATGAATGACATCAGGCTTCGACTTTCTGAGGCTGACCGCCAATTTCATCACCGCTCCCCGATCGAATCCTTTTGATCGCCCAAAGGCTTCGACCCTAACATCTGGCTTCAATCGATCAGCGAACGCTCCTTCGATCTCGAGACAGAGTATCTCGGTCGAAAATCGTTCACGATCCAACCCATTGGCCAAGTTGACGATCCCATTTTCCAAGCCTCCCGGCTCGAGCGAAAAAACCACGTGGGCGACTTTGATCGGTCGGGACGACATAAAATCTCTTTCTTTCCTCAAGCGTCACCGCTCTTCTGGAAAACGTGCAAGCCGAGAAGTCCGATTGCCAACATCAGCGGTAGCCCCAGCAGATGGATCCCAGGGATCAGCACATTGGTCAGATCGAGATTGGCGAAATTGTTCAACGCCCAGTTGAGGAAGACGCCGCCGACCATTGCCCCCTCTGCGACGAGGATGGCCAGCAGGAGGAAAAAGAGCTCCCCTTCCCCAATTCCAATCAAGCGGGCGGTCAAGCGGGTTGGCTCTTCCCGTTTTCGCAGATAGAGCATCAGGCTGAAAACGTAGAGCTGCGTCCCGGTGATGCCAGCGAGCAATAGGAGCGCTTTGGAGTGAAGGTCAAAAACGTTGAGCCCCGCCAAGTCCGTTGGTCCCACAAGGACAGCAAAGAGTTGCAGCAACGAACTGATGCCCAACAACAATAGGCCGGCGAACTCGAACAAGCGCGGCCTTTCCGAAAGAATAAACAACAGATGCCGCATGCCATCGCGCCAGGTTCGCAGGTGGGCCACCCGGTCGGCAGGCCCTGCTCGCAGTCCCGAAGGAATCTCGACGGTGCTGGCTCGATGTTTCAGCGCCTTGATCAGTAGCTCTGAGGCGAACTCCATGCCGTCGGAGCGAATGCCCCACGATTCATAGGCCGTCTTGCGAATGCAGCGAAATCCCGAGTTACAGTCTGAGAGCTTGCCCTGAAACAGGACATTGATCAGGCCCGTCAATACCGGCGTGCCCAACCAGCGATGCAGCGGTGGCATGGCGCCATCCTCGATCTCGCCGTTCATGCGCGAGGCAATGGCCATGTCCGAATCCGTTTCCACCGCTTTATCGTAAAGCGGCAGCGCGTGCTCGTAGAGGTAGGTGCTGTCGGCATCCGCAAACATCACGTAGGTCCCTTCCGCGGCTTCGATCCCGCCGCGAAGCGCGGCGCCGTAGCCTCTCCTCGGAACGGGGACGACCCGGGCCCCGAGCTCGGTGGCAATCTCGGCAGAGCGATCGGTGCTGCCATTGTCGGCGACGACGATCTCGTACTTCAACCGGTCACCCGCCTGATCGAGCGATGCGCGCACCGCACGAATGCAGGGCTCTAGGGTTTTCTCCTCATTGAGGCAGGGAAAGACAAAAGTTAAATCCATGGAACGGTCCTCTCACGGGCTGGGAAACTCGACTAATGTGGCGGGGATGAACCGCGTCACAACTCGAAAATGACTCGTGATTTCTCCGACTTGCGTTAATGGTCCCGTTTCACTTGGAAAAAGGGCGGAAAGGAACCGCATCAGACAGCACACCAATGAAAGATCTCGTCGAGAACCGCAGACGTCTCCCGTTGGGGAAGAAAATCAAACTAGCCACCGAAGTCATTCGGCAAAATGGCATCGTCTGGACCGGCTGTCTCGGCGGCTACTATCTCGCCAGCGCCGTGGCCGATCGGGCATTTGCAGCCATGGATGTGCTTCGGAAACGAAACAACCTTCCCGGCGTCAATAGCGCCAGCCTGAACAAACTCATCTGGGAAGCCTGGGACTGGCAGGCACAGGGCGAGGAATGGACGCCTTCTCCGGAATGGAAGCAGTCAGTCATCGATCACATCCTCCGCAAGCACATGCCTGCGGGCGGCAACTTGGTGGAGATCGGTCCGGGCGGCGGACGCTGGACCGATGAGTTGCGTCAGATCGGCGCCAAACTCATCGCCATCGACATTTCCGAGGAATGCCTCCGCGTCTGCGAGGAACGTTTCGCCGACTGCGATAACATCGAGTTTGTCCTGACTCCCGGGAACGAACTGCCGGGCGTTGCCGATGGTTCCATCGACGCCATCTGGTCGTTTGATGTCTTCGTCCACATCAACCGCGCCGAGGTCGAAGCCTACGCAGCCGAGTTCTGCCGGACGCTGAAGTCGGGTGGGATCGGGGTCCTTCACCATGGCACCACCGGTGGTGCCTCAGGAGGCTGGCGTTCCAACATGACCGCCGAAAGCATGATCGAAGTCCTAAATGCAGCCGGGTTGGGAATCGTCGACCAGTTCACCAGTTGGACCGATGGCGGTCACGAGCAACAAGCCGGCCTCTACGAGGACGCGATCACTGTTTTCAAGAAGCCCTGATCTTCCCGACCCAAGAGGGTTAGGTCGCGGACTCAACAGGGTTAAGTTGAGACCCGCTTTCTACCAACAGAGTCCTTCGTAGGAGGGCGCAATTTCGGCGAGAGCGGACCAGCCGTTGACGTCGATGACGTGGTGGCAGGGACTGAGTTCCGTTTTCAGGATCTCGAGGTCGGCGCAGGGTTTTGAGATCACCAGCGTCTGTTGCGGCGCATCAAGTGCAGCGACGAGGTCACTGACGAGGAGCGTTTCCAACGCGGGCAACTTGGCGGCGGCAAATCGCTGATTGGCTCCGATCAAGTTTCGGGGCGCCACATCGGGATCGAAAATGTGAACGGTGTAGTCTTTCATCAACAGACTGGCCGCGAGTTCCAGCATGGCACTGCCACGAAGATCATCAGTGCCCGCTTTGAAAGCGAGTCCCACCAGCAGCACATCGCGAGCACCCGCCGCTTCGACTCGCTCGATCAGCGACTCCAGATGCCGACGATTGCTCTCGAGCAAACTGTCGATCGTCGGTGTCGAGACATTCAGCGCTCTCGCCTGTAGAGACAAGGCGCTGACATCTTTCGGCAGACAGGATCCACCAAACGGTGTGCCGGGCCGCAGATAGTAAGGCGAGATGTTCAGCCGCTCATCTCGACAGAGTTGCGCCATCACCGAGGTGGAATCGATGCCGAGCGCTTTACCAATGCGACCGATCTCATTGGCGAAAGAAACCTTGGTGGCGTGGAAAGCGTTGCAGGCATATTTGAGCAGTTCGGCCGCTTCGAGCGTCATGGTCTCTGTTTCCGAATCCAGCACCGCAGCGATCGACTCCGTGGAGGCCCCTGGTTCAAAGGTGCCGATGGCCGAAAGACTCGGCACGCGGAAGTCGGCCAGCGCCGAACCCTGGCGGAGAAACTCGGGATAAAAGAAAACGTCCACTTTGCCCGATTCGATCAAGTCACCAAAATGCTCGGTCGCGATCCGGCGCGTCGATCCCGGCAGCATGGTGCTGCGAAATACGATCGAATGCAGTCCCTCCTTTTTTCGAATTCCGGAGGCGATTTCACCTGCCACCGCTTCGACAAACCGCAGATCCAGCCCACCCGAAGCGGTGGAAGGCGTGCCGACACAGATCAGAGAGATCTCGCTGTCGCGAACCGCGGACTCGGCATCGACCGTCGCACTGATGCGGCCCGTCTCGAGTTGCTGTTGGATCAGTTCCTCCAATCCTGGTTCGCTGATGGGCGCCTCGCCAGCTTGGATCTGCTCGACCTTGGCGGCCTGGACATCGCATCCGATGACCCGACAACCCCGCTCGGCGAGACAGGCGGCGGTAACGCTGCCCACATAGCCGAGACCGAAAACACTGATAGATGAGGAAGTTTCCACGATGTTTCACGCCTAGCCGCGATCCTCAGTTGAGGAAAGCGGAATTGATCACGAAAACCCTTTCTCCTGTTTCCATGCCGGTGAAAAGGACGAGTCGACGAATCTGGCTGAGATCCAGGGGGCGACCTTTCGGCCCGGACTCAATCTCGCTCAAGGGCAGATGAATGGCGACCTTTCCGGGCTTGATCTCATACTCACCATTGTAGCGAGTCCGCCCGGGAGTGGTCGTGGTCAGGACGTCATCGATCCGCAATCCCAGGATGAAAGCATCACCCGGATTCTCGATCTCAAGATTCAGCGCCTCATGACCTCTCCAATCCGGCGTCGCGGGGCGGAGATAGACGCCGCCGAAATTCCCCGGGCCGAGATGCACCTTCAGCGCCGGTTTTTCCTTCTCCAACCATGCCTTCGCATTTCCCTGCGGCCGCCACACCGCAAGGCTGGAAGGATGGGCGAAGCCCCCGAGATCGGGGAAGAACGATTGCTGCTGGCTCACCGCCCTGCTGATCCTGACCGCGGGAACGAACAGCAAGAGCAGCGTCACGAAGACCGCGATGACAAACCCAGTTCGTCCGCGTTTTCCCCATCCCGACCAGAAGATCATCGCCACGGCGGCAAAACTGACTCCAATCAAGTCCCGCAATATATCGCCCCACTCCGGCGAGCGTCCCAGAAACCCCTGAATCCATTCGCTACCAAAAGCAATGATGAAGCCACCTGCCGCAGCATAGGTCACTCGCTTTCCGATTGGCAAGGCCGAGCACGCAAGTAGGCGTCCGAGCGACCAGGTGATCAGAAAGAATCCGGGGACATGCAGACTATCCCAAGCCGCTCCCCACCAGCGACCGTGAGGAGGCGCGAGGCGGGGAAAAAAGAGCAAGCCGAGAGCTACCCCCAACAAGAGAATGATGCGGAGGTCCCATCGGGATCGAGGCGGAGGAGAGGAGGAATCGGTCACGAAGTGGAGGGCACCAAGGTTAAGGTCGACTGGTCCGGGGCGCAATCGTCACCATCGAATCCGCCTATGGAAACGCCTTTTTCTGGTGGCAACGGGTATTTTTCTCCTACGGTCAGAGTCACATGTACGCCCTGTTTTCATTCGCCATCTCGATTCTCCTGCAACCTCTCTCCTGGTTGCTGATGCTCCTCGTGGCCCTGGCCTTTTGCCAACATCAAAAATGGCGGACTCGATTGACTTGGATCACTCTCGTGGTTGCGCTCATTTTCACCAATCCCTGGCTGCATCACACCGTATCGAATGCCTGGGAACCCGAGCCGCTTGGGATCGATGAACTGACGATGCCCTTTGACGACGCCATCGTGCTCGGCGGATTTACCCGTCTCTATGCCACGCCCACGGATCGGCTTCATTTGGGCGGCGATGCCAACCGGTTCACTCAGGCGATCGAGCTCTATCACTTGGGAAAGGTGAAGCGACTCGTCTTTGTCAGTGGCGGGCGCACCACGACCGATCCTCCTCTCATCGAGGCCGATCTCGCGGCCCGTACCGCCGAGCGTTTCGGGGTGCCCAGTGAGGCGATCGTCGCCTTGCCAACGAGCCGGAACACCCACGAGAACGCCGAGGAGTATCGAGACTTCGTGGAAAAGAATGGCTCGTCAAATACAGACCAACGGCGATTGCTGATCACCTCAGCGTTTCATGCCAGACGAGCCGAAGCCTGTTTCCGAAAGGCAGGTATCGATGTGACCGTCTTTGCCACCGATCATCGAACCGAGCGCGATCATTCGGATCGTCGTCTGTCGCTTTTCAACACCGTCCTCCCTAGTCCGGGCACGATGCTGTCATGGGGAGCGCTCTTTCGCGAATGGTTCGGGCTGGCGGTCTACCGAGTGCGCGGCTGGATCTGAGTGACGGCTCAGGGATTCAGTCGAAAAAGGAAATCGCGATGTTCGCCAGGATCTCCGGCAACACCATCCTCTGCCGCATGAACGAGATTGGCCATCTCGCGGGCGGTCACGTAGTGAAAACGAA
>JAGROX010000196.1 GCA_020440025.1 Verrucomicrobiia bacterium
ACTGGATGGAGCAGGAGAAGGAGCGGGGGATTACCATCACATCCGCTGCGGTCAGTTGTCGCTGGAAGCAGGTGGCGGAGGAAGGGGTCTTCAAGTTGTTCGAGGGGCAGGATCAGCGGGTCAATATCATCGATACTCCTGGTCACGTTGATTTCACCGCCGAGGTGGAGCGCTCTCTTCGGGTGCTAGACGGAGCGATCGTGGTTTTCTGCGGAGTTGCTGGTGTTCAGCCTCAGTCTGAGACTGTCTGGCGTCAGGCGAGTAAGTACAACGTTCCTCGTATCGTTTTCGTCAATAAGATGGATCGAACGGGGGCCGACTTTGATCATGTGGTTGAGGATGTTAGGAGCAAGCTGGGTGCCAATGCGCATCCGATTTTGATTCCGATCGGGGCTGAAGAGTTCCTCAAGGGGCAGATTGACGTGATCAACAAGAAAGCGGTCATCTTTAATGACGATGACATTCTTGGTTCGACTTACACGATTCAGCCGCTGACGGAAGGTCAGCAAGAGGTGGCGGATGCTGCTTATGCGGATTTGGTCGAGGCGCTCGTGGATGCGGACGAAGAGATTGGTTCCAAGTTTCTCGAAGAGGCCGAAATCACGGTCCAGGATATCAAAGCTGCGCTTCGCCGTGCTACCATCGCGAACAAGATTATTCCGGTGGTGGGTGGATCTGCCTTCAAGAACAAGGGGGTTCAGTATCTCGTGGATGCTGTCGTGGATTACCTCCCGAGCCCGCTGGAAATTCCGGCCGCTATGGGTTTGGATCCTGATGATGCCGAGAAATCCATCGAGGCGGTTACCAGTGACAATAACAAATTCTGTGCCTTGGCTTTCAAGCTCTGGTCTGACAAGTTTGTTGGCAAATTGGTCTTCATTCGGGTCTATTCCGGCACGATCTCCAAGGGGGATACGGTGATTAATCCTCGCACTGGCAAGAAGGATCGCGTGGGTCGACTGATCCAGATCCAATCCAATCAACACACTGACATCGATACCTGCTATGCGGGTGACATCGCTGCCATGGTCGGTGTGAAAAATGTTAAGACGGGTGACACGCTTCATGAGGTCGGTTTTGACATCATGTTGGAGCCCCCGGCATTTCCGGAGCCGGTGATTTCGATGGCGGTCGAGCCTCGCACCAAAGCTGACCAGGAAAAAATGGCCATCGCTTTGCAGCGTCTGTCTGACGAGGACCCGACCTTTGTGGTTTCCACTGACGAAGACACTGGTCAAACCATCATTGCGGGCATGGGTGAGCTTCACCTTGAAGTGATTCAGGACCGGATGCGTCGCGAATTTGCGGTGGAATCGGATGCCGGCAAGCCTCAGATTGCCTATCGCGAAACGATCACGGCCGCCGCTGATGGCGAGTTCAAGCTCGTGAAGCAGACGGGTGGTCGCGGTCAGTATGGTCACGTCATCCTGAAGGTGTTCCCGAGTGAGCGTGGCAAGGGCTTGACGATCGACAACAAGGTGGTCGGCGGCACCATTCCCAAGGAATTTATCAACGCCTGTTGCGCTGGGATTGCTGAAGCCACCCACAACGGGGTGATTGCCGGTTATCCGGTCGTGGATGTTCACGTGGATTTGCTCGATGGATCCTACCACGATGTTGATTCGAACGAGCAGGCTTTCAAGATGGCGGCTATTCTCGCCACAAAAGACGCGTTTAAGAATGCGAAATCTATTTTGCTGGAGCCGATTATGGCTGTAGAGGTAGCGACCCCGGACGAAAATCAGGGGGATATCATTGGTGACCTCAATCGTCGTCGTGGTCGTATCGGCCAGATCGACACCAAAAACGGATTGAGCATCATCAAGTCGGAGGTGCCGCTTTCAGAAATGTTCGGCTACTCGACGGCGATGCGAAGCCTTTCAAGCGGACGTGCGAGCTACTCGATGGAGCCGTCGCGTTTTGAGCAGGTTCCGCAACTGATTGTGGATGGAATTATTGAACAACGTGGGTCCTAGTATTTAGCAATTTGTTTGACCTGAACAGGAAACGATTTACCGAAGGCGTCTCAACATGCAAAGCACCAGTATCAGAATTCGGCTACGGGCCTATGACTATCGATTGCTCGATAAGTCGACTCAGGATATCGTCGAGACCGCGAAGCGCACGGGCGCCAAAGTGGCTGGACCGATTCCGCTTCCAACCCGGATTGAAAAGTTCAGTGTGAACCGCTCACCTCACGTCAACAAGAAGTCGGCGGAGCAGTTTGAGATTCGCACGCACAAGCGTCTGCTCGACATTGTCGATCCGACTGCGCACACGGTGGATGAGCTCAAAAAGCTCAATCTCCCGGCGGGTGTGGATATCACTATCAAGATCTAGAACGGCGACCGGTTCGTCAGCGACTTTTAACTATTTTTACCAGGAAGTTTCGGCCATGAGTATTGGATTGATTGGCAAAAAAGTGGGCATGACCCGCATTTTCACCGAAGACGGTGTCGCCATTGCGGTGACTGTCATCGACGTGAGCGATAATGTTTTCCTGCAAAAGAAGACGGAAGAAGCCGATGGTTATACCGCGGTGCAAATCGGCTTTGATGAGCAGAAAGAATCGCGCCTCAACAAGCCTGCTGCTGGCCATTTCAAGGCCAATGGCAGTGCTCCGAAGCGCATCGTTCGTGAATTCCGCCTGGAGGGTGATGATCAGTTGCCTGAGGTGGATCATCCCGGTATCGAGCTTTTCGAGGCTGGTCAGTGGATCGATGTGATCGGCACCTCGAAGGGGCAGGGTTTTCAGGGGGTCATGAAGCGTTACAACTTCTCCGGCCAGCGCCAGACTCACGGTTCGATGATGCATCGCCGTCCGGGTGCCATTGCTGCAGGCTCCACTCCTGGTCGCGTCTGGAAAAACCAGAACATGCCTGGTCGCCACGGTAATTTCCGTCGCACGATTCAGAATCTCAAGGTGGTTCAGGTCCGTCCCGAGGACAATGTCATTTTGATCAGCGGCGCGGTTCCGGGTTCGAAGGGTGGCTATGTCATCATTCGTCCGGCCAAGAAAAAGGATCAGCCGGTTCGTGACTTCAAATCAAAGGGTGGAGCCGAAGAGGCTGCTTCTGAATGAGTCTTCCGGATAGATTCTGCCAACTGACGCCCGATTTCCCTACCTTTACGGATAGCCAGCAACTCAACCATTCGACAAATCCATGGCTGCGAAAACTTTCACACTAGATGACGCCAAGAAGGCGAATCTTGCGATCATTGCCGACGAGCGTGGCGCCCAGGCGGTGCACGATGTCGTTGTGGCGATGCATGCGAACCGCCGCACCGGTTCGGCGAACACCAAGACTCGTGGCGAGGTCGCTGCGACCGGCAAAAAGCCGTGGCGTCAGAAAGGAACGGGTCGTGCTCGTTCCGGTGGTAATGCTTCCCCGGTATGGCGTGGAGGTGGCGTGGTCTTCGGTCCTCGTCCTCGCGACTATTCCAAGAAGGTGAATCGCAACACTCGTCGACTGGCTTTTGCCAAGGCTCTCAGTGGCCGTATCGAAGAGGGTGATGTGTTGATTGTGGATTCCTTCTCTGTGGCTGATGCCAAGACCAAGACGTTTGCTTCAGATCTCAAGGGGCTGACAGACGCGGTGAAGGTGATCATCGTGGGCGTGGATTTCGATGAGGAAACCAAGCGTGCGGCCCGCAACTTCTCCTCTGCTCTGTTGATGAGCGCTTCGGAGTTGAACACCGAGCATCTTCTTTATTTCCACAAAATCGTCGTCGTGAAAGGGGCTCTTGAAGTTCTTGCGGCGCGCACTGCTGGTAACTGATTTTACATTTTCTGCCTGACCCACCGACAGCTTCCGGCTGCCAAAAGACTGATTGAGCCATGAAAGACATTTTCCAGGTCATTGACACGATCCAGCTGAGCGAAAAAGCGACGCTGCTTGCTGAGTTGAACAACGAGTATGTGTTCAAAGTGAATCGTCACGCCAACAAGTTGGAGATCAGGCAGGCGATCGAGAAACTTTTCGGTAAGAAGGTGGAGCGGGTTCGCACTGCCAACTACCAAGGAAAGAAGAAACGCGAGCGCCGGGCCGATTTCGGTCGCACCGCGCATTGGAAGAAAGCCTTCGTCAAGTTGGCGGAAGGGGAGTCCATCGATATCGTTTGATCCCTTCTTTGCGCTTTCGTTGAACCAGACACGACCAACCATTTTTCGTCATGCCGCTGAAAAAACATAGACCCATCACTCCTGCGGGCCGCTACAAGCTGCTTCCTGATTTCGCCGAGATCACGAAGAGCAAGCCGGAGAGAAGTTTGACTTCGCCCCTGAAGAAATCGGGTGGTCGCAACAATAATGGTCGCATCACCTGCCGTCATCGTGGGGGTGGTCACAAGCGGAA
>JAGROX010000197.1 GCA_020440025.1 Verrucomicrobiia bacterium
TACTCGTCCTCGAAGCCGTAGTTGCTGAGTTCTGCGGTGAGAAGGTAGATGTGATTGTCTCCGCAGTAGAGGGGAAAGACATTGTGCTTCTCCAGCAGGGGCACGGGAAACGCATCCTGGCGGGCTGACTCATCGGGATTGAAACAGAGACGGGTCGATCCATCGATCAGATACTGAAGCGCGACGCCGAGACTGGGCATCAGGGAGTCATAATCCTTTCGATCCAAGCGCCCTTGCTTCTCGGCCAGTTCTCCCTGCAACATCTCCAAGCGATCGCGCTCGGTGTGATCGAAGGGGTAGTGCTGCAGTAACCAGAAAAAGGCATCATCGAGTGCGTCAGGAGCGAGGTCGGGAGACGGGAGACTCTCCAAGCGATTGGTCCGCGACAGAGGCGACGATTGTAGTCGCATGACCAGATCCTTTCGGATGGCCTCGTACTGATCTGAAGAGATGGCGATCCGTATGGCAAAACAGGACGGCACCCCCCACATGTCCTGAACCTTGGGATTATGATGGGCAAAGATCAGGAGTGGCCCCAGAGAAGCGATCGGCAGCCACGGGGCCTCACTTTGAGGGAATCGACCGATCTTACGCAGAATCGCCTCCGCCTCAACCGAACAGGTTTCGCGGGGGAGTTTGGCGGGGATGATGCCAAATTGAACCGCCGTGCCCTCGAGGGACATGAGGCCGGCCCCAAAAGGGTCGTCGGCACCAAAGATCGAAGCACCGCCCGGAGCAGTTGCCGCGACCGCTGAGCCATCGGGCGCCTCCGAGGGAGGGGCGCCGTGGTGGGCGGGGACAGGGGCTTCCAGAGTGGTGTTCATCGAAAGGTTGATTCAAAAAATGGCAGGGAATCTCTGGCGGTGAGATCCGAGTCAGCGGGAGCCGACCGGTGTGAAATTGTCAGGGAAAACGTAGGGAGCCCCCAGATCAGTCGCCTCAAAGTTGACCTTGATCCCGGCACCGGCGGTCTCGGGAAGAAGCAGTTTCCAGGCGGAACCGGTCCACTGGATGCGCCAGTCCTTGGTGTCGCTGGAGGTAGCTGGGTTCCAATCGTTGCGCATGTAGGGACCTTTGTAGTAGATCTCCTTTTGATCGGCGGCACCATCCGGCTCCCTCCATTGGAGGGATCTCAGGACCAGCATTTCATCTCCGGCGCTTGCGGCCACGGCGTTGAATCGGAGGTCCCAATTGGCGTGGGAAAAATTGCGAGTGGCCTTGTTGAGCGTGTCCACCAGATTTCGGGCGACGGTGTCTTTGGATCGCTCGGTGATGTTTCCGTAGGTGGTCAGCCCGATGGAGGCCATGATCCCCACGACGGCAACCGTAATCGTGATCTCTACCAAACTCATCGCCCGGCAGCGTGAGAGTTGGCCGGATCGTTGATTGGAATAGCGATGAGTCATGGAGTTGAAAGTAGGCTGGGCCAACCTGCCGGTTTCTGGGGATCAGTAGCTCACGGTGCTCGTGCCTTCTTTCAGGCCCGATTTGGTGAGTTTGGTGAGGTCGTCCGGGATATCGATAGTGAATCCGCCTGGTTGGAAATCGGAAAAGGCATCCGGAGCGAAGGCGAGATAGGGCGAAAGTTCTGCGTAGCGTTCGGCCTCAGAGCTGAGGGCTGACCAATCTGAGATGGCTTTGGTACGACCCTTGGATTGGACGTAGGAGGAGATCGCCATATTGAGAGCCTCGGCACGAGAAATCGCCAGGTTACGTTCACTGTCTTGCTTGATGGCAATAATGTTTGGAAGGGCCAGGAACGAGATGATCCCGATGATTCCGACGGCGGCGAGGACTTCCACCAAGGAGAATCCGGCCTTTGATCGGGAATGAGGAAGGACGAAATATTTCATGGCGAATGTGAATGAAGTTGGGGGTGAGGATTAAATTGGGGCGGTCGATTGCTATTTCAGTTCAACCTTGGGATAAGAAGCAGCGCTCCACGCGGGCAGCTCGAGATGCTGATTCGTCTTCTTGAGCGCCTCACTGAGAACTGTGTCGGTGTTGGTGGTGTTGGTCCTGAAGTGGGCGATGGTGCCGTCCTCCAGGTAACCTGCGACGAGATTGAGGCGAGCCAGACTGGTGCCTGCGTTGTTGTAGAGAGTTTTTGCGGCGGCAAGACTACCCGTCCCGCTGCTCTGGGCGGTGATCCAGGCATTGACAGCCGATTGGACGGCGGCTTGCTGTTGTCGAGCGACGACCCGGCGAGTGTCTTGCGCGGCGTTCGAAAAGGCGCTGATCACCAGCGAGGCCATGATGGCGATGACCGAAATCACGATCAGCATTTCGACCAAAGTGAAACCGGACCTGTTTCTCGGTCTGTGCGTTCTGGATTCACCTGTTTTCATGCCGGGAGGGTGGGGAGGAAGTTGGCCGGAGCAGGCCCTGAAGAGAAAAAATCGAGTGATGAGAGAGGAGAGGGTTCCGCCGGGATCCGGGTGTGGATCCCGGCGAAACAGTGGATGGCTAAGTTTTAACTTGGTGTTACTTCGCCAAGCGACCGAAACGAAAGGCGTTTCGGTGATCTATCCAGTTGGGGCAGATCAGTTTCCTCCAGCTCCGGTATAGGTCAGCATGCCATTGGTGATTGCGAGGTAGGCTGCTGCGCTGGTTTGTTCTTCCGTATCGAGACCGGGAACGCCGAAGTAGGTTCCTTGGAAAGGACCATCAGCGGCGGTAGCTCCCGTGACGATAGCGGCCACCACTTTGGCTTTGTCAGTTTCGGTACCGATGAAGTCTTGTCCGGCTGCTTGGGCAGAGGCGGCGACGGAGGCCAGATTCTGGGCATTACGGCGATCCTTCGAAGCTTCAGCGGTGTTGTTGATCTTGCCGATGTTCGGGATGGCGATGGCGGCGATGATACCGATCACAGCGATCACGACGAGCATTTCAACAAGGCTGAAGCCGGAGGTTTTCAGTTTCTTAAGTTTCAATTTCATGGATTTGGTTGGTGTTGTTTCAGTTGCTTGGTTGTTGTTGTGAGCCTCACCGTCATTTTGGGCGGTCTCCACGGAAAACATATTAATCATAAAAACCATAATATCAAAT
>JAGROX010000198.1:0-2408 GCA_020440025.1 Verrucomicrobiia bacterium
CCGCTCGGTCGATTGCACGGTCCGCCCGGTCGATTGCACGGTCTGCCCGGTCGATTGCACGGTCCGCCCGGTCGATTGCACGGGCCTTTCGGAGCCTTGTCCGCGGCTGGATGACGAGGAATTCACTGGAAAGCGCCCCAAACCCGGTTTAGAGAGCGCCGGTTCCCGGGGCCTGTGTTTTTGCCCGGAGACAGCTGTTTTTTTCCACCTCAGACTGCATCCCTTCCCTCGTCATGAAACTCACCATCATCGGCTCCGGCTACGTCGGACTCACCACGGGCGCCTGTTTCGCCGAAGTCGGACACGAAGTGATGTGCGTCGACAATGACCCGAAAAAGATCGAAACCCTGCTGGCGGGCGAAATTCCCATCTACGAACCCGGCCTGGCCGAGATGGTCGCCAAGAACGTCGCCGCCGGTCGCCTGAAATTCACCACCGACACCCCCGAAGGCGTCGACCACGGTGACGTCGTCTTCATCGCCGTGCCCACCCCGCCGAATCCCGATGGTTCGGTCGACCTGAAATTCATCGAACGCGTCGCCCGCGAGATCGCCCCGGCCATCACCAGCTACAAAGTGATCGTCGACAAATCCACCGTCCCCGTGAAAACCGGCGAGAAGGTGGCCGAAACCATCAAGCGCTACGCGCCCGACGCCGAATTCGACGTGGTCAGCAATCCGGAGTTCCTCCGCGAAGGTTCCGCAGTGGAAGACCTGATGAAGCCCGACCGCATCGTCATCGGCGCCAACAGCGACCGGGCCATGTCCCTGATGCAAAAGGTCTACGAGCCTTTCCGCTCCCGCGTCCTCGTGACCGACATCGCCAGCGCCGAGTTGATCAAGCACGCCGCCAACAGTTTCCTCGCCCTGAAGATTTCCTACATCAACGCCGTGTCCGCCATCTGCGACGCCAGTGGTGCGGATGTGGAGATGGTCGCCGAAGGCATCGGGATGGACAAACGCATCGGTCGTCAGTTCCTCAACGCCGGTCTCGGCTACGGCGGCTCCTGTTTTCCCAAAGACATCGCCGCCTTCATCGCCATCAGTGACGAACTGGGGGTGCCTTTCACCCTGCTGAAAGAGGTCGAACGCATCAACAAGGATCAGCTGGAGCGTTTCCTGAAACGCCTGCGCGAAAAGCTGTGGGTGCTGGAAGACAAGAAGATCGCGGTCTGGGGCCTGGCCTTCAAACAGAACACCGACGACATCCGTTGCTCCGTCGCCCTGGATCTGGTGGAACGCCTCGTTGCCGAGGGCGCCGAAGTCCGCGCCTACGATCCCAAAGGCATGGACCGCGTCCGCGACCTGCCGCTCGGCGACAAGATCACCCTGGTGGAAGACCCGCTCGACGCCTGCGACGGCGCCGAAGCCCTCCTCATCGCCACCGAGTGGCCCGAGTTTGCCCAGGCAGATTTCAGCAAGGTGAAAGAGAAGATGCTCGCGCCCCTCATTTTCGACGGTCGCAATCTCCTCGACCCCAAAACGATGCGTGCCCTCGGCTTCGAATACCACGGCATCGGCCGCGGCGCGCCGAGTCAGGAGGGTTAAGGGACGGTTTGTTCATCCGTTCACCTCTCAGGTAAAGCAAAGCACCGGTGACCCGCCGAGTCATGAGAGGCGATTATCCTTTCGTGTCCTCGGTCGCCCCATTGCAAAGTGCCAGAGGCACGGCACAACGGTAGCCGGTGGTGAAGCGAGCGCCAGGCGAGCAAACCACCGGATGGGTATCCGAGAAGTTCACGAGCCCCGGAAGGGGCGATACAAGGCCTGAATGGTCGGTTCACCGGTTGTGCCGTCCCTCCGGGATTTTCCGGACAATCGGCCGATATCCGGTGGTTTGTTCGTTCGCTTGGCGCTCACTCGCGTCACCACCGGCTACCATTGTGGCGTCCCTCCGGGACTGATGTATCCCGCCCGAAATTGGCGCATTTCCTCGGTGCCCGTCCCATCGGGACGTTTCATTGGTAGCCCAGTCCTTTAGGGCTGGGATTTCATTGGCGGAGCATCCAGGTGTCCCATCGGGACACTTCACCCGCCGGAATGCGATGTGATTCGATCGGTGGTCGATCTCCTTGAACTGTCCCGATGGGACAGCCAGATCGGTGCATCCGTCCATCCCCGGCCCTGAAGGACCGGGCTACCAATGAGTTGTCCCTACGGGACAGCACAAGAATCCTGATAATTGTCCGTGAAGGACAGCACGAGAATCCTGATCTGACGACCGGTTCATTCCCAAGCTTTGACAGCACCCTTGCCATGTCCCGTCCTATCGGGACGTTTCATTGGTAGCCCAGTCCTTTAGGGCTGGGGTTTCATCGGCGAAGCATCCGGGTGTCCCATCGGGACACTTCACCCGCCGGAACGCGATGGGATTCGATCGGTGATCGATCTCCTTGAACTGTCCCGATG
>JAGROX010000198.1:2461-13905 GCA_020440025.1 Verrucomicrobiia bacterium
TGAGTTGTCCCTACGGGACAGCACAGGAAACCTGATCTGGTGATTGGTTCATTCCGAAGCTTTGACAGCATCGCTTCAATCGGGCATTTTTCCCCCCATGAGCAGCGAGATCATTTTTGAGGTCACGGACGCCGAAGAAGGAGGTTACTGTGCCAGCGCCCTCGGATTCGGGATTTCGACTCAGGCTGAATCCATCGACGAACTGCGCGCGATGGTTCGGGACGCGGTCGATTGCTATTTTGACGACGAGCTCTCGAGCCCGATCTAACAGGGTTGAGTCGCCGTTCATACCCTCTTTGGTCTGACGGCTGGCACCCCACCGCAGGCATCGGCGGCGACTCGAGCGCCTACCGGGGAGACGCAAGGGCCTCACTTTCTGCCGATTCCCCGATTTTCTCCTCACGGATGAACTGGAAAGCGGGGAAATCGGTGGCAAACTGGCGGCCATGTCTAAACCGAACCCGCGACAGATCGCTCTCGACGCCCTGCGAACCTGGGAGAACGGGTCAAAGCACGCCGACGAAATCCTCGGCGCTCTGAGCCATCGCTATCGCCTGCAGGGCCCCGATCACGGGCTCGCGCAGACGCTTTTCTACGGTGTCCTCCGCCACCTGAGCCGTCTCGATGCCATCATCGATGAGCTGAAGCGCGGGAAGATGAATCACGAGAATCGCTGCGTGCTCCGGCTGGGGATCTATCAGCTTTTCCACACCGATATCGCCCCGCACGCGGCGGTGAACGAGACGGTGTCGCTGGCGCGGGGGATGCGCCCGGTGGTGAACGGCATTCTGCGCAATGCCCAGCGTCAGCAGAAGGAACTGGAGGCCCTTGCGGAAACCTGGCCACTGGCGATCGCTCAGTCGCATCCGGAATTTCTGGTGAAACGCTGGACCGAAGCCTTCGGTGAAGAGGCGACCCGCCAGCTTTGTATTTGGAACAACGAACCGTCGAAGGTTTTCATGCGTGCCAATCGACTGGCCCCGGATGGCGCGGACTCCGAGCAAATCCTGACCGACGCGCCGAAGATCGCGGCCAAGGTGAAGGGGAAATCAGGATTTTTCGAACTGATCGGCGGCGCGCCGCCGCAGGAGTGGTTGGAAGCGGGAATCATCTACATTCAGGATCCGAGCACGTCGGTGGCTTGCGGGCTTATGAATCCGAAACGCGGCGAATCGGTGCTGGATGCCTGCGCGGCTCCGGGAGGCAAGACGGCGCTGATGTTCGACCGCATGCACGGCTCGGGCCGGATGCTGGCGGTGGATGCGTCGGCGGCGCGACTGGATTTGGTGAAGCAAAATATTCGCCGACTCGGGCTGACGGGAATCGAGACCGACGTGATCGACTGGCAACGTCCGCCCAAGGCGCGGCTCGCCGAGATGGAGAAATTCGACGCCATTCTCGTGGATGTCCCCTGCTCCAACAGCGGCGTCATTCGGCGTCGGGTCGACGTGCGCTGGCGTCTCCACCCCACGGAGTTCATCGCGATGCAGCGAACCCAACTCGCCATCACCGAGGCCTGCCTGCCGCTGCTCAAGCCGGGCGGACGCCTCGTCTACAGCACCTGCTCACTGGAAAAGGAAGAAAACCAGGACGTGGTCGACCTGTTGCTCAGTCGTCATCCGCAAAAACTCGAACTCGAAGAAACGGCGGACTCGCTGCCGTGGCGCGATGGTTTTGACGGAGCCTTCGCGGCCCGTTTGCGGATGAAATCGTAAAGTTCGCCAACGACCCAACTGCCCCCTTTTCCCCATGAAAATCGGCCTCTGCCAAATCAATCCGATCATCGGCGACTTCGCCGGGAATGCCGCGAAGATCCTGGCGGGTTACCGTCAATGTGTGGAGGAAGGCGCCGATCTCGTCATCACGCCGGAACTGGCGACGTGCGGGTATCCGCCTCGCGATCTGATCTACCGCTCGCGATTCGTTCCCCGCACCCACGAGATTCTGGCCGAGTTGGCCGCCGAAGTCGGTAGCGTCCCGCTTTTGGTCGGTCATGTGGATCTCTCGGACGCCGAGACCGGTCCGCGACACATCAACGCGGCGTCTTTGATTCGCGATCATCGGATCGAGCACCGTTTTCAGAAGTGCCTGCTGCCGACTTACGATGTGTTTGATGAAGCGCGCTACTTTCAGCCGTCGGATGGGGTCGGACTTTTTGAAATCGGTGGTCATCTCATTGGGGTGACCATCTGCGAGGACATCTGGACCGAGGCTTACCTGCCCGCGAAGCTCTATGTGAAAAATCCGCCGTCCGCCCTCGCCGCCGCCGGGGCGGAAATCATCGTCAACCTCAGCGCCTCGCCTTTTCATGCGGGGAAACCGGCAGAGCGTCTGACCATGCTGGCAGACGTGGCCCGTCGCACCCGCTGCCCGGTGGTTTATTGCAATGCCGTCGGCGGCAACGATCAACTGGTGTTCGATGGACACTCCGTGGTCGTCGATGCCCACGGCGAACCACTCGCGAAGATGGCGGGATTCCGCGAGGAAACTCGCGTCGTGAACATGGACGCGCCTGCCAACGGCGAGGACGCGTGGGAAGCCTGCGAAGAGGAAGAAATTTTCGAAGCCCTGTCATTGGGGGTCCGCGACTACCTCGGGAAATGTGGCTTCAAGACGGCGGTCATCGGCCTGAGCGGCGGGATCGACTCCGCCCTCACCGCTGCGGTGGCGGCGCACGCATTGGGACCGGAGAACGTGACGGGTATCACCATGCCGACCGAGTTCTCCAGCGAAGGCAGTGTGGCGGATTCCCTGGCGCTGGCGAAGCATCTCGGGATCACCTGTCATCAGGTGCCTATTCAGAATATCTTCGAGTCGGTCAAAACGGAACTGCGCCCGATTTTTGACGGACGTCCTGAGGACGTGACTGAGGAAAACATGCAGGCGCGCATTCGCGGGCTGCTACTGATGTCGACGTCCAACAAGATGGGCAACCTTCTCCTGACCACGGGCAACAAGAGCGAACTCGCGGTCGGCTACTGCACCATCTATGGCGATATGTGCGGCGGACTGGCGGTGATCAGCGACCTTCCCAAGATCCGGGTCTACGAAGTTTCCCGTTGGGTAAACCGTGAACGCGAGATCATTCCGTGGAACACCATCGACAAACCGCCGAGCGCCGAACTGCGCCCCGATCAAAAGGATCAGGATTCGCTGCCGCCTTACGAAATTCTCGATGCCATTCTCGAACGCTACGTGGAACGCCACTGGAGCACCAACGAGATCATCGCCGACGGTTACGAGGAGGACATTGTCCGCTGGGTCGCCAGAGCGGTCGACATCAACGAATGGAAGCGCCAACAGGCCGCGCCGGGGATTCGGGTGACCACCAAGGCCTTCGGCATGGGCCGCCGGTTTCCCATCGCGCAACGCTATCAGGAGCGCTGAGGCCTTTCGTAGATCAGCTGGCGATGGCTGTCATGTCGTCGGATTCGCCCTCTTCCAATTCCGACGAAATCGCGTCTTCCACCACCGAGGTATCGGGTTCCGACTCGTCGCTGGAAATTCCGTTTTCACTGTCCAGAAAGGCGCGGGCGAGCGTTTCGATACTGTCGATTTCCACAGCGAGGTAGCGCTCAGTCAGAGGTGCGATCTTTTTCTTGCCCTTCTTGACCGCTTCAAAAAGGATGGCGTCGCCCCAGGATTTGGCATCGAGGAACATCTCGACAAATTCCGCCACGCAGTCGGCAAGTTCCGGTAACCCGATTCTCTCGAGCTTCTCGACGTAGTTCACCATGCCCTCCCAGTCCCCTTCGAGAACAGGCTTGCCGAGGCCGCCCTTGCGAATGGTGGCATCGAGCTCTCCCATGATACCGGGATCGATCGCTTTCGGATCCGGTGGCGCGCAAGTCATTAGCATCTCGATGATCGCGTCCGTCGAGTCAAACGCGGCCCGTTTAGCCGGAGGAATGAAGGCGGACAAGTCGGCGTCTCGCTCGATCAACATGCGGATGACCTCGATATTGCGATTGAAGATCGCCGAAAACAGCGGTGCTCCACCGCCGTAGTTGATGTCGGCTCCGTCTTCGAGAGCTTCAATAGCGTCGGCTACCGATCCAACGGTGCAGGCGAGATCCAGGGTTCGATTGGCGATGGCATCACTCATGGCAAAGAGCAGGCGTTTCGTTTGGAAGGAAAAAGCGTTGGATACAATACGCCCTCGAAGGCGGAAAGGCACCGAATTTCGAAACGTCGATGATTCCCCTGTTCTTGGTCCTTAACAAGGATAAAATGCTAAGTTTTCTTAACCTTCGAAAACCTCGAACTTGCCGTTCTTTCTCACGAACAGCACCGGAGTCAGTCGGTAGGAGAACTGTGCCGCCCCATCACTGGCCATTTCCCGCAATCTTTCGATGGCTCCGACATGTCCGGTTCCAGTGACGATGAGCAGATCCCGAGTCGGCGTGGCCGCGACAAAATCCCCCTCCACCGGCATTGATGCCTTGTCCCAAATGGAGTCGACCAACAAGAGACTCGCTTCGTAATCGCCACCGGCGGTGATGAGGTAGATGCCGTCGCCACCGGTGATTTCAATCTCCGGCAGCAGTTGTTTCAAATTGGATACCGCGAAATCGAGGAGAGTTTCTCGATCGAGTGCCGGATTCAATTCAGCAAAGGCATCGACGGTGAGGTAGCGGATGTTCCGCGGGCTGTCCTCGGCGAAGAAAATGGCCAATTCCGAGTTGTAGGGATCGCTCAGATATTCCGGCAAAGGTTTGGCATCGTCATCACGTTCCTCAAGGCCCGCCTGAATCTCTTCGAGCCAGCCGCGGTCCTTGATCACCGGGACGATTCGACGGGGATCGACCGGCGCCTCTTTCTGCGCGATGACTTCCAGAAACGAAGAGATGTAGAGTTCCAGAGTTTCGTCACGACTGCCCGGGTCAGCCAGATACTGGTGGTAGGCATTGTCCAGAAATACCGAATGAGAACCGGTGTCGCCGAGAGTGACGGTGATTTCGAGTTCGTCTTTGATTTCCCAAGAAATCTCGGGCGCAGACTGCTTCAAATAGGCCAGGTAAAGGTCCCTGAAGTCAGGGGGAGACAGATTCTCCTCAGACTTCTTTCCGGAAAGGGCACCGAACCATTTTCGTATCATCAGAGGGTTGCTACCACGAGCCCCATGCGATTGCAACCCTGCCGGGCACGGGATCCGCTCCTCGAGGCGCGATCAGAAAGACTGCCTTGCAGAAAGAGTTGGATCGGAGAGAATGCGCACATGCCCCTCCCTGTTTCCCTCTCCACCTTTCTCAAGATGTCCGCCCTCACGGCCGTGGTGATGACCGTGGCCTGTGATGATCCGACGCCGAAAACTGAGAGCGTTAAGATTGATCGCGATGAGTTCACTCACCCCAAAGAACTCGTGGTAGGTGAAGATGGATTAACTCGACGACTCAACGAAGAGCAGCCCTTCACTGGTGCGGTCACCCAAAGGGATCGTGACTGGAACCTTCGCTATTTCTGCTACTATCAAAAAGGAAAGCTCCACGGCCCCGAACTCAAGTTTTGGGAGGATGGCACCCTGAGGAGAAACTTTGACTATGAGAACGGGAGCAAGGTTCGCCATCGCGAGTGGTTTGAAAACGGCAACCCGAAGACCGACGCCATGTTCGTGGACGGTCACGCCATCGGCCCTCACAAAACCTGGTTCGAGGATGGTAGCCCTCGATGGTCCGGAAACTTTGTCGGCGAGTTACTCTGGGATGGTCACATCATCGACTACGCCCCCGGCGGAATTCTGATGTGGGACGCGATCTTTGACCACGGACGCTTCGTCAGCGGCACCTATCCGGAAAGCGAACAGGAAAAACTGATCGCCAACGGCATGGTAAAGCCGGAAGAGGCGCTCTATCCGAGAAAAACGGATACCGACGACCCGAAGGAAGACAAGAAAGAGAACTGAGCCTCGGCGAATCACTCGCCTGAAAAGACGGGGAAAGTCTTATTCCACCGGCAGCGTCTCCGTTACCGCGCCCTCGGCGGGCTGGATGCCCAACAGTTTGCAGACGGTGGCGTGGTATTTCTGGAAGTTGATCTCACCGAGATCGCCGCTGGCAGGAGACGATGGCAGGCCCCAGATAATGCTCTCGCCAGACATCCGCACCGACGTTTCCACCGGATAGCCGAATCCTCCGAAGAGTCCCGGTCCCTCGCCCGGCTCGAACACCGGTTCCTTGGCGGTGGCATCGGTGAAAGCGTAGCCGTTTTTGAGAACGAGGACACGATCCCCCATGCGCCCCTGGGCATGGTAAGCCCAGTCGGCCGGCAACTCATCCTGAGTCAGGGTCCGGAAATAGATGCGCTTTTTCAACTCGCCATCAAGATTGTCGGTAACGATCTTGGCCTGGGCGGCATTCTCGGGAAGGTCTTTGAAAAAGAGGTGACCGACCGCGTCGTGAGCGGTCACTTCCAGGTTTTTCATGAGGTCCGGACCGAGGAGTTGCGGAAGGTTGATGTTCTTGTCGAGATCAACCAACCCGTGATCGGTGGTGATCACCACAGACAACGCTCCGTTTTTCGGAGCCAGCGTTGCCCAGTTCTCTTCCACCTTTTTGAAAAACTCTGCCAAAATACCGTCGAGTTCACTCACCGCCTTGTAGGTCCCCGTCTCACGCGGACCGTTCTTCATGCCCGCTTCGAAGATGCCATTGAGCCGAATCATGAGGAGACGCAGTTTGTTCTCGTCCTTGTCATTGCTCCACGCGTTCCAGAGCGCATCGAGGCGCTGTTGATCGGTCAGAGCGGGATCATAACTCGGCAGCGAGTAGGCGGTCGCATTTTCCCCCTGCTTTTGTGACAGGGGCCAGTCGTGAACCAGCGTCCGAATGCCCTGACGGGTGGCAGTGGTCCAAATCGGCTCGGTCAGCAGCAGTGACTGATCGAGAGGATGATCCACGAACTCGCCAGATTCGATGCGAAACCGATCCAAGGGAATGCCGTGCTTGTCCACCAGGGTGCCAGTGGCGAGACTGGCATGAGCCGGGAAATCGAGACAGGGAAAGTTGGGGCGCAGCTTGGTGGTCGACGCGCCCTCCTGAATCATGCGGTCAAAGAACGGGGTATCGGAATTTTCGATATAATCTCCGCGAAAACCCGGAATGCTGATCCAGAGAACGACTTTGGGACCACCACCCGCCATGACCTCGGGCTCTTCTTTCGTCATGTCGGTGTCGGGAACATCAACCGACTCGGGTTTGACGGTGTTGGCGACGATATACTCGTTCAGTACCTCTTTGGTCGGTCGATCCTCCGCCATCGCCACCCGTTTGAAACTCAGGTCAGCACTACCTTTGGTAATGAACAGAAGAAGCAATCCCGCCAAAATGACGATGAAAAGCGTGATGAGGGAACTGGCAAGCGAGCGAAACATGTCTGAGGAACCCGACAACCGGGAGGCAAAATCTATCGCTGAACCGGGGCTTGGCAAAGACCAAATGGCGCGAGAATGATGTGAAACTCAGGGAGTGATCCTCTCGGCCTCATTCGGGGCGATCTATCACAATGCTTCAAGCCCCTGTCCGGCGCTTCCCGACGGAACTGGAAAGCGCTCGCATCCCCCGGTCATTCAGCTTAGGGTGCGCGCCCAATTCATGACTGAATCCGCCTCCGAGCCTCCCAAGAAATCGCACCGCTGGACCATTGAACGCGCCTGGAAAGAGCCTGGTCCCGGACTGCATCCCATCGCCGGGGCGAATTTCCGCACCTTTCTCGCCAACTATTTCCGGCAGGGAAACTACACAGGCCGCTCCCGCAAGCAGCGTATCCTGGCCTGGGCGGCGCAGATTCTGCGGGCCCCTTCGTCGACGCTGGAGCACTTGCGTTGGGGCAATGCCATTCGGCGGCACGAGTTGAAAGAGCCCCCGATTTTTCTCGTCGGGCACTGGCGGAGCGGCACCACGCATCTTCATAACCTCCTCAGCCGCGATCCCCAATTCGGCTACATCGATTTCGGTCAGACGGCCATGCCTTGGGACATGATCGGCAAGAAGGTCGAGTTGGGACGCCGAATCATCGATAGCGTGCTACCCGAGACACGCGGCTATGACAATGTGAAGTTGTCACTCGACGAACCGCAGGAGGAAGAAATGGCGCTCGGAAACCTGAACCCGATCGGCTACTACAACATCTACTACTTCCCCCAGGAAACCGATGAGTATGCAAAACGCGCCCTGTTTTTTGACGGCGTTTCGGACAAGGATCGGAAAGCGTTCGAAGAGGCATACGAGTTCCTGGTCAGAAAACTCAGCTTCGTGGAAGGCGGCAAACGCCTGCTCTTCAAAAATCCCCCGTCGACCACGCGGATTCCGATGATTCGCAAGATGTTCCCGGATGCGAAATTCATCCACATCGTTCGCAATCCTTATCCGGTCTATCGGAGCAGCATCGGCAAATTCCCCCGTCTCTACAATGCCTTCGCATGGCAGGATTTCCGCGAGGTGGATACTCATCGCTTTACGATCAATACCTATGCCAACCTGATGCAACGCTATCTCCGCGATCGCGAAACGATCCCGGAGAGCAATCTGTTTGAAACCAGCTACGAAAAAATCACCGAGGATCCGCTGGGCGAAATCGGCCGGATCTACGACGCATTCGGGATTCAACATCGGGAAACCGCGCTGGATCACATCGGCCGCTACGTTGAAACGATCAAAAACTACCAGCCCAACGAACATCGGATGTCGCGAGCTCACGTGGAGGAGATCCAGGAACGATGGCGTTTCTCATTTGAGCACTGGGGCTACCCGATTGCCCCACCCGATGACGTGACGGTGACGGATTGATCGACCTTGCCCCTCGAGGCAGGATTTGCGGACGAAATGACAACCGAGTCCACGCGTCGGGTTTTCAATGTTCGACGTATGGTGTCAGAGTAGGTTGCTCAATCAGGATTCCTCGCTTCAATCGAAAGAGGAACGAAGATTCCCCAAGTTTTTTCATGTCGCAGGCAAGCTCCAAGCTCCTTGATTCATCATCCATCCGCGCCTGGTCCACGGTGCGGACTTGGAACAATCTGGTTTTCCTTGCGCTCGATTACGTGGTGGCAGCGATCGCGACCGGGCTCGCCCTCTGGTTCCATTTCCGCTATCAGGATTGGGGCCTGAGCTGGTGGTGGCATCTGCCCGTCTGGGGCGCCGCGGTCATTATCAACGGCTGCGTCACCCACCGCATCGGCCTGATGGGGCATGAAGCCTCCCACAACCTGCTGGTTCCGAATCGAAAATGGAACGACGTCCTCGCGGAATTGCTCTGCTTCTATCCGGTGTTCGGCTCGCTGCTTCAGTACCGGGCGAAACATCTCCGCCATCATCTTTACCCCAACGATCCCGATCAAGACCCGAATCTCGGCAATGGGAAAGCGGAAAGGCTCTATGCCAAATTCCCCATGCCGAAGCCCTCGTTCATCTATCACTACTACCTTAAGTTCTTCTGGCCGCCCTTTGTCTTCGCCAATCTTCTCGACCTCTTGGACGTCATCACCATCGGCTCGGGCATGTCTCCGGTCCCGGTCCGTGATGCCACTGACGAAGAGCGGCAGGCAGGAAAACACTCCAAGCTGGTCCGAGTTCGCGCCACCATTCTGGGAATCGCTTATCTGGTCGCCCTTTGCTTGATCCTTCGCTTGGTGTTTCCCTTCGGCCCGACGCTACTCTGGCCACTGGTCGCGGGGCTCTACGTCGTCGCCGTGGTAGTTTGGAAAATCCTTCCCGAGTCAGCCTTCTTTCAGGGCGCCCGGCTCAGCATTCCCATCAAGCAGGCCGCGCTGCTTCGGATCACCTGCTACACCCTCCTGTTCTCTAGCCTCGCCGTGATTCGTCAGGTCACGGGCTGGGATCCCACCGCCGCCTTTCTCATCCTCTGGATCGTTCCTCTGATCTACGTCTTTCCCTATCTGATGCTGCTGCGCGAAGTCTACCAGCATGCCAATGCGGGCCAGGGGCCTCTCGACAACTCCCGAATCATTCACGCCGATCCGTTTACCCGGTGGGCGGTGCTGGGATATGGAAATGATTTTCATCTCATCCATCACATCTATCCCAATATCCCCCAGTATGCCCTGCGTGGCATTCACCGTCAGTTGATGGAGGAATCTCCCGCCTATCGGGATGGCATCGAGGAGACCCGTGGCATTCTGAAGCCGAGAACCGGTGCCAAAGAAACCAGCCTGCTGGATTCCCTCTCAGATACCGGTCCCATGCCGCATCGTTCGTCGCTCGCGGACGATCCATCGGACGCCTGATCCTTCCCCGGGCGGACGGGCAAGCGCCCCTCTCGCTCGAATGGCCACGTTCTCGCCGGGATACAGGCCGCCCTCTGCACTTTTCCGGCAAAACATGCCCTGCTTCTTCCTCGAAGTAAGGAGCTTAAGCACAATTTCCAGAAAAATTAGTTCTACCATCCAAAAATTTTGACATTCTGTATTAAATTTTTTATACTCCTGAACGTCCATAATCGTAACTCTGAGTGACCTCGGGGTGAACCTCGAACCAAGGTCGTCCAGCTCCTCACACCCTTCCCCGCGATGAACCGCCTTCATTTCTCGATCCCCAGAAATTCCCGATTTGGAAGCGAAAACGCCAGTTCCCCGGCGACCTCGGACCTCCAATCTGCCGAACATCAGCATTGCCAGGAGCTCCTTCGCGCCATCGCTACTTTGGAGAAAAAGAAACAGGACACCCCGGTCAAAACGGAAGCGGTTCAGGTCATCAATGGCATCATCTCCAGCCTCTCTCAGGACACTTCCAACAAACGGAACTCGGTCGACGAGAGTCGAGTGCGATTCCCAAAAGACGAGACTCGCGGTGGGTTCACGAGCTTTCGGAGAAACCGCAAGCCTTCATCCCCGGCACCGGAAGCTCATTTCCGTTTGAGCTGCCAGTTGCCCGAATCCGGAGCCGACTCCTCCCCCGCCCTGTCCCTGAAAGATCTTTCACCGGCGGCCTCTCTCACCCCTCTCAGCTCTCGTCAGATGTTTGCCGACCTTGTCAGATTCGCCGGATTTTTGCTACTCCTCGCGGCGCTGATCGCGGGAGTGATTTACGTCGGCATGATGGTGACAGGAGTCAGCCATTGAGCAGAAGGCAGGATACCGAACCGCGCCGACAGTCCTGCGCGACTTGCTTGTTTATCCCGGTTCGCTATGGTCGTGGCCTAGCCGATGATCACCGCCATTACCCTCGACCCTCGCGACGACCTCGCCGTCGCCCTCTCTCCTCTCGATGCCGGCACCACGGTCTCCGTCAACGGCACCGACTACACGCTGACCGAGAGCATTCCGGCCAAGCAAAAGTTCGCCCTGCGTGACTTCGCTCCCGGAGATCTGGCGACCATGTATGGCGTCCTCGTCGGCGAAGCCATGGTCCCCATCGCCAAAGGCGGCCTTATCGCCACCAGCAACCTGACCCACCGCGCCTCGGAATTCTCGGTCACCGATCGGGGAACCT
>JAGROX010000199.1:0-7701 GCA_020440025.1 Verrucomicrobiia bacterium
GTGAGCCCCACATTTCCCGCGAGGATGAGATCCCGAATGATGCGACGACGGATGGGATGATCGACCACGAGTTCGGCTTCTTTGGTCGTAAAACCCACCCCGAAAAAGGCCGAGTAACTCTGGAAGCTGGCGGTATCCCAGCTCAGTCCCGTCATCATGAGTGCGGTCGAACCGACTCTCACGATCACCAACGAAACCGTCACGATAACGATCAATGTCAAAAGGGCACCCATTGCGTGGGACTTTAGGCCAAGAGACCAATCTCTGCCCAGCCTGAGTTACGGAAAACAGAGCAATAGTTGTTTGAGGGGGTGGATGTTGGTTCTTGGCGCTCACTTTCTCCCGGCGGTCGCGGCGATGGCAAGAGTGGCGACCGAACTAAGCGGCATGAGCACTGCGGCGAGGAGCGGATTCATCAGTCCGGCCAGGGCCACGGCGACGACGGCGACGTTGTAGGCAATGGCCGCGGTCAGAATGCGGGCGGCAGTGAGGCGGCGAGTGCGGGCGGTATCGAGCAATCGCCGAATGGCATGCAGCCCTTGGCCGAGAAAATAGAAATCGCTTTGGCGCTCCAGCACGCCACTGCCGATGGCGGGCGTTCCCCGGCAGGCCGCGGCCTCGAAGGCGAGGCTATCATTGGCACCGTCGCCGACGTAGAGGGTCTGCTCGGGATCGTGGGCCAGCAACCAATCGGCTTTGTCCTGAGGACTGGCACCACTGATGGCGAGATCCGGTGACAATCCCAATTCGGCCGCGATCCGTTGAACGCGTTCGGAGGCATCGCCACTGAGCACGGCAAGTCGATAGCCCCGCGCCTGCAATGCTGTCACTTCGGCAACGGCATCGTCTCGCAGTGCTTCCTCAAACTGAAACGCGGCGAGGCATTTTCCATCCCGGGAAAACACGGTGCTCGCCTGCGAGTCCGGTGAATCGGCCTTCCATCCCGGCTTTCCGAAACTCCACTCGACACCGCTGGCGGGATCGATCCAACCAACGCCTTGGGCGACGGTTTCTTCGATACCTTCCGGTGACTCCGTTCGCTCTCCCCTGCCCGATCGACCTCCGATCAGTGCCTCGCGAATCGCTCGACCAACCGGATGACGGCTGTCCTGCACGAGGTCGAAGAGGACTCCTCGCGCCTCGGGATCAAGTGCGGTGATCACTTCCGGATTGATCAATCGCGGGGCCTCTCGCGTCAGGGTGCCGGTTTTGTCGAAAACGATCTGTCGCACCTGTTTGAGCCGCGCCCAGAGTCCGCCGCTCTGAATGAAAAGTCCCGAGCGCCGCAACCTGGCCACGATGAGATCATCCATCAACGGCAGCGCCACGCCCAAGGCGCAGGGACAGGAAACCACCAATACTGAGATCAACACCTGCAAGGCTTTCGGCCACTCTCCACCGAGAGACAGCCATCCGGCCCCGCCGAGAAAGGCGATCACCAACACCGCGACCAGATAGGCCCGCAACACGCGACCAAAATCTCGCCCGGTCTCCGCCCCCTCGTCGCCACCATGGCCCGCGCGCTCGCTCACTTCCAGCAAGCGCGTCAGCAGGGAATCCGCAAATGCCTCGCGAGCCGTCACCTCGATCGCACCACGTCCGACATTGACGGCTCCGGCGGGAATTTCCGCACCGGGCGACACGGCTCTTGGTTCGGGTTCGCCATTGATCCATTCGAGACTGAATTCCGCGCCCACGTCGCCATCGAGAATCGCTGCCACCGGAAGCGTTTCACCGGGTTTCACTCGAAAACGATCGCCGACAGCAAGATCGGAAGCGGACACGATCTCCTCTGTCTCCCCCGCCCCGATTCGCAGGACTTCGCGCCGTCGATCCGTGTCCGACAACAGAGCCGCCCGGTTTCTTTCGACCGCCGCCTGTTGCAGCCATCGGCCACCCAGCATGAGAAAAGCGAAGGTCGCGACAAAGTCGAAATACATGAGGGATTCGATGCGCCCCATCCAACCGATCAGCGATCCCAGGTAAGCAGCGATCAAGCCGATGGAGATCGGCAGATCCATGTGCAGCGCCCCGATCGTCAATGCCCGCCAGGCGCGCCGGAAAAAGTAGCCACCTCCCACCAACAGCGCGAGGCTCGCCGAGGCGAGTGAGATCAGTTCAAAGAGTCTGGCGAGGAAAAAGGTCTCCTCCATCCCGAGGTAACGCGGGACCGTGAACGCCATCGTATTCAGCGCCAGACCGCCCACCACGCCGACGCGAGTCATGAGGTTGCGACTTTCGGATCGCGCCGCCCGCAGCGCGGCATCCTCCGAAGCCGGACCGACAGCATAACCGAAATGCTGAAGTTCTTGGGCGAAAGCCAGCGCATCGAATTTCCCCGGCTCCCACCAGATTCGCATCTGGCCGAGCTGGGCATCGACGACGATCCGCAATCCGCCCGGATGCCGCCGAAAGATCCGCTCGATCAACCAGACACAGGCGGCACAGGAAATGCCCTGAAGATCCAGCGTCAGCTTGGCCGGATCCTCGCACTGCGCGCACACCGCTTCCGCCTCGCGCGCCTGCTCCGCGAGCCAATCGTAGTCACGTTGCTGAAACGCCAGCGACTTCACCGGCTGCAGCGTTTGGCCCCCACGGAGATCGTAGAATTGATCGAGTCCCTCGCTGTTGATCAGCCCGAAAACGAACTGGCAACCCGCGCAACAGAATCCCGTGTCCGCCTCGGAATGGGCGGGCAAGGGATACTCGGTGCCGCAGTGACGGCAGCTTGCCTCGGTCTGGGTAGCCACGGCTGACATGATAGCACGACGGAACGAAGAATCCCGTCCTCGTCAGGAGAAACGCCTCACAATCCCACGACCTCGCAGCCACATCCCGCTGGCCCATCAATAAAGGGCAGGCCCGCGCGGAATCGCCAGGCCAAAACCAACGCGGCGACCAGAGCCACGGCTCGTTGGGCGCGGCGGATCGTTTTCGGAGACAGTTTTCGCTGCCACCAGGCGGCACCGGATTGCATGAGCCACAGGAGCGGCACGGTGCCGAGGCCAAATACCAGCATCAACTCTGCACCGCGAACCGGGGAACCACTGACGAGGCCGAGGGTGATCATGGCCCACAACGGCCCGCAGGGAAGCAGTGGGGTCAACACCCCGACGGCAATGCCTTTTCGCGTGCCAGACAGTTTGGCAAAACGCTGACGCAAGGGATTCACCAATCGCGAAACGCCAGGAACCGCGGGCAGGAAACGCTCCAAACCGAGCCCGAGGAACACGAGAAAAAAGATGAGAAACCAGGGAACCGCATTGCCTCCGCCCGCCAGTTTCGTCACCGGCAAGTATCCGACCGCCCCGGCGATGATGCCGAGCAGCGTATAGGAAAAGAGGCGTCCCGAATGATAACCCGCCACCTGAGTCGTCTGATTCGCGCCGCCGGCAATGCCGAGCCCGCAGGTGAGCAGACCGCACATGCCAACACAGTGCACGCTGGTCACGAGACCGGCGATAAAGGCACCCCAGAGTGTGGTGGCATCGTTCAAGAAAGGGTTCCTCGGTTCAGTGGTTTTCGGTTCCCGGTTGGGACTGTTCCGCAGCTTGCCCCAGCGGTATCTGCTCTGGCTGGTTCTTGTAGGCGATGGTAAAGAGGGTCGTCCATGCGCCGAAGAGCACGAGAAAGGCGACGTAGATCCAGATCCAGGGACGATCACGGAAGAAGGCTATCATGATGGGAGGGAGACTAAAGGTGGGGAGACTATAGAGGGTTGAATGCCAGACCCAAGAGGGTCAAGTCGGCGCGTGATCATTTGCTTTCGGCTGCGGCTTTCTTCTTGGCGTCCAGTTGTTCGCGCAACAGATAGACACTGGGTCCGATGAAGGCAGCTTCGTTGTCGATGGTGTAGTCACCGGGTTGGATGGTGACCTCGAGTTTCAGGGTGAATTTCCCCGTGAATTTATCGACCGGCACCAGAGCGAAAAACGGACGGGTCACCTCGCTCTGAGGAGGAATGGTGATCGTTTCTTCGAGGCCGCTGAGAGTGAGTCCATCGGGGGCATCGACCACCTTGACGGTGAAGGTGGTCTCCTCGTTGCGCTTGGTGAACATCCGCAGTTCGAACTGATTTCTCACGCCATCATCGGCCACGTAGTAGGGTTGCCCCACGAGGCGGGTCACCTCGACTCCAGCGGTGTGCAATCCACTGACAAAGGAAAAAACGACCAGCGCACCCACGATGAGAAACAGGGTATAGAGGATGACCCGAGGACGAATGATCCTGGTCTTCTCACCGCGGAGTCCGTTGTAGGAATCGTAACGCACCAACCCCTTGGGTCGGTCGACCTTTTCCATGATCTCGTCGCAGGCATCGACACAGGCAGCGCAACCGATGCACTCCAGTTGCAGGCCATTGCGAATGTCGATCCCGGTCGGGCAGACCTGGACGCATCGGGAACAGTTGATGCAGTCACCGTTGTTCGGATCGCTCGCTTTGCCGCGTGGCTCGCCTCGGGCGGCGTCGTAGCCGATGACCATGGTGTTGTCATCGGTCAGGGCCGATTGGATGCGTCCATAGGGACATAGAATGATGCAGAACTGCTCGCGAAAAAAGGCGAAGGAACCATAGAGAGCCAGCGTCAGGAAGGTCACGATGCCAAAGGCTTTGGCATTGGCCAGAGGCGACTGCTGCATGTAATCGTAGAGCCGCGGGAGGGAGACGAAGTAGGAGAGAAAGATGTGAGCGATGAGGGCCGACACGATGAGGAACAAGCCGTGCTTGAGCGCCCGTTTGGCGATCTTCTCATTGTCCCAGGGAGCCGCGTCCAGCTTGCGCCGTGCGGTGGCATCGCCATCGATCCAGCGCTCGATGCGCCGATAGATGTGTTCCAGAAACACGGTGTAGGGACAGGTCCATCCGCACCAGAGCCGACCAGCCAGCGAGGTGACGTAGAAAAGACCAAATCCCAATCCAGTAAGCAGGAAAAAAGCGATCCAGAGATCTTCGGTGACAAAGGTCAGGCCGAGGAGATGAAACCGTCGCTCGGCGAGATCAAAAAAGACAGCGGGCTGGCCATTGATCGGAATCCACGGCAGGCTCACATAGATCGCGAGGAGCAAAAACCCCACGATCCGGCGCCATCGGGTGAAACGTCCGCGGACATCGGCAGGATGAAGCGCGTAGTGCGAACCATCCTCATTGATGGTCGTGACGGAATCGAGATTGGGCTTTCTCGGCGTAGATTTTGCGGCCATGAGAGGGAGACGATGTTTGGGGTGGATGAAGGGCCTCAGTCGTTTTGGGATCAGTGTGGTGCCACCCCTGCCACCGCACTGACCTTTTCAGCTGGGGCTATGGTTTTGGTGGTTCTGCCGGTGCCGCGGCTGGTGCTGCCGCTTCGGCTGGTGCGGCGACAGGAGCAGTCGGCGTTCCCTTGGTCCACTCCTCGCCTTCCTTGTGATGGCTCATCACGAAGGCGGTCACTTTGGCAACGTCAGCGGGACTCATCATGTTTTTCCAAGGAATCATCCCGCTCAGCAGATTGGGTGACCCATTGCTGATGGTGTTAAAGACATCCATGGGGTTTCCTCCATACAACCACTCGGTATCATTCAGAGGCTGCCCAGCGAGTTTACCTCCCTCGGCATTGTACCCCGAAAGGTCTTCACCATGACAAGCGACACATTTCCCGGCGAAAATGGCGTGACCTGCCTCAACCCGCGCAGAATCTCGGCTCATCTCCCAGAGACTCTTGTCATCCAGTGTCGCCAGCATCTCCTGGAGTTGGGCATCCCGCTTCTGATCAATCACCGCGATCTTGGCGTCGATCCGCTCGGCATCACTCGCAAACATGCCTACTTGGTAATAGAGGAACCAGTAGATCACGAAAAACACGATCATGATGTAAAGGGTGAACAACCACCAATTCGGCAGTTTCTGATCATATTCCTCGATCCCGTCAAAGACGTGCTCTCGCAGGACCACCCCGGGCCTGTCGGTGGCTTTTCCTTTTGGTGTTGGTTCGGACATGTCGGTCAATGGTGAGTTGAGTTGGCGTTGTCTTGGGGATCTTCGAGAGGGAGGTTGGCCATGTGATCTACTTTGTCTTTCTTCATTCTCAGGGCGAAAATGATGCCGGCAAAGAAGATGGCGATGGCCACTCCGGTGGAAAAATACGGCACGTAGTTTTGCCAGTCTTCGAGGATCATTCGTTTGAACATTTTGGCGCGTTGGCTTGAGTGTTGATGGCCTCAGGGAATGACCGTAGCGGTGACGGGTTCGGGCTCTGCCACTATCGGTTCCCGGGTGTATTTCCGGAAATCATCCGGCAGACTCGGCATGATGGGATTGATGGTGGGATCGACCGGTTTCGGCGCGACGTCATCGTATTTTCCCAATTTCTGGAGATAGGCGATGATGGCAACAATCTTGCGTTGTTCCAGCAACTGTTTGGCTTCCAATTTGGTCTCCGCTTCAGTGCCATCGTCACGCAAAACGACCTCGCCGGTATCCACCAAGCCTTGGGCGATCTCCTGAGCCTGCTTCTTGGCGGCGTCGATGATCTCGTCATCGCTCATGGGCGGATAAGGCACGCCAACGGTGCGTTGCACCGAGATCTTCTTCGGCAATGACATGATATCGGTCTTGGCTCGGTAGAGCACGGAATAACTCGGCATCCGCGACCCACTGTTCATCCGGGGATCCAGCATGTGCTGATAGTGCCACTGATCCGAACGTCTTCCCCCTTCCCTCGCCAAGTCCGGCCCGGTGCGTTTCGACCCCCACTGGAAGGGATGATCGTAGATCGATTCTCCCAGACGCGAGTAGTCACCATAACGCATCACATCGGGCACCAAGGTGCGAACCATCTGCGAATGACAGTTGTAGCAACCTTCACTGACGTAGATATCGCGACCAGCAAGCTCCAGCGGTGTATAAAGAACCTGAATCCGATCCTCCACACTGTTGGCGCTGTTCAGCGTCGCCGTGGGAATGATCTGGATGGCTCCGCCGATGGCGACCGCGACGAGAACCAGCACGGTGAAGGGCAAATAGTTTTCCGAGAGTTGGTCATACCATTGAGACCAGGTGTTGGTGCTTCTCTTGAATGCCCGCACCGCGAATACGACCAACGCTCCACAGATGAGCAGAGCCATGAGATCGGCGAAGGGCGGAAGGAAAAACCAGAGGATACCGAAGGCCAGTCCCCAAGCCGTGTAGGCGATGGGATCGTTGCGAAAGACCTTGCCCCAGGTCATGTTGTCTTTCTTGTCGCGGCCCACGATGGCGACTTCGCGAGTCTCATTGGCGAAGCTGCCCGATTTCGCAGTCTTGTAGATGTTGAACGCCATCAGGATCATTCCCGTCAGGTAGAGCGTTCCTCCGAGAGCGCGGAACAACATGAACGGAGCGATCTTGTCCACCGTGGTGATGAACTCGTATTTCAACGCCGTGCCCGAGACATCCGGGGTATTCAGCATGAGCTGCTGCATGATGCCCGAGAACCACATCGCGGCCACATAAAGCAGAATACCTATGGTACCGATCCAGAAATGGATGTTGGCGAGGCTCACCGACCAGAGCTTGGTGCGCCAGAGTCTCGGTGCCAGCCAGTAGAACATCCCGGCCGCCATGAAACCGTTCCATCCAAGGGCACCACTGTGCACGTGACCAATGATCCAGTCCGTGTTGTGCGCCAAGGCACTGACCGCCCGAATCGAGAGCAGCGGTCCTTCGAAGGTCGACATCCCGTA
>JAGROX010000199.1:7859-11521 GCA_020440025.1 Verrucomicrobiia bacterium
GGCAGCGCCGTGTTGAGCAAATGATGCGGCCCGGCCCAGATATAAAGGAACACCAGCGACCAGAAGTGAACGATCGACAAGCGGTAGGAGTAAACCGGTCTGCCCGCCGCTTTCGGCAGGAAATAATACATGATGCCGAGAATCGGGGTGGTCAGGAAGAAGGCCACCGCATTGTGCCCATACCACCACTGAACCAACGCATTCTGAACTCCACCGAAGACCGAATAGCTGTGCGTCCAACTGGTCGGAACGGAGAGGTGATTCACGATGTAGAGCATCGCGATGGTGATGATGGTCGCGATGTAGAACCACAGAGCCACGTAAAGCGAGGGCTCGTTGCGCTTGTGCAGCGTCATGAAAAAATTGATTGCAAACACCACCCAGATCAGGGCGACCGCGATATTGATGGGCCAGATCAGTTCCGCGTATTCCTGACCGCGAGTCAGTCCGGCGGGAAGCGTGATCGCTGCCGCGACGATGATGAGTTGCCATCCCCAAAAGTGAATTTTACTCAGCAAATCGGAGCCCATCCGGCATTTGCAGAGACGCTGGGTGGAGTAGTAGATACCGGCAAACATCATGTTCCCCACGAAGGCGAAGATCACCGCATTGGTATGCAGCGGACGGAGTCGACCGAAGGTGAGAAAGCTGATGCCTTCCGTCTTGAAATAGCCTCCGCTGACGATCTCCAGCCACTTTCCGTTCATTTGCCAGAAGTTCAGCTGAAAGGCGATCAGGGCACCGACGGTCATTCCGATGATCCCCCAAAAGATGGAGGCGATCATGAAAGCCCTCACCGACCGATCATCGAATTCGATCGTTTGGGTGTGGCCCTTGTTGGGTTGAGTGGCAGCAGCAGTTTCCATCGTTGTATGACTATATGACTTTCTGTAATTACGACATCAGTGTGCGCGCAGGCACCCTTCGCAGGATTTCTTTTTCTCGGAATGGTTTTCTTTCCCTCCGCACCCGCATCCCTCGTGGCGAGGTTGATCGCGATCTTTTGGCGTGGGTTCCTTCGTCTGCCCGGAAACCGGCAGGGGCGCATCACCATCGTCCAATGGCATCAGCGCATCTCTTTCCACTCCTCCAAATCGCCGGACCTGACGGTCGCGAAGAAAGAGAGTGAGGAACAGGACGGCAAAAACGACACTGAACAGCGTGGTCAGCAACAGGACTTCCATGGGATCGACAAAAGGCTAGAGAGAACGAAAAACAAAAGTGAGACGTCACGATCCTAGTCGCCGGAAACAAGAGTGCCTCGCATGCCTTGTCGCAGTGTGCGCGGTTCTTGCCCCAAAGGCATAACGCCGGTAGGATCGCAGTCGATACCTTTTCAATTCAACAGGGTTGACTCGTCGACACAACCCTCTTTCCTCTCCCTCCCACTTTTCCAACGACTTGCCCCGACCGAATCCGATGACATTCACCTTCCTTCACCCGATGAAATCCCCCACCCCGGCCACCTTGTTCCTCCTGGCCATCTCGCTTTTTCTATCTTCCTGCGGCGATCGCGACTCCAGCACAGAGGGTGATGGGACGACCATCGTCTCCCCGCCGCCCCCTGCGCAAGCGGCTCCCACCAATGCCGTCACGCTGCCGCCCACCGGACAGATCACGACCTCGGCCTCGACGCCTTCATCACCATCCACCCGTCAACTGACTCCGGAGGAGCAGTCACGGGTCATCAACCAGATGATGACACAGATGGCGGACCGTCAAGCAAAGGCACTCAACAACGCCTCAGTCAAAGTCAACGGGGCTTGGTACTACGACGGCTACAGCACTCTCTCGCCGAATCCCGCCTCGGAAATTCCCGCCCGCATGGTGGCGATCGATCTGACGGTGCAGGGACACACTCCAGATTTCGACCCGGACGACATCGAGATCGTCGACGGATTGACCATGGTCAGCTACGCCAGCGATCCCCATATCACCTTTCTCAAAGGCACCGAGGAGATCATTGAAAAACCGCAGGAAATCCCCATGGCTCCCCACGCCACTCGGATGCTGCTCATCTACGCCTTTCCCAAAAGCAGCCCAAAGTTCACTCTTGTCTATTGGGGGCAAAAACTGCTGAAGACTCCAATGACTTTCGAGGCATCGGGCTGGGGATTGCCTTTCCCGGAGAAAGCCGAGTGAGCGCCATCGCGTCTGTGGTCACCCATTGCCCGCTCGACGGTTCGTGTTAGGATTCCGCGCACTCGTTTTTCCGCCATGAAATTACTCCGCCTTTTCCTCACGCTCTCGCTGCTGTCCACGGCCCACGCCGCTCTGGCTGACTGGCCCCAATGGCGCGGCCCATCTCGCAATGGAGTGGCCGATTCAGATGCGAAGCTACCGGCCGAACTGACTGAGGAAAACGCGCCCAAAAAACTCTGGGAAAGCGAGACCATTCCCAGCGATCACGACGGCGGCCACGGCAGTGTCGCGGTGGCGGGTGGCAAGGTCTTCATCTCAGTGGTCTGGCATCGGGATGTGCCCACCGAGACACGACGCATCGACGGACGCGCGCTGAGTGATCTGGGACATCGAGGCACCGGCGGGATCGATCCGGCAGTGGTTGCCAAAATGGAAACCGATCGGGAAAACCTGAGCCGCCGGCTGCGTGGTGCCGCACTTGATGAATGGGCCGAAGCCTGGGTAAAGGAAAATCTCGATGAAAAAACCCAGCTCAGTCTCGGCAGTTGGGTGATTGGTCGATTCAAACAAGGCAGCGCGGCAATTCCCTTGGTCGTTTTTGAAAAGCTGACGGCGATCGGAAAACGCGAGTTTGCGAACCAGGCCGAAGTGGAAGCATGGGTCAATGAGCAGGGTTTTGCTCCGGAGATCGCGCAGAAAATCATCGCGGCAATTCCCTCCACGGTGAAGCAGGCAGACGATGTCGTCCTCTCGGTGAATGCCGACACTGGAGAAACGATTTGGAAATTCACCACTCCAGGTTCACCCAGTGGACGGGGTTCCTCCAGCACCCCGGCGGTGTACGATGGCAAAGTCTACGCCGCCCTCAGCGACCATCTCTACGCCCTCAACGCCGAAACCGGCGAAGAGATCTGGCGCGCCCCGCTGGCCAAAAAAGGCCCCGCTTCCTCTCCCATGGCGGTCGGTGACCGGGTCTACCTTCAGCAGAATGCCCTGACCGCGTTCGACATTGCCACCGGCAAGGAGCTTTGGCAGAACAAAGATGCGAGCGGAGCCAATCCCTCTCCCGCCATCTGGTCCGATGGCGATCGCGCGGTGATTCTTTGCAACGGCACCAAATCCCTCGTCGGGGTCGATGCCGAGTCTGGAGCAACTCTTTGGACCACTGATGGCGGTGGCGACAGCACGCCCACTGTCTCGGGAGACTACGTGGTCATCGCCAGCAAAGAGGAAGGCAAAAACTTGATCGCCTATCGGATGAAACCGGATGGAAGCGGTCCCGATCAACTCTGGACCAAGGATTTCCTCGCTCGCCGTTACGGCAGTTCTCCCATTATTTTCAACGACAAGGTTTACCACCTCGGCAGTGATCGCCATCTATGTGTCGATCTCGCCTCTGGAGAGACGGTGTGGGACCGCCCGGCGTCCTCCAGCATTTCCTCACCGGTGTTGGCCGACGGAAAACTGTGCGTCTACGAGAATCGCGGCGGCTTTCTCGCCATGCTTTCCACCGAGGCGGC
>JAGROX010000200.1 GCA_020440025.1 Verrucomicrobiia bacterium
GAAGCTAAAATCCACCTTATGAGGCAGCGATGGCAAGCCTGATACCGTTGCGAGTTGATTGACTAACTTAATTCGAATCCTTACTCTGTAATCGAAGCAACGCTACCGTATCAGGCTGCCATGCTTCGAACGTTCTGCAAAAAAATGATTCGAAAACTCATTCTCGTTAGCGGATTATTTTTCGCTCTTTCCTCGTGTCAGACACGGCAATCGCCCGAACTGGATATTCAATCGGAGAAGCAGCCAGTTTCGCTCGCGGACTCGCCAAAGATTCAGGCGCGGCGCAACAATTGCAGCGGCACAAAAATGCATCGCATGGAGATTTCCGCTACTCAATCACTCCATGACAGCGCCAATCATTTCGTCGCTTTTGAAAGGAATGTATTTTTACAAGATCCAGACTTTACACTAGAGGCTGACAAGTTGGTGATTTATCTACACGAAGATCAAGAAGAATCCGAAACAGTTCCAACTAGAACCAATGAAGGTCGCCCTCCCTTTAGAAGATTTGTCGCAACCGGGCCGCTCGTCAAAATCGAGCGAATCGGCGCGGACGGAGAGGTCCAGATTGCAAAATGTCGCTTCGCGGATTACGACGCATTCTCGGAAGATATGGTCTTGAAAGGAGGCCCACCAAATCTTCAGATTGGAGAATCGCTGATTTCAACTGAAGAAGGTGCAAAAATTATTCTAACCAAGGACGGAAAGTATAGAATCGAAGCAGAGGTTCTTATAGCTGACCCTGGTAGAAAGAACGATCAATGAAAAGACGAATGCAGAACAAGTGCAGCCACCTGATCCACTCACTGTGGGTAGTTTTCTTGCGTTTTGGCTTCGATTGCGCATAATTTTCCTCGAAAGCGCCTCGGCTTCGTTCCGTGGACCAGGTGCTGCCAGACGTTCGGCTGAGAAACCATGGACTCGAAGCATCTCATCTTGAAGGAGGATGATTGGGTTGAACGACTCAATGCAAGCGGCGAGGACCAAGTGACTGCATATCCGAATTTGATCGGACATACCCGCGACGGTTGGTTGGCAAGCTTTGACGAAGATCACCGGATCTGCCTCTTGGCGGACTCAAACTACGAACTTGTGGTTTTCGGATCTAGATCGGATTCCGACCGTGCAGCCTTTGAAGATATCAAGTCTTGGCTAGCGTCTCACGCTCTCGCCAAGTTCGGACTCAATGTCATGCTTCACGACTAGCAAAACCGAGCCGAACAAACACCTGAGGCCATTGGTCAACGAAAATAGGTGAAGTTTTTCACGGGGAGCTCCGCTAGGGGTCAGTCGGTGATTGTTGACATTTTTACCTTTGTCGGCCAAGGTCTTTCCCATGCCCCGATCGCTTCGCATCCAGTATCCCGGCGCCACCTACCACGTGATGGCGCGCGGCAACCGCCGTGAAGCCATCTTCCGCGACGAGCGCGATTCTCAGGCTTTTCTCGACCGGCTGGGCACCGCCTGTCAGCGAACCGGTTGGGAGATTCGCGCTTTTGTCCTGATGGGCAATCACTATCACTTGGTGGTCCATACCCCCGAGGCGAACCTCGTCGACGGCATGAGATGGCTCCAGAATGCCTACACCCGCTATTTCAACACCCGCCATCGGGGCTGGGGCAGGGTGTTCGGCGACCGCTACAAGGCGGTTCTGGTGGAGGAGGCGGTTTCTTTCGGCGGTCGCGGCACGGCGCGGGGCGACTATCTCACCACGCTCATCGACTACGTGCATCTCAATCCCGCCCGCGCGGGATTGATCCGGCCGGGGAAGAAGCGGAGTTTGCTTGAATACCCTTGGAGCAGCCTGGCGCGGGTCTACGCGGTGGCTCCCTCCAAGCGAAGCGAGTGGATGGATGTGGCCACGGGGCTGGCGCTGGCCCAGTGCCGGGACACGGTGGCGGGGCGGCGGCAGTATGTGTGTCGGCTCGACGAAAGGGCGAAACAGGACCGGGCGGCTGCCGCCGGAGCTGACGAATCGGAGATCGAGGGACAGACGCTCAACAGCACGCTTCGGCGGGGCTGGTATTGGGGAAGCGAAGCGTTTCGGGAATGGTTGTTGGAAAAGGCGGGGGACCGGGCGGAATCGAATCCGGATTTTCGGATCAGTTCGCTGGGCCGCGACCATGCGGAGATGTCGGCGGAAGATCTGGTGGTCCAAGGGTGCTGTGAACTGGGGCTGGACCCGGAAACGGAGCTGCGCCGGGTCAACTATGGCGACTACCGCCGGATGGGGATCGCGTGGGCGATCGCGAAGCGAACCACGGTGTCTCAGGATTGGATCGCCGAACGCCTGGGAATGAAGAGTCGCCAAAACGTCAGCCAACAGGTGAGAAGGTTTGACCAGATGCCGCCCCGGAACCTGCCGAAAGCTCTCAGGCAATGGAAGAGAAAATGGACAATCACCGACTGACCCCTATCGGAACGATTCTTTCTTTTCATGAAACGCGCACTTATTACGGGCATCACGGGGCAGGATGGCTCCTATCTGGCGGAGCTGTTGCTGAGGAAGGGCTATGAAGTCCATGGTCTCATCCGGCGGGCCTCGACTTTCAACACGAGCCGGATCGATCATCTCTATCGGGATCTGCACGAGCAGGATGTCCGGTTGAAGCTGCACTATGGGGATCTCACCGATGCGCTCGCTCTGACGGGAGTGCTGGCGGAGACGAGGCCCGATGAAATCTATCACCTCGCGGCGCAGAGCCACGTGCGGGTGTCTTTTGAAATTCCGGTGACCACGGGAGAGATCGGAGCGCTGGGGACCTTGCGGCTGTTGGAAGCGATCCGGCATACCGGTTTGACAGATCGGGTCCGCTACTATCAGGCTTCTTCCTCGGAGATGTTTGGCAAAGTGGCAGAAACCCCCCAGACGGAAGCCACGCCTTTTGCACCGAGATCACCCTACGGTTGCGCCAAACTCTATGCCTACTGGGTCGCGGCGAACTACCGGGAAGCCTATGGTCTGCACGCGAGCAATGGCATTCTTTTCAACCACGAATCTCCTCGCCGAGGGGAGACGTTTGTCACTCGAAAAATCACCCGCGCGGCGGCCCGTATCAAACTGGGTCTCCAGGAAAAGCTTTACCTGGGCAACCTGGAAGCTCGTCGGGACTGGGGCTATGCGGCGGAGTACGTGGAGGCGATGTGGCTCATGCTGCAGCAGGAAACTCCCGACGACTACGTGATCGCCACCGGGGAAACCCACTCGGTCCGGGAGTTCTGCGAAGCCGCCTTTTCTCGTCTCGGGCTCGATTGGCAGGATCATGTGGAGATCGATCCGAAATATCATCGACCGCTGGAGGTCGACCTCCTCGTGGGTGACGCCAGCAAGGCGAAGGTCCAACTCGGCTGGGAGGCGAAAACGAAGTTTCAGGACCTGGTGAATCTCATGGTCGATGCCGATCTCAGGTTGGTGCTACGTGAGAAACAGATCGGCGAAAACCTCACGGAATTTGGTGAATGAGTGTCGGCGCCAAAAAGCCTCGGCTTTACGTGGCGGGTCATCGCGGGATGGTCGGCAGGGCGCTGGTGCGGGCGCTCAACGAGCGGGGTGATCGCGAATTGGTGACAATTGACCGTGCCTCTCTCGATTTGACCGATCAGGCGGCGACTCGCGCATTCCTGATGAGGGAACGTCCGGATGAAATCATCGTGGCGGCGGCGCGAGTGGGGGGCATCGAGGCGAACCGTTCGTTTCCGGCCGAGTTCCTTCACGAGAATCTCGCGATCGCGTCAAATCTGATTCACGGGGCTTTCGAGGCAGGCGTTCCCCGCTTGCTGTTTCTCGGCAGCTCCTGCATCTATCCGCGAGGGGCCGCGCAACCCATCACGGAAGGGGCGCTCCTCACCGGTCCCTTGGAACCGACCAACGAGGCCTACGCGATTGCCAAGATCGCCGGACTGAAACTCTGTCAGTCATACCGACAGCAATACGGCGTCTGTTTTCACTCCGCCATGCCGACGAATCTCTATGGTCCCGG
>JAGROX010000201.1:0-2587 GCA_020440025.1 Verrucomicrobiia bacterium
CCCTCGCCGAGACGCTGGCGACGACTCCGCATCGCGACAACGAGCCGCTGATTCAGCGGGCCATCAATGCCAACTTCCGACTCGGTGGCGCCGCCGATGCCGAGCGCGTCGTAGCCTTCGCCGCCGATGCCTCGGTGGCGGCGAGTTTTCGCGATGAAGCCTTCGATGCCTTGAATCACTGGACCGAACCGGACGTGCTCGATCGGGTGGAGGGAAGGAATCGTCCGCTCGCCAAACGCGATCCCCAGATCGTGGCGGCGGCCCTGTCGGCTCAGTTGGACAAATTGCTGGTCGACAACAATCAGGATATTCAGCGCCAGACCATGGCGCTCGCCGAAGAACTGAAAGTCGCGGTGCCACCCGCCCTGCTCGCGACCGTGTTTCAAAATGCGGGCAGCCCTGATGCGCTCCGTGCCCAGGCCCTGCGTTCGCTGGCGGCGGAAGAGATGGACGGCCTGATGGCCCTGGTCGATTCCGCTTTGAAAGATAAAGCCGCCGTGGTGCAAAGCGCCGCGCTCGATGTCCTCGCCGCCAAGAATGCGGATCGCGCACGCGAAGAAATTGCCAACTTGTTGGGATCAAAGAAAGCCGCTCTCCCGGTGAAACAACACGCGGTGCGATTGTTGCCGACGGTGAAGGGCGGCAACGTGGTCGCTGAATGGTTGGGCCGCTGGAGCGACGTGCCGACCGGCTTGCAACTCGACCTGATGGAGGCCGCGACCCATCCCGATCTCGCCGACGATGCGGCGGTCGCCAAGATGTGGACGGTCGTCAATCAAACGCTCACCACCCAGGCCGCCGCCAATCCGATCGCGGGATTTGCCATGTGCGAAGAGGGCGGAGATGCCGCCATCGGCGAGGACATTGTGCGCAACAACGTCACCGCCCAGTGCATCGCCTGTCATAAACTCGATGACGGCAAGGGTAGTACCGTCGGGCCCAATCTGAAGTCGGTCGGTCTCAAAGAAGGCGGGCGCGGCTACTTGCTCGAATCGATGGTGAATCCGCAGGCCGTCATCGCCAACGGTTACGGCATGATCACGCTGACCCTGACCAACGGCGAGACTGTAGCGGGTCAGTTCCGCAGCGAAAAAGACGGTGTCATCGAACTCCGCGATCCCGAGGGCAAGACCACCAAGATCAAGGTCGCCGACGTGAAGGAACGCAGTCCCATCATCTCGACCATGCCACCGGTGGCCCTGATCCTGTCCAAGCGCGAAGTCCGCGACGTCATCGCCTACCTCGCGACCTTGAAGGCTCCGAAATGAATCTGTCGTTAGGTGATTGATCCAGATTGACTCTCGCCAGAGCGCTTATTAGAATCGGCTAGCCTGGCTCCGAGCGATCATTGTGGGCAAGGCGAGGGAATAATAAATGACCATCAAATTTGAATACGACGCCTCGATGGACTGCATCGTCATCGAGACCGAAGGTGTCATCGTCTACGATGATCTGGCAGCGCTCATGCAGGGACTCATGTCGCATGAGAAATTCCGACCGAACATCAGTCAGATTCTTGATTGCACCAATGCCGCGTTGGAAATCCCAATGAACCAAATCAAGCGGTTCGCAGCTGAAGCGAGCAAATTGGGCGAGGTGTTTGGCGAAGATCGGAAATTGGCCATGGTGGTATCGAGAGATATAGATTTTGCTCAGATGAGACAATACGAAGCCTTTCTCCAGATTGGGCCGGGTGTCCAAGTGCAGATCTTTCGCTCGCTCGATCAAGCTCGGGGGTGGATCCGCGGCTAGTGACCTCTGGCAGAGCGAATCCGGAACCCAGATCAGCGAACTTCAAGAGGTTTTGAAATCGCTAGGCCGTGTGGTGAGGTAGAGGGTTTGTGAGTTGATCCAAAGGCGTTCCATTTCGAATCTAGGTCCCGCCCAGTTCCCAAACACCCAGACTTTACGGGAGAAATTTCGCTCCCAAGCGACCAGCAGTTATCTTGGTTCGGTAGGAAAATGTCGATAGGTTAGTGACATCCAGATGCCGTTCGCTCTGAAAAATGGGGTTCGCCGCCAAATGCCGCCTTTGCTATTGCGTGGAATGATTTCTCCATCCGGTCTCGTTGAACTTCCAGTCGACGAACGCCTCAAGTGCATGGAGGTCCTTTGGGAATCCCTTCGTGTCTCCGAGCCAAAATCTCCGGATTGGCATGGTCGAGTTCTCTCGGAGCGCCGCGCAAGAATCGACGGAGGCGAAGCGAAGTTTATTTCCGGCAGCGAATTGAAAAAGCGACTCCAGCGCTGAGAGATGGAGATCGTTTATCTGGAAGAAGTTGAATTCGATCTTCAAGATGGGAGAGACTTTTTCGATCATCAACAGCTTGGGATTGGTGATGGTTTTGTTGATTCTATCATCGCTGACGCCGAGTCACTGACTCTTTACGCTGGCGTTCATTCGGAGCATTTCGGTTTCTTCAAAATGCTCGGTAAGACGTTTCCTTTCGCCATAGACTATCCTGTCGAAGAGGGGCAGATTTCTGTCTGTACGATTCTTGACATGCGACGCGATCCCTCATGGATCCGCGCTGAACTTGAAACGCGGAGCGAACCCTAAAGCGTGTCGCCAAGGTGAGGAACGGAC
>JAGROX010000201.1:2638-7375 GCA_020440025.1 Verrucomicrobiia bacterium
TTCGTCGTGATCCCTCATTCATCAAGCGAGAAGCATGAGTCCGCCTTCGGTCAGTCAGAGGATGACGCTTAGGCTTGACGAAAGAATGATGACTCCCAATCGTTTTGTCCTCTTCTCCTTCCAACTGTCGCCACTTTCTGCTTTTCAATCCAAAGGCAGTAGACTAAAAGAGCTCTGAAAGGTCTCCTCCAGAATGGCCTGATTTTTCAGGAAGGGTTGCTACCCTGACACCTCACTGCGTGACATATCTGATAGGAAAAATTGTGCTGCTCGCTTGGATCAAGCGAAGTGGAGATTAGAAAAACAGAGACATGAAAACAAAACTACGAGCATTGGTGGTTCTTTCACTTTTTTGTGTTGGCCCAGCATTTGCGGATGACGGCTTACCTTCGCAATTGGCTGCGCTTAAGAAGAGTTATGATGGGGAGGTGGTAAGATCGCTGGAAACAACACAGGCGAAATACATTGAAGCCTTGGAGAGTCTTCTAAGATCCTACACGTCAGCCCAAAACTTGGAGGCAGCGCTGGCCACGAAAAATGAAATTGAAAAAGCTCAGCGATGGGAAGGATTGCCACTCGAAGAACTCAAATCGAGGGCTTTTCAGAACATGAGTAAAGACGATTTCGGAAGGTGGCTCCAAACCAAAACATTTTCCTTCGATGGCGCAGCAAAAGTAACGTTGAGTTTTGATGGTGATATTGCTTTCTGGAATGCAGGAGGCAATGCCATTGAATTTCCGTTTTCGGTCACGTCAAAGAGACGACTAACGATCAAAGGGAAAGAAAAAGGGAAAGAAGATTATAAGATTGAATTCTCTGACGATCTTCAGAGCGGAACCGTCGAGTCCTCTCGAGGAAAATACGATCTACTAATCGAGTCCTCAAAATGAGGTGTTCCTCATCGTAAGCAATCTTAGCTGGCTAACCACACTGCGCGGCTGACTAGCAAACGTTCCAAGCTCGGAAAGCTAGCTCCTCACGCTTGCGGATCCGCAGTGGCATGTGATTTCCACTGTTCCCCAATCACCTGCGGATATAGCCGGTGCTCCTGCTCCTGAATGCGGGCGTGGAGGGTGTCGGCATCGTCGCCGGGGAGGATGGGGACTTTGGCTTGGGCGAGGATGGTGCCAGTGTCGACGCCTTCGTCGACGAGATGAACGGTGCAGCCGGTCTCGGAGTCGCCGCTTTTGAGGGCCTGCCGCCAGGCGCCGAGGCCGGGGTATTTGGGCAGGAGGGACGGGTGAATGTTGAGGATGCGACCGGCGAAGGCTGACAGCAAGGGGGCGCGGACGATGCGCATGAAGCCGGCGAGGATGACGAGGTCGACGGAGGCGGCAGTGAGGCGGTCGACGATTTCTTTGAGCGCGGCGTCGCCGAGGTGGCCGCCTTTTTCGCTACCGGGCTCGATTTGAATGGCAGGAATGCCGCGGGCTTTGGCCAGCTCGAGGATTTTGGCATCGGCCATGTCGCTGATGACCACGGCGATCTCGGCGGTGAGGGTGCCGGCGTCTATGGCGCGGGCGACGGCTTCGAAGTTGCTACCTTTGCCAGAACCGAGGACGGCGAGCCGGGGGCGTGTTCCGTTCGCGCAGTCGCCGGCTCCGTCGTCCTGCATCCGCTTCAGGGTGGCGCTGGTGGATTTGCCAGGGACGAGCGAGAGAATGCAGATCTCGGCATCGGCGCGGTCGAGGGCGGCCCGTTCCTCGGGATTGAGGCTCTCGGGGGTGTAGTCGCCGCCTTTGGCGTATAGGTGGGGACGAATGATGTCGATGACGCGGGTGGCGCGTTTCTCATCGAAAACAACGACGCGGTCCACGCACTCGAGGGCGCAGAGGATCTCGGCTCTATCCTCGGCGGTGTTCACGGGACGGCCTTCGCCTTTCAATTCGCGGACGGAGGCATCGCCATTCAGCGCCACGACCATGGCGTCGCCGAGGGCGCGGGCCTCTTGAAGATAGCGGACGTGACCGACGTGGAGGAGGTCGAAACAGCCGTTGGTGAAAACGAGTTTTTTGCCTTCCCGATCGAGGGCGTCGCGCCACTGGGCGACCGTGTCAGCATCTGAAATAAAGCTAGATTCCATGGGATCCCGTGTGATTGATAAACCAGTTGCGACTATCCTGCACGCCGAAACCAGAGCCCGAAAAACCCCATGCACGACCCTCGAATCGATCAACTGGCCCGCCAACTCGTCCGCTATTCGACGAAAATCAAGAGAGGCGACAATGTTCTCATCGATGTTTACGACGTTCCGGAAGAGGTGGCGATCGCCCTGATCCGCGAGGTCCGCCTGGTGAGGGCGAAACCTTTTGTGAATGTCCATCAGTCTCGCATCGCCCGCGAAATGGGCGTCGGTGCGACGGAGGAACAATACCAGATCATCTCCAAGCACGCGCTGCAGCAGATGGAATCGATGGATGCCTACATCGCGATTCGCGGTAGTCACAACATCAACGAGCTTTCCGACGTGCCCGGCAAAAAGATGCAGACGATCTCTTCGATCATGCGTCCGGTGCTGAATCATCGGGTGAACAAAACGCGCTGGTGCGTGCTGCGCTGGCCGAATCCGTCGATGGCCCAGAGCGCGGGCATGTCCACGGAGGCGTTCGAGGATTTCTACTTCCGCGTCTGTCTGCTCGACTACGCCCGCCTGATGCCGCCGATGAAGGCGCTCGCCGAACTCATGAACAAGACCAAGGAGGTTCACATCAAGGGTGGAGGAACCGACCTGCGATTCAGCATCGATGGTCTGAAAGGCATTCCCTGCGGCGGCACCCACAACATTCCCGATGGCGAAGTGTTCACCGCGCCGGTGAAGGATTCGGTCGAGGGAACGATTCACTACAACACGCCCTCGGTTTACCAGGGGATCGCGTTCGACGAGGTGAAGCTGACTTTTGAAAAAGGCAAGATCGTCAAGGCCACGGCCAATAAGACGAAGGACATCAATAAAATCCTCGATACTGACGACGGTGCCCGTTACATCGGCGAGTTCGCCATCGGGTTCAATCCGGAGATCAAGGAGCCGATGCGCGACATCCTGTTCGATGAAAAGATCGCCGGTTCCTTTCATTTCACACCCGGTCAGGCCTACGAAGGACACGCCGACAATGGCAACCGCAGCGCGGTGCACTGGGATCTGGTCTGCATTCAGCGCCCTGACTATGGTGGTGGCGAGATCTTTTTCGACGGCAAACTGCTCCGGAAAGACGGCCAGTTTGTTCCCAAGAATCTGCAGGCCCTGAACTGGTGATCGGAAATACGGGTGCCGTTTGGCACGCCTCCTGATCTGTAAAGATCGGTCTGAAGCCATCCATGTCTGTTTCCACGCTCGATTTTCCACATCTCGCCCCTCGCAGTGACGCCCGAAAACTGGGAGCCAGCTGGCAGGAAGATGGCTCGGTCAATTTTGCCGTTTATACGCAGCATGGGGACGCGGTGGATCTGGTGCTGTTCGCACCCGGCGAACCCGATCGAGAGGCGGCCCGAGTTCGGATGACCCATCGTTCGGGTCATGTCTGGCACGTGGCCGTGGCGGGATTGACGGCGGGTTGGTGCTACGGCTTTCGGGTGCATGGCCCGTGGATGCCGGAATGGGGACTCTTTTTCAATCCCGACAAGCTCCTGCTCGATCCCTACGCCAAACAGATCGACAAACCTTCCGAGGCTCATCCGTGGATGCTTGGCTCCTCTCCCGACGGCCAACGGCATCGTCGCGACAGTGCCCGGGTGGCGCCCAAGGCGGTGCTGCGTCCTGCGGACGATGGTTTCGACTGGGGGGATGATCGTCATCCCGATCACGCGATGGAGGACATGGTGATCTACGAGACTCATGTCAAGGGTTTCACCAAGCTGATGGGTGGGGTGCCCGAGCCACTTCGAGGCAGCTACGCAGGCCTCGGCCACGAGTCGGCTATCGGCCATCTCACCGACCTCGGGGTCACGGCGGTGCAACTACTGCCGGTGCATCAGCATCTGGACGATGACTTCCTGCTTCTTCGCGGATTGGTGAACTACTGGGGCTACAACACGATTGGCTTTTTCGCGCCCGAGACGCGCTACGCCATGTCGGGCGATCCGGTGACGGAGTTCAAGGCGATGGTGAAATCGCTCCATGCCGCCGGGATCGAGGTGATCCTCGACGTGGTCTACAATCACACCGGTGAAGCCGGCCCTAACGGCCCCATCATTCACTTTCGAGGCTTGGAAAATCTCGCCTACTATCGGACGCGGCCGAAATTTCCCGAGGAATATGTGGACTACACCGGCTGTGGCAACAGTGTGAACGTCCCTCATCCTCAGGTGCTGCGCCTGGTGCTCGATAGTCTCCGCTACTGGGTGGAGGAGATGCACGTCGACGGGTTCCGCTTTGATCTTGCCGTGACGATGGGGCGCGAACCCTCCGCTTTTAATCAGGACTCCGCCTTTTTCAAAGCCATTGCCGCCGATCCCGTGCTGTCCCGGGTAAAAATGATCGCTGAACCCTGGGATCTCGGTCGGGGAGGCTATCAGGTGGGCGGTTTCCCCTCGGGATGGGCGGAGCTGAACGGCAAGTTTCGCGACTGTGCCCGCCGCTTCTGGCGCGGAGATGGCAAAGTACTGGGCGAGTTCGCCAGCCGAATCACGGGGAGTGAAGAGCTATACCACTACAACGGCCGCACCCCGGGTTCGAGCGTGAACTTTGTCACCTCCCACGACGGCTTTCCGCTCCACGATCTCGTCAGCTACAACGACAAG
>JAGROX010000202.1:0-13923 GCA_020440025.1 Verrucomicrobiia bacterium
GGTGAGGTGAGGTGAGGTGAGGTGATCGACCTCTCGGCCACACATTTCGGGGAGGCTACGACGCCGGCGGCGCGAAAGCCTCGGTCCGGAGAATAATGCGCTGCTGGCTGGAGTCGCTGGCCTATCCTGCGGCGTATCGACACTGCCAGACCGGCCGGAAGTCGCGCACCCCGACGGCCCAATATTGGTCTGCGGATCGATAATTCCATGGGATGGATGCAAGGGGTCCGATGCCCACTCGAATGGCACGGACGTGACTGGCTGTGCCTGCGGCATGAGGTTCCTGTTCAACCACTCATCACCGGCGGCGACTACAATCAGAATCGTGACGGTGCCCGCTGGTATGGGACTCGCAATGGCCGAGATATGCTCTCCCGAGCGCTTGAGGATGCTAGCCTTCGCTGTGTGACCGAGGACGATGTCGTCAAGTCTGGGAAGCTTAAAAAACGACATACCATCGACCACTCCGCATGGCTGTCTTGCTGGCGGAGAAAGTTGAATCAGTCGGCGCGTGGGATAGGGAAAGACTCGATGGCCTTCTGCTCAGCAATCACTCGAGGATTCATATGAATCTCGGAAACTGAAGGATGTCAGCTATTCAGCCTCCGGTACGCCACGTATTCCGCGAAGCCGGGTAAACCCTTCGGAGGTTGCGCTAGGTGGCATTCTGTAGCAGGCATCTTCCATCCTTCCGGATGAGACTGAGGGACAGCAGCTTTGCCACGATGCTCAGGAGGTAGCCGCGTGCGAAACCGAACCGGACATCATCGTTGGGCCTCATTGCAGTCAACCTTTCGCCTGCCCGTTTTGGGATCACTGTCACTTGGAGGAGGATCCGGTCGAGTATCCCCTGTCATCGCTCCCCCGTCTCCAGGGAGCCCGGCTCGAAGCGATCGAGACTCTCGGCATTCGCGACGTCCGGGATATCCCCGATGGCTACCTCACCGACAATCAATCCTGGATCAGGGACCAGACACGTCTGGGGGAAACCTACTTTGATGCCAAGGGGGCTGCGGCCGATCTCGCCAACTTCGGGTTTCCCACCCGCTTCCTCGACTTTGAGACAGCGATGCTGGCGATACCAATCTGGAAAGGCACGAGACCCTTCCAGCCGCTACCCTTCCAGTTCAGCCTTCATCGTCTCGACGAATCTGGGAAAATTTCCCACGAGGCATTTCTCGACCTCAGTGGCGATGATCCCAGCTTGAAGTTGACCGAGGCGTTGATCAAGCATTGCGAAGAGAGCGGTCCCATCTTTGCTTACAATGCGGGTTTCGAGATCAGGGTCATCAGGGAACTCGGCGACCGCTTTCCTGAACACGATGCTTCCCTCAGGCGCATTATTGATCGAATCGTCGATCTCATGCCGATCGCAAGGGAGCGCTTTTATCACCCCAGCCAGCATGGCAGCTGGAGCTTGAAAGCCGTCCTTCCCGCAGCGTGCCCCGATTTGTCATATGAAAACCTCGCCGGAATCGCCGATGGAGGAATGGCCATGGAAGCCTTCAAAGAGGCTTTGGCCCCGGAAACCACCCCAGAGAGGAAACAAGAAATCGAGACTCAACTACTAGAGTATTGCAACCTCGACACCTTGGCGCTGGTGCGACTTTGGGAATTGTTCAAGGGGGAGAGACTATCGCGGTGCTTTCTCCACCCTGGTTAGCAGCCTCGAAGGCGTAGGTTTTCGCGGCAGTCAGCGCATGGTCACGTCTTTAGAAGATCTTGAAAAATCAGCTCCTCAACACTGGTGAGAGGCACGGAGTTTTTAGCCGGAAACTATCTGCTGCTTTGTAATTGCCTTCAGGGAAAGGATACGTGAAGGGGCCGCTTCACTCCCCGGCACCTTCGGAGCTGAAAAAGAGTCTAGTTTGTTGAGTTGCGAGCACCTTCACCCCATTTACAATTTCGAAATGGCCGATGTATTCAGCAAGGAAAAGCGGAGCGATATCATGTCCCGGATCCGAAGGAAAAATACGAAGCCCGAACTCGCGGTCCGCTCGCTACTCCACAGGCTTGGTTTCAGGTTCACGGTCAACGGTGCCAAGAATCGATCGCTTCCAGGCAAGCCAGACATCGTCCTCCTGAAATACCGGACCGTAATCTTCGTGCATGGGTGCTTCTGGCACCGCCACGAGGACTGCAAGTTCAGCTACACCCCGAAAACCAGAGTAGCCTTCTGGACCCGCAAATTCGAAAGCAATGTCGTCCGGGACAAGGCGGCGAACCGCGCTCTTCGGGACCTCGGGTGGAAGGTCATCACGGTCTGGGAATGCCAAATAAACAGGGAGCCGGAAAAGCTCGCCCTACAACTTGAACACTTGCTTCGGGGCCAGTAATGCAACCCAACTCCTAAATTTGGTAAGAATTTCAGATTCGAGCCTGGAGTCCGGGGCACAAGCTATTAAGATCACGCAAATGGAAAAGAAGTCAGGCGGCCCAATCCCCGTGATCGACCTATTCGCGGGACCAGGGGGGCTCGGGGAGGGTTTTTCTCGTTACCCGCTTGGCCAGAAAGAGAAGGTCTTCCGAATCGCGGTCTCCATCGAAAAGGACCCCCACGCCCATGAGACACTGACGCTCCGGGCGTTCTTCCGGCAATTTCCCGAAGGAAAGGTTCCGGGTGAATACTACCAGTATCTCCGGAGCAGCATCACCCGGGACAAGTTGTTCGAGGCCTATCCGGCAGAAGCAGACGCTGCCAAACATGAGGCCCAGATGAGAACACTCGGCAACGACCCTGAGATCACGAAAATCATAGGTGAAAAGATCAAAGACCACAAGGACTGGATCTTGATTGGCGGACCGCCCTGCCAAGCCTACTCCTTGGTTGGCCGATCGAGAATGCTGGGGCTCGTCCAAGCCGAGGGGGAATCTGACCGGAGGTTTGCTCTCCGGAAGAGGAAAAACGAAGAGCGATTTGAAGAAGATCACCGCCACACCCTCTACAAGGAGTATCTTAAGATTATCGCCGACCATTCGCCTCCTGTCTTCGTCATGGAAAACGTCAAAGGCATCCTTTCTGCGAAGCTGAATGGGAAGCGGATCTTCCCAAGTATCCTCGAGGACCTCAAGAACCCCGTGAAGGCATTGGGGCACAATAAGACCGCAGTGCGCTACCAGGTTCACTCGCTGGTGGCGCCAGAGTCCACAATGTTCGCCGACAGCCTTGAGCCTCAGGATTACCTCATCCGGGCGGAGGAATATGGAATCCCCCAGACGCGGCACCGAGTCATCCTTGTTGGAATCAGAGAAGGCTACGGCCAAGGCTCCCTGCTTCCTCTGAAGAAGCTTAAAGCTCCCTCTGTCGAGCAGACGATCAAGGACCTTCCTCCACTCACTCCAGGTTTGTCTCGAGAAGGACAAGGATCTGCAATCTCTGCATTGGAGGAAATACGCAATCATCCCGAATGGTCAAAATTTCTCTCCGAACCGGCCCATGCCGAGGTTGCGCTGCGGATGGATCAGAATCTCGAGAAGGTCCGGCGAAGGGAGCAACGAGGCGGAGTGTTCGTCGACAACGAATCGGCACCAGAGGACTCATGGTATGCTGACTCCAAGCTCAAGTTCACCATTAATCACGAAACTCGTAGCCATATTCGGGAGGATCTCTGGCGCTACTTTTTCTGCGCTTGCTTTGCAGAGGAGCACAATCGCTCACCTGTCTTGAAAGATTTCCCGAAGTTTCTCCAACCCAACCACCGGAACGTCACCGACGCGATCAAAGGGCAGAAGTTCGCCGACAGATTCCGCGTCCAGTGCTGGCAGCGACCTGCCACGACGGTTACCTCCCACATCTCCAAGGACGGTCACTATTTCATCCACCCTGACACGCGCCAATACCGAAGCCTTACCGTTCGGGAGGCCGCCCGGTTGCAGACTTTCCCGGATAATTACCGTTTCGAGGGACCGCGGACACAGCAGTTTCACCAAGTAGGAAATGCCGTCCCGCCACGACTCGCATACCAAATCGCGGATCGAGTTGCCCACATCCTAAAGAGCGCTAAACCTGCAAATTACGTCCAGCCGTTAGCAAATCATGAGTGATTCAATCCAACTCGAAGAAAAACGGAATAGCCACGTCGACCGCCTTCACCGGTATCTTCCGTTCAGTCCCATCATGGACCAGATTTTCGAGGAGTATACATCAAGCGCTGACTCCCTCAATCTCGATACTAAAGCGCATGATTATCTGCTTAGCGCCGTTAAGTCTGGAGCACGTCTCGTCATTCTTACAGGAGATGCGGGCCATGGAAAGACCCACCTTTGCCGCCGATTGATCGAGAGCCATCTCGGATACCTCGAGGAGGAGGCCAGAGGTCTAATCAATGCCAACTGTAACGGCACTGAGAGTATTTCCCATCGGGACGGCGCCACTACTGCTGTTCCTCTGCGAATCTACAAGGACTTCTCGGAGCTTTCTATTCCCTTGGCAGCTTCGGAGATCGAGAAGGTTGGATCCCAAGAGAACGAAGTCACCATCATCTGTGCGAACGAAGGGCGCTTGCGGGCTGTGCTGGAGTCCCCTAATGCCGGCGTGGTGTGCTCGAAACTCCTGACGGATTTTTCTGAATCGTTCAACGATGGTCTGGCAAGTCGGGACGGGCGAGATCATATTATCAACCTCAACTACCAGTCGGTGGCATCGGATAGTGGCTCAAGCCTCATTGCGCGGACCCTGAAGGAGTGGTTGTCTGGAACACGGTGGGGCATTTGCCAGAAATGCCTCCACCAAGCGAGTTGCCCAATCTACCGGAACCGAAATTTACTGACTCCGCAAGTCGACGAGAAGGGCGAATTGCGACGGGTAAAAGTGGAGGGCATTTTCGCGACGGCGGAGCGATTGGGGTCGGTGGTCACTATCCGTGAGATGCTGATGGCCATAGCCTACTTGATCACCGGGGGCCTCACATGCGAGACCGTTCATCAGAGGGCTCGCGGGCAGGCTAAGGGCTGGCAACCGAGGTTCGCATTTTACAATCTCCTCTTCCGGGCACCGGATCGTTCCATCCGGGAGAAGCTCCACCGTATTCCAATTCTCCAGGAGATCGCGAGACTCGATCCCGGCATGCGAGCCCTCCGGGTGGTCGATGAGCGAATCATCAACGAGCAGGAGCAGTTTGCGGAAGGTGACATCGACATCGTCTTCCATTCGGGAAGCGGGCGAAGGCAGCAGGTGATTGATGCCTCTAATGGTATCGACGACATCATTGGAAACCCACGTAGTCGTGCCGAGCGGCATAAGGAAGCTGACTTCATCGAGCAAGTAGTTCGCTCGCTTCGACGAAGGGCGTTCTTCGATGATGAACTTACTCCCCAGGAGCTGATGACCCGTCTGGGCTTCGAGAACGGAGGAGAGTTCCTGGAGATCATCAGTGGCCAGATCCAACCAGCCCGGATGTCAATGCTGAAGAACCGGGTTCTTGCCGGACTCCACATGTTGCAGGGGCTTCGAATGGGTGGGAAGGAGACAAATCTTCACCTTGTTGATCCTGCGTTCGGAAGTGCTACTTCCCATGCTGCCATTATCGCCCGCCGAATATCAGCTCCATCAGTCAAACTGCTACCAATGGCGGACAAGTGGGACGGAGCAGCCACAGACCCGACCCGCGCAATGACCAATGCCGTAGACTGGCTGGATCGGCATATTGTCCTCAGAATTAAGCAAACAAACGAGAAATACTCGGACTTCCCTCTCAATCTGATGATGTTTGATTGCACAACGAGAGCGGCAGGAGGTTATGTGGCAGAGGAATTCTATGCCCATGATGTGCGTAGGATCACAAATTTCCTAGGACGTATCGCCGAGCGAGGCAGCGGTGATGATAGCGAGGTTGCGCTATTCCTTCACGGCCGGATGCACTCGGTGGCCATTGATGATGGCGTCATTCAAGTGGGAGGAGGAAACTGATCATGAGCAACGAAGAACAACAACCTCAGCCCCTCAAGGGACCGGATGTCTCCCGAAATCTGTTCGGGGGCGTGCTGGAGTATGACGGAGCCGGCCACTATCCCGGCCTTGAGCTGCTGAACATGATAGTCGGGACCGATGGTGATGGGAAGTTTCCTCCCGGCGAGACAGTTTCCATTTCCCGAACAGCACACGATTTCGCAAGACGTTTGGTTTGGGATGAGGAATTCGAGCGTCATCCAGAGAGGCGCAATGTATTAGTTGATCAAGATACCGAGGATGCCATCCGCAGGCTGATGGAGTGCCTCCAACTTGAGATTCCGAGCAGCAAGAAAAGACCAACTTGGGGACGTGCGCATTTCTTTCCCTACTCTCAGTCTCTCATTCATTGGGATGCTCGCGAGCGTCCTGCGAGATCAAATAAAATCAGAATCGAACGGCTCTATCTGCGAGGGGGAGGTGCGTGGGCATACAGAATTCTCCGTCTGGACCCCAACAGCGGGCGTCTCGACAGGTGCAGATCAGGTTTCGACGCACTGTTGTCGGACCAAAACTCTCCTCTTGAGCGTCTTGTGGCTGTTCTTGCAGGCCACGGGGCCAAAGATGACAAGCCCAAGATTGATGAAATCGAGAGAGACTCCTCAGTGCGAAATGACTCTCTCGAAGATCTCTATCGCGACGGCGTCGTCAAGATCGTCGAGCACCAGGAACTCTCTACCGTGAGCCGGATCAAGGCCATGATGAACTGGACAGGGTTCTGGTTGATGCTCACCCAGCATCAACGCGCTGCAGAAGCCATTGATGAGCCTGTTCCGTTCCTGGTGGTAGACTGCTCTGGAATCCACCCTCAGCTCAGGAGAGCCTCCCAACGAAGTCTGAAGGACGCCCAGGCTCTAATCGTTCATGCCGTGGACGAAGCTGTCAGGAAAGCGAACGGAACATTGCCTAAAAAAAGGCGCGACAACATCAGGGGGTTTTTCTGGGCAACGGCCGCCACGGTAAAGCTCCTAAACGCATGGAGAGGGCGCCGACATTTTACTCTTGGCTTGGATATTCTCGAGACGCTCGTCTTGGCCGCCACTCAAGGAAAGGGAGAGCTGACCTTTGAAGAGTTTGTGGACGATTGGCTTTATGGGAAATGCAGGCTGGTCGTGGGTCGTAGCGCTGCTGAACGAAGCGGACTTCTCGCGTCATTCGACGCCAGTATCTTTGAGGACAATGAGAATCATCTGGCAATGCAAATGGAGGCTGCGGGCCTTCTCACTCAATACTCGGACGCCACACGAATGGTAAGCACAGGAGGTCTTCAATGAGCACAAACAATTCAACCCCCTGCGATCGGGTCATTGGAGGAACCGCATTCGACATCATTGAGCGAAGAGTCGGTTCGGTTCCGGAGGAAGAACGTCCGTTCTTCCGCGTGAAGAACCTCACTGATGGAGAAGCTCTCGCGCTTATCGACACATGGGTTGCGAAGGCACCTGGAAAGCGTCTGGGCAGTATGACCTTGGTGGTGGCCGCGGACTCTTCGGTGGCGTTTCCTGCACAGTTCCGTGCCGACCCAGAGCGGTCGATCACGGACTACCGAAACAACAACCAGACCGGGCTCGTCTACATAGAAACGAAGGTCGAAAGCGACGCACAGGGCCTGAAGTCTATCTTCTCTCTTTCAGACAGGAACTTCTTAGATGGGAGCTTCGACGATGAGGGCTTGAGAATCGCGCAACGTATCGTTGAGAAGGCTTGGATTGTCGTAGGTGGGGACAAAAATGGTCCAGGTGTTCTGGTCTCCGAACGGATCGTCCAAGTTCTGGACCATGTCCACCCGAAGCCGTTGTCGATCTCCGTGCGGATGTTCACGACCTTCGCCTTGGCCGTCGTCACGGAACACCTTGGAATCGGAGGTAATCTCGACTCCACGGAGGTGGATCAACTGGTTGGACGCAACCTCCTTGAACTTGGATTATTCCCTGACGAGGACTGGAGAGCGGGTGGTACTGCTCCCCGTATCGCGCGAACTCTCGAACTGAACTCCCTCCGGGCAGAACTGGCCAGCAGCGCCAGCTCAGATCTCGACATCGACAAAATGCTGGAGCAGGTCCAGAGCGCCCGCTTCAAGGATACCGATGGGACTGAGTATCCAGATCCGATCCAAATCAAGTGGAGGGAGCTCTGCGCGATCTATTTAGAGAGTCCGAGCCGAGACACGAGAGCCCAGATCCCTCATCGGATCTTTGAGCAGTTGTTCGCAAAGGACGTCAAGGGCCTCCAGCTCGGTGAGCGAATCGAAAATGAACTCCAGCAAACCGATCCAGATAGAGTTGCTGAGTTCAAGGAACTTGGGCTTCAAAACGGCCTGAACAAGAGACAGCAGGAAGACGCCTCCAAATTCCTCGATTCGCAACCTTCAGATGACCTGCTTCGTCCTCTTCCAACCCTCCTGTCTGCCCAGACCCTGCGAATGGTGGAGCGGGCGGCGCGGCCGAATCCGGAACGATTCACAAACCCGCTGATCAAGATCGCTGAGATTGCTCAGGTTTTCTTTGCTCGGAACGAGAGGACATCGGACGACTGGCAGCTTTGCGTCAAACCCGCGATCGGTGATTCCGATGATCCTCCATCGGCCGGTCTATTTGCCTTTCTCTATGGAGCGACGATTTCATCAGTCATGACTGACTCAAAACTCGATTCTTCCGGAATCGAGCTGGTGGCTGACAACCGGCTGACTCAAGTCAAGAATCCACCACGAGTCATCGAGGAGCAAAATGGGGAAGATGAGGACAATGAGGAATCGCAGGGAATCGTGTGGACACCACTCCCTATTGAATTTTTGCTCGTTTCATCGTCAACCAAAGAACAGATCGACGTTGAAAGTGGATTCGAATGGTTCCCGGAAGCTCCCGAAAGAACTGCTCTCTTATGGCTGCTGCTCGCTGCTGACGACGTTGCAGGGACCGGGACACAGCTGAGGTTGCCCGAAGAGCACGGACTCGATTCGTGGATCAATCAAGTGGTGTCCAGAAGTATTCCAATCACGAGCGCCGCTTCAGGAGCCCTCCCCGAAAATGTGATCGCTAATCCGATTATTCGGAGATTCCAGGAAATCACCCAAGAACTTCGAAAGGAAGCAAAAGTAAGTGGCCTGAGCAGCGGACTCTTACAGGACTCATTCGATCAGTGGAAAGAAACACTGACTCAGGCAAAGAATGAATTCATCCCCGACGGTCGTGTTGACGAACGAATCGCTGCGATCCTGGGCATGCACTGCCTTGCTTTGGAAGGCGGAGGCCGGGTGCTCATGTTCGCGTCTCACCCCTTCAGGCTCCGTTGGCTCGGAGCCTATTTGGCAAGATCAGAGAACCTTGCGATAAAGGCTCTCGCCGGAGAGCTACCCCTCAACAGGCAAAACAGCAGCTTCTACCTCGAATGGATTGCGACCCTGTCTCCGCACCAGCAACCGGCAGTGACCTGCAACTCGGCAGGTAACCTCCTTCTGGCTTCTGGGGAACTGGGATGGGGGGAAGAGTTTGCCCCTCTCGAAAGCGCTGCAGCCGTTGTTCAGGAAAGTTCCGTCGATCCGTCCGCCATTGCTGAAATTTCAGCGCAGGTGACCTCCTACCTGGAGGCCCATCCCTATAAGAAGGACGGACTATCTCTCTTGGTCGTGCTGACGACGGGTGCAAAATTCCCAAGCGAACTTGTGAAGTCGATTCGCAGCGGCGACTGGAGGACGACATCCGTCAACGTGCACATCCTCGCTCCTCGTCAGACGTGGGAGAGCGTGAGCAACCACTTCGAGGCGATGCCCGGGGAGAACCGGATGAGCAGCAACAGGAGCCTTTTCCCCCCCATTCAAATCAGTTTCCACGATCTTCAATCGGTGGAGAACATCCACGAGATCCTCGACGGATTGTCCTGTGACGTTGCTGTAATCCCGAAATTCCTCCGAGACGAAGTGGAAATTCAGGAGAACACTGAAGCCCCGATTCAGAAGGACGGTCGGTTCGAGGCCTTGGTTGACCGGGCAACTCATGTCTATGGTGGCAGTCACGGCGGAGCCATCTCTGTCTCCATGCGTCCCAAGGGTTCGGCCACGGCGATCGATGCGTGGTCGACCCTCGCCGTTCGCCAGCATCGGACCCGACCGGTCGCTCCCTCACAACCTGAGAACACTGATTTCGCTGAAATTCGGATCAACTTTGCCCAAACTGCTCGCTTATTTGAAGAAGTCCACAAAGTGGCACACTGGGTCGTCACGTTGGAACGATATATTGCCCGCGAGCAAATCGAGACTCTCGAACCCAGGCCGGACATTCTCACGGTAAGAAACAACGTAGGCATTAGCGGGCTCTACACTCTGATTGTTTCTTCACACTCCGGTCGGAAGTTCATCGTTGACCGCCTGACGAGAAAACTTCGCCGGATAACGAAGGATAATCGTGAGGAGAATACATCAGCGGCCCTTGCCGAATCGATCTATGATGAAACAAGACTAATTGCCCCCCGACTGGCCCTTCAGGCGATGGGGATATCCCGTGTCACAGAAGAGATCGTTGGACTGAAAATTGCTCGTTGTCTGGCCGAACGGCACCGCCCATCAAGACCCAACGATGGAGTGGTCGCATGGATCTCTCTCGACGAACATCCTGAGTGGTTCAGAGGTGCCAACGCCACACGAGCGGATCTGTGCCGGATCACCCTCACAAACACTGTCAATGGCTTGATGGCCGACTTTCTGGTGGTGGAAGGGAAGCTCCGTCAAAGTTACGACAGCCACGGAGAAGAGCAGGTTGCTGCCACCCTTGCTCTGATAGGGGACATGTTACCGAGGGCCGAGGAAGGGTACGATCCGATCGATGCCGATCTGTGGCGGGACAGGCTTGCTTCGGCGATTGACGATGTTGCTCCTGAGGCTAAGGAGTTCTTTGGTCCATCAGCCGAGGACTCCCATGCGAGACGTCTCGATCTCCCTCTTGGAATTCGGGAGAGTTTCAGGGAGGGTCGATTCGAGGTAGGAGCCCTAGAAGGCCTCTTCTCGATCTGCCTCTATGAATCTGAGGGAACATTGGAAATCGTGGAGCTGGCGGATAAGAGGATCAGTGTTGCGCGCTCCTACCGCAATGAAGTCTTGGGTTTGGTTGAAGGGGCTGTACCACTTGATGCCGACCCGGAGAATCCCGAGCCCTTGTCGGACTATGCTCTCGATCAGTCAATCCCGGCGGCTAAAGCGCAGAAGCCACAGGATGACGAAGCAGAATCCACTCCTTTGCTCACCGTCAATGAGACTCCAAAACCTCCGATTCCTACGCCAGATGTTGAAACATCCGGTGCAGAATCTTCAACCGATGTATGCGAAAAGGAAAAGGGCTCCTCACCAACAAGAGGCAAGCTCAGCAAAGCGGAACTCGAGAGGCGTTACCAAGTCATTCTGGACACCTACGGTCAGTTTGATGTTCCTGTGCACAAGCCAGCCAAAGATGAGGACCGATTCATTGAGGGGCCTGCATCGGTCCTTTTCCGTCTGCGCCCGGGAATGGGAGTAGATCCGAAGAATATCTATGCCAAGGCTGACTCTCTGAAACTGGGACTTGAACTTGACGCGCAGCAGGCCATCCGCTTCAGCATCCACTTGGGCAATGTCAATGTTGACGTTCCGAAGAGCGAAAAGGACCGCTATTTCGTCAAAGCTCCCGCCATGTGGCAGCGATGGACGAGGCCGGACGATGCGCTTGAGGTCCCCATCGGCGAAGATCACCTTGGAGACTTGGTCTCGATTAATTTCTCTTCAGCCAACTCGCCGCACATGCTAATCGGAGGAACCACCGGCAGCGGCAAATCCGAGGCTCTGAACACAATCTTGGAAGGGCTAACCAAGCACTATTCCGAGAAGGAGCTGCAACTTCAGCTTATCGATCCAAAATCCACGGAGCTGCTGCGGTTCGAAGACGTCCCTCATCTGATAGGGAAAATCGGGTATGAAGCGGAGGAAGCGATCAATTTGCTGAAGAATGCAGTGGACGAAATGCAGGCGCGCTACGCCTGCTTCCGCGAGGCCAGAACCAACAGCCTTCCAAAATTCAACAAGCTCTCGAAACCGGAGGACCAGCTGCCTTGGTGGGTGATCGTATTGGATGAATACGCAGATCTCACCTCCGACGCTGGAGATAAAAAAGAGATCGAAGCTCTGCTCAAACGATTGGCTCAAAAGGCTCGAGCTTCAGGAATCCATGTCATCATCGCCACCCAGAAGCCCAGTAGTGAAGTCATTAGCACGAGTTTGAGATCCAATTTGCCAGCCCAGCTTGCCCTCCGAGTGAAAAGCGCCACCGAAAGTCGTGTAATTATGGACGAGTCTGGAGCAGAAACGCTGAATGGCAAAGGAGATGCCTTTTTCAAGGCTGATGGTGAACTCACACGGGTGCAGTGTGGATTGACTGAATAACAAGTCCGGGTTCATTTGATTTCTTGTCGGGAGACAAAAGAGATCGGGCATCACAGTCAAAACGACAAAAATCCCGATTCACCGGCCGGGCCAGCGAATCGGGATCTTGAAAAGAAGGGCAGTAGTGACCCGTTCGTTGTTTACTTGGAGGTCAGCTTGAATCCCTCGGCTCCGTCTTGAGCCTCCTCGAAAGCCTGCTTCGAAAAGTAGACCGGCTGCCCCCCGTTCGTGACGGGCTCCCAGATTGCGTCGACATCGATCTTCAGCGAATCGCCGTGGTCGTTCTCGAAGACCATGGTGAATCCCTTCGCGACGAGACGCTCGGCCGTTCCGTCGTTCTTCTCTCTTGCCATATCGTGGCCCGCGACGAGGAACTTGAAGGACTCCGTAACCGGGACGCTCTTGCGAATCTTCTCACGGCCATTCAAGTCTTGGAGTTCCGCGATCTTCGCGTTATGCTGCGCTCGCTCCAGCTGACGATCTTGGACGATCTTGTCGTGGTGGCCGGCAGCGTTGTTCTGAACTTGGATGACTCGCTCGTGATGAGCAAGTTTGTTCTGCCTGTCCTCGGAGCGGGGCAATTCCGTGAGCATCTGATAGATCGCCTCGTGCTTCTTTTGCTCTTCGCGATGGTTCCGGGCGTTCTCCTGTGCTTGGGAGATTTCGCCGGGAATCTGGGCGAGTCGCGCCTCCATTTCGGCGATCTTCTGTCCCAGATTGCGGTAATCCGGATTCGGAACCATCTCGGTTCGAGTGTAGGAAAACTGTGCCGATTCAATCTCGAACTCGGTTTCCATTTTCGCGCGAGCAATTCCAAAGGACTTTTCCTTCTCGATCACCGATTCGAAGATGCCCTTGAGAACCTTCTCGGGGTTAGTGACGGCGTCGCGAGGCACAATATCCACGTTGATAACCTCCGGGGCAGAGCGGCGGAAGAGCCACTCGAAGATGTGGCGCGGAGGGGCAGGATCGATCCAATTCAGGGTGACGAGAAGCTGCTCAAGGCCTTCTTCGGTGACGATAGCGAAGAAGCCACGCTTCGCTTCGCTGTTGGGCTCTGGGAGAGTGGCGAGAAGGGCTTTGACGCATTCCTCGTATGTGCGAAAGGCATCCTTCGCCATCGTTTTACGAAAGAAGTACTCATCAAATTCGCGGTAGGACGCACTGTAGCTGTCGTCGAGCGCAATCTCGTAGAGTTCCCAGAAACGATCGACTTCTTCATCGTTCTCGAACTCAATCTCGATGACTTCGGGAATCCCGAGACCGAAACTCACGCTCGAATCGCGGTGGAGCGATCCTTTGTCGAACTTCTCCCGACGAAGGGAGCTGATGATCTGATTTCGGTAATGGCTGACAGTCTGGCCCTCTTCAACGGAGGCTCCGTATTTGAAGATGGCACCGAAAGAATCGATCGCCTTGTTGTAGTCAAGCGCGTTTGCGTGAGTTGGAGCGATGGCTGCGATCAGAATCGCAGCGAGAAGACCAAGAATTTTGTGGTTCATAATATTTATTGTCTCAAATCTCAGAGGAAGGGGATTAACCCGCGGATATGACGATCGTAAACGAAGTCATT
>JAGROX010000202.1:13962-19988 GCA_020440025.1 Verrucomicrobiia bacterium
TTGGAGTCATTTGCGGCGTCTAAATTTAATCAAGTGACATTCGGGGTTGAAGTTTTTGCCGTTAATTGTAAGATGTTTGGGAGAGAAGGATAAGGAACGCATGAGCAATTTTACGAAATCGGATTTGGAAGAGCGAATCAAGGGTTGGCTCAAAGACGACAAGCTGTTGGGAGAAGTTCGAGCATTCCTAGGGGACCGGGCTTTAAACGATGCAAAGATTGCTAACTGGGGTAGAAGCGAGGCAAATCGAGGCATTCCCAATACGCTCATTGAGGGAGCTGCACTCGACTGGTTTGGAGCAAAGCGGGATATGGAGAGTGCCCCCGTTTATGGTTCAAACGTCTTGGGCGAAGAATTTTGGCAGGTGTTTTCCGTGTCTACGCCCAGCTCGGGAGACAAGCCTCTTGATTGCTCTACCTACAGGCTTTGGACCAATGTGAGACAAATTGAGGACACTCAAGATACTCAATATTTTAGCCACAGAACCTGGTTCTCAGGATGCCTAGACCAAGATGATAGGGTTATGGATCTTTCCTCAGGGCTGCCTCATCCTGATCAATTGATAGCACCATTCTCGAAGAATCAGAACGATCTGTCTCTCTTATGGGCGGTCGATCCCGGAGAAAAAAAGAACATTGGGTACAGAGTAAATCTCAAAGAAACGGTTCGGGCTCGTTCATCGAACGAACGGAGATATGAATATTTGGGAGGAGTTTCTGGATTGCAGACGAGCAGAATGTCAGTTTTGCTGGCTTTACCTGTAAATCTTTTACAGAAATCCAAAGGGTTGCTGGATGAATCTGAGCCATTGCTGCCCCAGTCAATGCGGTATTTTTCGAGCGGAACCCCACTGGAAGTTATTGAGGGATTTCTTCGAGAACAGACTCCACGTAAATGGCTATCGCCGTGGTTTAAAGTTTTGGGTCCGCTTGAGAGAGTGAGTCCATCTGATATCGATCTGCCAGCTGAGCTTGCTTCAGCTCTGGATTCAGATGGTGTGCTTCAACGGGATCAGGTTCGGTTCTTTTTCTTTCGTGTCGATTCCCCTATACCCTTCCTCAATTATATGGCTGTTTTTGAACTCAGGGATTGAGTTCCATTCGATGGACAGCCATAAAACTCCCCTAGTCCCAGCGCGTTTTTGCAATTCAGATCTTTGTTCCTTTTCGGAAGAGTCGCACGGCTCTTGCTAAGATCCGTCTCCACCGAGGCATTGCGCGGAGGTTCTCTATCTCCGAGACCCTGGGCGCAGGTGGAAAATGCTCGGGCTTCGAGATCGAGAGTTCACCTTGGTCAGCAAATCCACGGTTTTGCCCACACCCACAGTTTGGCGAAGGTTGCTCGTCATCACAAACCAGACCTAGCCCGGGCTTGCCAAGATCCAACTGCATTCGCCCGTGCGGCATCTCGGCGGTGCCGAGGAGCCAGTTCAGCGCGTATCCGGCAACGATTTCTCCCGCTGCGGAGGTGAGATACCCCACGGACGGAAGTTGCGGTGGCTCGCCCCTCCAGTAGGCCTCGCCTTCGCCTCCACGTTCCCGGGCTTCCGCAGCCTCCCTTTGCGCGACTTCGATCTCCTCTGGCGAGAGAAGTTCGTCGCTCAAGATGGCTTGGTCGATCTTACCGAGGCAGAAGGGACATGGATCCTCCGGAGAGAATCGGGTCAAGTCGATCAACTGTTCGACGAGTCTTCCGTTCTCGCCTGACGGCAGGACGCCGACATCGAGGCAGGGAACGAGGTAGCGAGACGAGAGATCACCGATGTGGGCACGGCCATGATACGAATCTGTGCAGCCCACGACGAGGTCGCAGCGCAGGAGTTCGCTCATCGCCAGCTCGTCGAGCGAATTGCCAGCGACAAGAGAGATCTCGGCTTCGGGATTGACCTCGCGGATCATCCTTGCCATGAGCTGGACCTTAAAAGGAGGCGGTTCAGTCCCGAAATCGGGCAGGCGGCTGCCATGGACGCGCTCAACATTCGACAACGAGATCCGATCAGGATCGATCAACACGAATCCACCCACTTGGGCCCGGGCGAGGGTCTCGATGACAGGGGAGCCTGTGCCGCTGCAGCCGATGACACCGATAGTGGCGCCCCGGAGGCGCTCGACGATCCCGTCGTCCGCCACCATGAGCCACCGGGCCAGAATCTCCCGGGTCCCTGGGGGAATCGGTCGATTTGCGAGAGGGTGCAGCACACTCGGAAATCGATCGAGCTTCATGCCGGAAGAACGAACGTCCGTGATAGGAAGCCATTCTCCGTCGAGATGAACCCTACCACTAAACGAGAGAGATCCGTCGTGGTCCCGGTTCATGATTAGGCTCGCGTAGGGCCGCTCCGGCGCATACGGTAGAAACATCTCTGTCCCGAAATGGAGGTCCATGTCATCGTCCGAGGGGCTCGGATGGACTCCGTAGCCCTGCGGGTGGGAGTGCACGACCCCTATTCCAAAGGGCGATTCCTCGAGTCGGTCCACTGCACGATCGATGTAATCTGGGCGGAAACAAACCACGGGAGACCGACGATCGAGGTCGCCGGGTTCGGGTGGCAGCGAGTCCACATAGCTCAGGGCTACGCCCCATTCCGTCCGGCGAAAGCCGAACCTGACAAACGTCCCCCACTCTCGGGCGGGGTGACGTCGAAACACGAGTTGAACCAGCTCGCGCCGCGCGCTCTCCGTGATCCGGAAGAGCGCGCGACGACCCGTGACGAGCTTCGGTCGTCGTACAGGTTTCATCAGTTGAGCCAGCTCAGGATTTCTCCGAGGTAGGTGTGGATTCCATGGGCGTTTTGGTCCCAGGGCGAGTTGCTCTTGCCTGAGTAGGGATGGACGGACTTCTTCCGCCACTTCCTCCCCCCGAACTGGGCGAAGTCCTGCTCGGCGCCAGGCGCCGTCCTCAGGAGGGGCGAGCCCGCCGGGAGATACGCATTGTCCAGTTTGCCTGCTGGATAGCCCGATGGGATCGTGACGAGGACATCCGTCTCTCCGCCGTCACAGGTGGGGACGGCGTGGTAGATGACCGCGTTCTCTCCTTGAAGGAGCGTGACCTCGGCTCCACCCTCGCGGAGGAGCTGCAGCTCACGCTCCACGCGACCGGACTGGAAGCCGGCGACAACGTCGGGGCGAATCACCCGGAAGGCATCGCAGTTCTCGATCGAGATCGCCTTGTTCAGTGGTACCTCGGCCTTCTCACCCGGGGTGATCTCTTTCACCGTCGGATTTTTCGCATTTGGGAACACGAGCTTCGCGATCTCGGCACCAGTCATCATCTCCTTGACGCCTTCGGCCTCGCGGAAGGGCTGATTGTTGACCGTGATCTTCAGTCCGCCCGCCTCTCGCGTGATGAAGACATTTCCCTCATCAAGGCTTGCCGGATCTTCCGGATCGATGCTCTGATCGTTCTGAGATTCCAGATCACTGAAGAGGGTGACCTCGAAACCGAGCCCGAAGAGGTCCCGGATCGTCTTGCCGGATTGGTCGGACCGGATCACGATTTCGTGACGGTCATTGACCACGATCAGCCTTTTGGCGGGAGCCTTGCAGGGCTTTCGATTGGTTCCGACATCGCATTTGGGGAGGGTGTAGAACACCTCCCCCTTGGCGAGGTCGATCTCATTGCCCGGTTCAATGACCGGATCATTCGGATCGTTGTGATCCCGGACGATCACCTCGTCCGGAGGGATTGATGCTTGATCCCGGAGGATGGTTTCAGTGACGTGACGGCCGGGCATCGGAACGAGCCGGTCGTTGATGAGTGCCGCCCATTTCGCCACAGAGTGGCAGGATTGCGTTTTGTTCTCGACGGCATCGCCGTCGCCAGCTTGGTTTGGAGTATGGTTACTCATTTTTGGTTGTGGGGTGCGTCCTCCACAACATCCGGCCTTGACCTGCGGGCCGTTTGGAACCAAGCTGTAGCTCTCACACTCAAGCTCGGTCCGGGCTCGCAGTCGTCACTGAATGCGTTTCGGACAGTTTGTTAAGACTGGCCTCCTTCGTGGAGGTCAGTTTTTTTATGGACCTTGCGATCCATGGTAAGGCATTCTATTGTTGACAAAAACCATTGTCAAACCAAAATCTGTAAACATGGGTGATGATTTGAAGAAAAATCTACCGGCCCGGCTTCAGCAGGCTAGGGACATGGCAGGACTCTCTCTGCGAGGCCTTGCTGAGGCAACTGGTGGAGTTGTCTCTCACAACGCGATTTCGCGTTATGAGAAGGGTGTTATGCTCCCAGGGAGCGAAGCGCTCGGTGCGATCTCCGTCGCAGTTGGTCAGCCATTGGACTTTTTCATTCGGCCATTCCATCGAAATATCGATCTTCGAGATGTGCGCTTCCGCAAACGGGTGTCGAAGTTGGGGAAAAAGGAACAGGAAGCCCTTAAGTTTCAAGCACAGGATTTCTTTGAACGGTATTGCGAGATCGAGGAAATCTTGGGAGCTTGGATCGAATACAAACCGCCTTTCGACTCGAAGCGCGAAACTACGAGAGAGCAGATTCCCGAACTAGCGGAAGAGTTGCGTGATAGATGGAAGCTTGGATCGGACCCGCTTCCCAATGTCCATGAGCTGATGGAGATGAAGGGGATCAAGGTTTGTGAACTCCCTACTGAAAACAAAGGTTTCGACGGGTTTTCCGCTATCACCGAAGCGGGTCCGGTAGTCGCCATCGGCGCATGGCTCAATGACGACATTCCGCGTAAGCGCATGACCGAAGTTCACGAACTCGCCCACGTCGTTCTCAATGTTCCGAAAGATATGGAAGAGAGAGAGGAGGAAAAGCTGGTATGGAACTTTGCTGGTGAATTGCTAATGCCGGAGAAAGAGTTCACCGATAAATTCGGGAGCCGGACTCGAATCACACTCCACGAACTCACCGCCCTCAAGAAGCACTTCGGAGTATCAATCATGTCGATCGTCTATCGAGCTGGAGAACTGGGCTTGATCAGCGAATCGGCAAAGGTGGGCTTTTTCAAGTATGCCAACAAGGAACACTGGAGATCGCGTGGTGAACCCGGGCATGGGGCTTACACCGGCACTGAATCCAACCAAAGGTTCAAGACACTAGTCCATCGCGCAGTGGTGGAAGAAAAGATCTCAGAGTCGAGAGGCGCAGCCCTGTTGGGCATTTCCCTTCCAAAATTACGGAAGGATCTGGAAGGGGTGACTTTCAAGTGAAACAGTCTGGATGGAGAACCTTGTTGTCATCAAGGACGCGACCGTCCTGTCTGATCTCAATAACGGCAGATTGCTGGAGCCATGGTTTGAGTTGGAGATTCCAACAATCATGACGGACTCCTTCATAACCGAGATTCGTCGAGACGGGCAGGAGGATCTTGTCCAGCGGTTCGTCGATGAACGGCTGATCGAGATTACCGGGGTCTCCGACGGAAAGGCAGGGCCGTGGCTAACGGAAGTTTCCAAGTTTTCGATGGATTTGGGGATCAGCTTCGCAGACGCGACCGCATTGGTTTGCGCGAAGGAGCGCGGTGCCTTTCTTCTCTCGAGCTACGGAAAAATGAAGGGGAGACTGGCGGGTCAAGGGATCGCCGCACGAGGTGTCATATGGGTTCTCGACATGCTTCTGGTCGGGGAGTTGCTTACTTTCAAAGAGGCGCTGGCATCACTTGAAAACATCCAAGCCGAAGGGGGATGCATTCCCAAGCGATTGTGTGCCAGGCGGCGAAATTCCTGGAAGAATGGCAAGAAGATTGGCCCGGTGGGGATGGTCTGATTAGGCACGTGGAGCTCGGGGGGACGCAGGCCGGTATAACTGGAAACCTGCCGGCGATTGTTGAACCGTGACCAGTCGCCCACTTCCCGGCGCAGCACTTCGAAAGTCATCCAGCGCCTCAGGCGTGATAAGCCAGGGCTGCCGGGTGCGGATGGCGTCGAGCGGCGTCACGCACCGTTCGTGCTGTCAACGGGAGCCATCTCGCCGGCCGGTTTCCACCTGAAATGCGGGGAACGCTTGCTCAGCCGCTACGACACGGATGCCGGGGCGCTCTACGTCATCACCGAACGGGA
>JAGROX010000203.1 GCA_020440025.1 Verrucomicrobiia bacterium
AAACTTTATGCATTGCCTCCGCTGGAGCCGGTGATCCGGCGTGCCGAAGAATCGGGAGTAACCATTCGCCGACCGATGACCCCGGAGCGCTACGCCGTGGTCAACTGGGTGGCGCAGAATTACGGAGATCGATGGGGGAGTGAGGTAGCGATGGCTTTCTCAGGCCATCCTATCACCTGCTTCATGGCGGTAAACGGCGGTGGCGATATCATCGGCTTCGCCTGTTACAACGCCACCTTCAAGGGATTCTTCGGACCGACCGGTGTTCTGGAAAACTGGGGAGGCCGGGGCATTGGAACGGCGCTCTTGATCCGTTCGCTCTACGCGATGAAAGACGATGGCCATGCCTACGCCATTATCGGAGGAGCGGGTCCATCCGAGTTTTATGAGGAGGTCGTCGGAGCGATCGTGGTTCCGGATTCAACTCCGGGCCCGTATGAGGGAATCATTCCTCAATAGTCGAATCACTCATTTCCAGATCAGGACTGGCACGACCCAGCGGACGGCGACATCGCAGGTGGCGGGACGCCAGATGTCGATTCCGGGGCCAAGCGGATCATCCTCTCCCCAGTAGACATCGATCTGACTTCGATAGAGTCCTCCGCCGGTGTCAGCCGTCTGATAGCGCATCGCGCCGAAGGTGTTGTAGAGAGCGGGATCGAGAATCCAGACGCGAACGCCGGGCGAAAACAGCGGGTTGCGGCGGTGAACGGCGATCGACTCGCGGTCTTGCAGAGTGTTGTTGCGGTTGCCGAGGATGCGAGAGCGATAGCCCCAAGTGCCGTCGTATTTGAGATAGGGGCTCGAGCCTGAATTTTCGGCCATGCGACCGAAACCTTCGACGCTGGTGGCTTTGACAAAATCGGAGGAAAACGAACGACTGAGACCACGCGGCTTCGTCGGCGTCATGTTGAATCCCCGCTCTTTGGTAAAGCCGCTCTCGCGCGGCGTGTAATAGATGGTGCAGAAAAAATAGTGAGCCTCGGGCGGGTCATCGAACGTCTCATAGACATCCGCAAGCGCTTCGGTGTAGGAGCGGATGCCTTCAACCGCCTGAGATTGTGGGGGCGCGATTTCCGGAAATGACGAGGCATCGGCGAGCAGGCCCTCCTGAGTTTCGCGAATCGTCAGAATTTCCCTCCAAGTGACGTCAGAGGGGGCTGCGATGAGGAAGGCGGTCTGACACGGGAAGAATCCCAGCAGCACCAGATGGAAGAGCGAGACGAAGCGATGCTTTTTATCCATGAAAGACTCTTTGCTGGGACAGGTTTTCGGCAGGCTCAACAGGGTCATGTCGCGGACCCAACAGGGTTGAGTCGAGCCGGAATCCTCTAAACCCCCAATCCCCATTTCAAAAGAGCCTGTGATTCCGACCACACCTGGGGCGTCTGACTGCCGAGAATCACGGCGATGACATTTCTGCCCTGATAGCTCGCGCTTGAGACCAGGCAGCGTCCGGCGGCATTGGTGTAGCCGGTTTTCATCCCGGTGCAGTAGGGGAAGGTTCCCAAGACCTTGTTGGTATTGGTAACCGGCACGGTCTTTCCATTGGAAAACTCAAAGGTCGTGCTCCGGGTCTTCACCGCGTCGCGAATCGCGGAATGCCGCATGCATGCTGCCGCGAGGATGGAAAGATCGCGGGCAGTGGAATACTGACCGGGAGGGCTGGGAAGGCCGTTGGAGTTGGTGAAATAGGAATTGTTCATTCCCAGTTGTTTCGCCCGTCGAGTCATCGCGGCGGCGAAGGCGCTTTCACTCCCGGAGTGATCGCGAGCCAGACATCGGGCGATGTCGTTACTGCTGCGGATGAGCACCGTGCGGAGCAGGTAGCCGCGCTGATACACCTGCCCAGACTGAATGCCCATCTTGGTGGGTTCACAATAGGTATCACTGGCCTGTACCGTAACGTTCTGATTCAACCCGCCGCGCTCGGCGATGAGCAGGGCCATCAGGAGCTTTTGAGTGCTCGCGGCGGCGCGCTTGGTATCCGCGTTGCGAGCGTAGAGCACCTTTCCGGTGTTGGCCTGCACCACGATGGCGGCTTTGGCGGTGACTGATGGAGGTTGCGTCTTGGGATCAAATCCGCTGTTGAAAAAACCGGGGTTGTTGTCGGGATAGTTTGCCAGAACCGGTTGGGAAGCGGGAGGAGCAGGAGCGGGTGGTGCCGGGTAGTTGGCGCTTGGCCGATTGGCCGCCGTGGGCAGGTTGGAATCAGTTCCGCAACCTCCCAGGAAAAGACTCCCCGTGGCGGTGAAAAGTCCCCCCAATACCCGGCGACGCGAGGTCGGAGAAGAGGACTCTTCCAGAATTATTTTTGAGAGTTCCAAGTCAGACAGTTCAGGTTCCATGAGAAAGGCAGAGCGGAGAAAATGAGAGAGCGGAAAGCGGGTGAGATCAAGGATCGGTTTTCTTGATCGCGACCGCCTTTTCCAGCTCGGGATCGGGAGCGGCCCCGAGATCGATGGCCACGTAGTAGTGTCGCCGGGCTAGTTCGACCGCCGGCGGGTCTTGTTCCAGATACATCAGGGCCAGATTGAAGTGCGCATCGGCAGAGCTGGGATCGAGTTGAATCGCCCGTTGGAGTTCCGTGACCGCTGCCGATCCCCAGCCGTAGTCATTGATCACGACCGCCATGTAGAGATGAGCCCGCGGATCTTTGGGATCTTCATGCAAGGCGCGAGCGAGGGAGGCGATCGCCAGTTCGTAGTTTTGCTCGCGATGATAGACGAGCCCCAGCGTGATCCAGTTTTGAGAAATCGTCGGGTTGTGCTGCAAAGACCGGCGCAGGGCGGTGCGTGCGGCTTCGTAATTCTCCATTCGGTATTCCACGATGCCCAGATTGGCGTAGGCGAGGGCATTGCGGGGAGCCGCATCGATCATTTTTTGATAGGCCGCCCGGGCGCGCTCCCAGTTCTGGTCGGCGGAGGCCAGGGCACCTTCCTTGGCCAATTCTTCCAGTTCGTTCGGGAGCCCCTGATTGTCGACTTCCTTGTCCAAGACCCCGAGAGCCATTCCGCTGGGACTCACGTTCTTGGCGAACTGGCTGTCGGCTTTTTTGAGTTGTGTGGGATCGGCCTCGGGTTCGTGATCGCTGACCGGAGCCACGGCTGGATCGGGGCGCGGCACCGCGGGGCGTTCTTTGGGCACTGCCTTCTGAGAGAGTGCCGTCGTCGATCCAATCGGGGACAGACTCAGGCAGACAACGATCAATAAGGAAGCCACGGCGGCTCGACTGGCAGGAAAACGAACCATGGAAGAAAGAAGGAAAAGGGGAGAACTGATGGGAATCAGTTAAGGCATCAAAAATAAAAGGCAATTTCGAGTTGCAGACTACTGAAATTTCCGTCAGTGTTCACCAGACCACTGTTCACATGAAACTAACTGCCCGCCAACAAGAACTCCTAGATTATCTCAAAGACGAGCATGCCAACTCGGGGATCATGCCGTCAACCCGTGAGATTCAGGAACACTTTGGATTCGCCAGTCAGACGGCTGCCGTCAGTCATCTCCGTGCGCTTGAGCGGAAAGGCGTGCTGAGGCGCCTGCCGAACAAGGCTCGTGCTCTGGTGTTGGAGGACGGCCTGGAGCGGGAACCCATCGTGGATATTCCCATCTATGGAATGATTCCGGCCGGCTACGCCGACGCGACCCCGCCCGAGCCGGATGGCTGCCT
>JAGROX010000003.1:0-165 GCA_020440025.1 Verrucomicrobiia bacterium
GCAACGCTCCGCCGTCAGCCGGATTGGTATCGATCCCTACGATCTCTCCGGTGAAGTTCATCGCATGCACGCCCTGCAGCTTGCGGAGCCGCTCGCACGCGAGGTTTTTGATTCGGCCGCGTGGGAACGCATCACCAATCAGGCCAGCCAACTCAAGCTTCAGGT
>JAGROX010000003.1:253-73322 GCA_020440025.1 Verrucomicrobiia bacterium
CGATTCGGGGGCATCCTTGCCGATGACATGGGCTTGGGGAAAACGATTCAGGCCCTCACCTGGTTGCTCTATGTTCGAAATCAGGCGGGCAAAGATGTCACACCGTCCCTGGTGGTGTGCCCGAAATCCGTGCTCGATGTCTGGGCGGCAGAAGTCCGGAAAGCGGCTCCCGAACTCCGGGTGCAGGTTCTCCGAAACCGGGTCGAGCTCGACATGGCTTTTGTGGACAAAAATGTCGACCTGCTCGTCATCAACTACGCCCAGCTTCGTGGCGCAGCCGACGATTTGCTCAAGGTGGAATGGCTCACGGTCATTCTCGATGAAGGTCAGCAAATCAAGAACCCCGACTCCAAGGCCGCCAAGTCGGCTCGCCAACTCAAGGCGAAGAATCGACTGGTGCTCACCGGTACTCCGATCGAGAACCGCTTGCTCGATGTCTGGAGCTTGATGGCTTTTGCGATGCCGGGCATTCTCGGAAATCGGAAATACTTCCGCGATCGATTTGACCGTCGCAAAGACGCCCAATCACATACCCGGCTCACCGCCCGTTTGCGTCCCTTTCTGCTGCGGCGAACCAAGGGCGAAGTGGCGCTGGATCTGCCTTCCAAGACCGAGGAAGACGTGTTCTGCAAACTGGAGCCGAAACAGGAAGAGCTCTACCAGGCCGAGCTCGAGCGCATTCGCAAGATTCTGCTCGGCGTCGAAACCGACGAGTCACTTCGCAAGAACAGCTTCGTGATTCTCCAGGGCCTGATGCGCCTGCGTCAGATTTGCTGTCATCCGGGACTCCTCAAGCCCGAACACATGGGCGAGGAAAGTGCCAAATTGACTGCGTTGTTTTACCTGCTCGATCAGCTCAAGGAAGAAGGCCACAAGGTGCTGGTGTTCAGTCAGTTCGTTTCGATGCTCGACATCATCAAGGATCGCCTCGAAGCCGAGAATCGTCCCTATTCCTATCTCACCGGACAGACCAAAAACCGTCAGGAAGTCATCGAAGATTTCCAGACCACGGAAGAGCCCAAGGTTTTCCTACTGTCGCTCAAGGCGGGCGGAAGCGGTTTGAACCTGACCGCAGCGAGCTACGTCATCCTCTACGATCCGTGGTGGAATCCTGCGGTGGAAAACCAGGCCATTGACCGTTGTCATCGTATCGGCCAGGAGAGCAAAGTGATCGCCTATCGACTGCTGGTTCGCGACAGCGTCGAGGAGAAGATCCGCGTTCTTCAGCAGAAGAAGCACGCCATGATGACCGGCGTGCTGGGCGAGGAAGGCTTTGCCCGCAACCTGCGCCGCGAGGATCTCGACTTCCTCTTCAGTTCCGGCGACTGATTTTGTCCGTCCCAGAAAAACGCGGAAATCCGGGAGGAATGGTTCTACTTTCGTGCTCATGAAGGTCGCCATCCTCTCTGACATCCACGATCGACTGGATCATCTCGGCTCGGTGTTGAAAGCCGTGGCCGATACCGGAGCGGAACGCCTGTTTTTCCTTGGCGATTTTTGCGCGCCATTTTCGCTGGCAGCCCTCGCCGAGGGATTCTCAGGTCCCATTGATGTCGTGTTTGGCAACAACGACGGTGATCAGTTTCTCCTCTGCCAGATCGCGGCGAAACATTCGCATGTCTCGCTGCATGCACCCTTGGCGGAACTCGAGATCGAGGGGCGTAAGGTAGCTCTCCAGCACTACCCCGAAATCGCCAGACGTCTCGCAGAGAGTGGTGCCTATGACGCCGTGTTCAGCGGTCACGATCATCAACGCTATCTCCACCAGATTGGGGAAACGCTCTGGGCGAATCCCGGCGAGATCATGGGGCGCTTCGGCATCGTTAGTTTCGGAGTTTGGGACACGACTGCAAACACCTTCAATCACATCGAGTGCCTAGCACCAACGGAAAACTGAATGGCTCGGAAATCGCAGAGCTCAGTGGAATACGACGCCGTCATCATCGGCTCCGGTCCCAATGGATTGGGAGCGGCCAACACTCTCGCGAGCGAAGGCTGGCGGGTGTTGGTAGTGGAAAGTCATGAGACACCCGGTGGGGGAGCGCGCTCGGCGGAGCTGACCCTGCCCGGTTTTGTTCACGACACCTGCTCGGCGATTCATCCCATGGCGCTCGCTTCGCCCCTGTTCCAGTCGCTCCCGTTGGCCGAACACGGACTGGAGTGGATCCATCCCGAAATCCTGGTCGCCCATCCTTTCGACGAAGGCGACATTCCCGCTGCCGCGATGCTGAAATCCTACGAGGAAACCGCGGCGGGATTGGGAGATGATGCCGCCGCCTATCGCCGCCTCTTCGGCCCTCTCGTCCAGAACGCGGATGCCCTTTTCGGTGAATTGCTCGGCCCTTTGCCGATGCCACCGAAGCATCCCATCGCGCTGACTCAGTTCGGTCTGCGGGTTCTGCCATCGGCCCTCGCAGCCGCACGCCGCTACTTTTGCGACGAACCCGCGCGGGCGCTGTTTGCCGGGAACGCCGCGCATTCCGTGATGCCTCTGGATCGCCCCCTCGCCACCAGCGCGATCGGTATGATGCTCATGCTCGCGGGCCATGTCCATGGCTGGCCTTTTCCCAAAGGCGGGGCCGGAAAAATCACGGATGCCCTCGTCGGGTGCCTGAAACGTTTTGGTGGCGAAATCGTCTGTGGCTGGCGAGTGAAAACCCTCGACGAACTGCCAAAAGCGCGGGCCTATCTCTTCGACACCGCGCCCTCCATTCTCGCCGACGTGGCCGGCGACCGCTTGCCAGAGGGGTATCGTCGTCGGCTGAAGCGATACCGGCACGGTCCGGGAATTTTCAAAATCGACTACGCCCTGAGCGAGGCCGTTCCTTGGGCAAGCCAAGCCTGTCGTCGCGCTGGCACCGTCCATGTCGGTGGAACCCTCGATGAAATCGTCATTTCCGAGCGCGAAGCCTGGAACGGGATTCACGCGGAGAAACCCTTCGTGCTCGCCACTCAGCAGAGTGTTTTCGATGAAACTCGGGCACCCGAAGGCAAACACACCTTCTGGGCCTATTGCCACGTGCCGAGCGGCTCGACCGTTGACATGACCGAGGCGATTGAGAATCAGATCGAACGCTTCGCCCCCGGATTCCGCGACTGCATCCTGGCGCGTCACACCATGAACTGCGCCGACTTTGAGCGCTACAACCCCTGCCTCATCGGCGGCGATGTCGTCGGCGGGGTGGCTGACTGGCGTCAGCTTTTTACCAGACCGGTGGCGCGATGGAATCCCTACACGACTCCCGCGAACGACATCTTCATCGGCTCCGCCTCGACGCCGCCCGGTGGCGGTGTTCATGGGATGGCAGGCTATTGGGCGGCGCAGGCGGTGATGAGTGGTCACCGTCCTGCCGGACATGCGTGAATTGATTGAAGGGCGGAAGTTTCGGATACTTCGGACATCATGGACTTCGCCACTGCCGCCGGAATTTCCCGTCGCGATGCCCTTGCTCGCCTCGGTGGCGGTCTCGGATCGCTTGGCTTGGCGTCCGCCCTGCAGGGAGCAACCGGGCTGCCGACGCTTCCCAACGGGGGCGTCCATTTCCCGGCTCGGGCCAAGCGGGTGATTCATCTTTTCATGAACGGCGGGCCCTTCGGTCCTGACTTTTTCGATCCCAAACCGGCGCTCACGAAATACAACGGTCAACGACCCGAGGGAGCCGACCTCCGCACCGAACGCCCCACCGGTGGTCTGATGGGGGTGCCTTACCCCTACGCGAACCACGGGCAAAGCGGATTGCCCATCAGTGATCTGCTTCCCCTGACGGCGCAACATGCGGATGATCTCTGCATCCTGCGATCCTGCTACACCGACAATCCCAATCACGGCCCGGCATTGCTGCTGATGAACAACGGCACCATGACGCCGAAGGTGCCGAGTATGGGAGCCTGGATGTCCTACGGACTCGGCACCGAGAACCAGAATCTGCCAGCCTACATCGTCCTCTGTCCCGGTCGACCGGTGCGATTTTCCATCCTGTGGAACAGCGCCTTTCTCCCGGCCAAGCATCAGGGCGTCTACATCAATCATTCCAAGATCGAGCCCAAATCGATGATTCCCTGGCTGAACAACGCCAAGTTGAATCCGACCGAACAACGCCGTCAGCTCGATCTGCTTACGGAGCTGAATCGCGATCACCTAGCCTCGCGAGGCGGGGCCGATGCCGCCTTGCAGGGCCGAATCGAGGCGATGGAAACAGCCTACCGCATGCAGTTCGAGGCGACCGATGCCTTCGACTTGAATCACGAGCCGAAGCACGTGCGCGAAAGTTATGGCGAAGGTCATTTCGCCAACGGATGCCTGCTCGCCCGCCGCCTCAGCGAACGCGGTGTTCGCTTTGTGCAGTTGTATTACGGGAACGGTCAGCCGTGGGACACCCATAGTGGGCATGACAAAAAGACCCGCAATCTTGCGGCAGATATTGATCGGCCCATCTCGGCCTTGTTGGGCGATCTGAAACAGCGAGGTCTTCTCGAAGATACCCTCGTCATCTGGGGCGGGGAATTCGGGCGCACTCCGGTCAGTGAAAACGCCGATGGTCGCGATCACAATCCCCACGGTTTCCTCATGTGGATGGCCGGCGGGGGCGTCAAAGGCGGTTACGCTCACGGTGCCAGCGACGAATTCGGCTTCAAGGCGGTGGAGAAAAAGATGCACGTCCACGATCTCCACGCCACCATCCTGCATCAGCTCGGGATCGATCACGAGCGCCTCACCCATCGCTACGCCGGTCGCGATTTCCGCCTCACCGACGTCTACGGGAAAGTCGCGAAGGGAATCCTTGCCTAGGTGGTCCGCCTTCCCGGCGCAGACACGGGGCTTGGCCCGATCGTGTTTTTCCCCTACTTTGCACGCTCATGTTTCGAAGCCTGCCAGCTTGGTCATTTTTGATCGCTCTTTTCCCCGTGTGCCTGTCTGCCGAGGAAAGCAAGACCGTTGACTTCAATCGGGACATTCGGCCCATCCTTTCCGACAAGTGCTTCCAATGTCACGGCCCAGACGACAAATCGCGCAAAGCCAAGCTGAGGTTGGACATTCGCGAGTCGGCGGTGGGGGATTCAACAGGGTTGGATGCGCGACCAGACCCTGTTAAATCGGAGAAGGTCGGCGTGATCGTTCCGGGACATGCCGATGCCAGCGAGTTGGTGGCGCGGCTCCTGACGACCGATCCCGATGAGATCATGCCTCCGGCAAAGGTGAAAAAACCGATCTCGAAGAAGGAGATCGAGCTTTTGAGCCAATGGATCGAGGAAGGGGCTCCCTACGACGGCCATTGGTCGTTTCGCCCACTCGCTGATGCGGAACTTCCGGCGGTGAAGGCGAAATCGTGGGTGAAAAATGGCATCGATCATTTCATCCTCGCGCAACTGGAGCAGAAAAAAATCGCTCCGTCTCCCGAGGCAGATCCGTCTACCCTGATTCGGCGCATGTCGCTCGATCTGGTGGGATTGCTGCCCGAACCCGAGCGGGTGAAGCGATTTGTTGCCGACTATGGTAGGGATCACGACAAGGCCGTCGCCGCCCTTGCCGATGAGCTGTTGGCTTCCCCTCATTACGGCGAACGCTGGGGTCGACATTGGCTGGATCAGGCGCGCTATGCGGATTCCAACGGCTACACCATTGATGGCGAGAGAACCATGTGGCCGTATCGCGATTGGGTGATCCGAGCAATCAATGACGACCTTCCTTTTGATCAGTTCACGATCGAACAACTGGCGGGTGATCTCCTGCCCAACCCGACCAAGGCGCAGCTGGTGGCGTCGGGATTTCATCGAAACACCCTCATCAATCAGGAGGGAGGCACCGACAACGAACAGTTCCGAAATGAAGAAGTTGTCGATCGGGTCAACACCACTGGCGCGGTTTGGATGGGGTTGACGTTGGGTTGCGCGCAATGTCACACGCACAAATTCGATCCCATCACCCAGAAGGAGTATTTCGAGATGTTCGCCTTTTTCAATCAGGGCGATGACGTCAACAACGTTGGCGCGACGGTGGAAGTCAGCGAGGGCGAGATGTTTCTTAGGGACCCCGATCCCAAACTGCTGGGGGCGTTGGATCAGGCCAAGGCCGCCCTTGCTGCGCTGGATCGCGACAAGGTGAAACGTCAGGAGGCTTGGGAGAAATCCTTGATAGCCAATGACAACAAGGATGCCAATGCCCCGGGAGCTTCTTGGGCACGGGTGAAACCGACCAAACTTTCCGCCGAAGGTGGCGCCAAGCTGGAACTCCAGAAGGGCGATTCGATCCTCGCCGGAGCCGGCGGCCCTCATGAAGTCTATCGAGTGGAACTGGCACCCGCTAAAGAAGCGATCACGGCGATTCGGCTGAAGCTGATTCCTCACGCGTCGCTGCCGAATCAAGGTCCCGGTCGAGCCGGAAACGGCAACATTGTCCTGACCCGGGTCGAGTTTTTCCAAAATGGAAAACCGCTCACCGTGGCCAGGGCTCAGCACGATCACGCGCAACCAGGGTTTTCCGCCGCGTTCACCATTGATGGAAAAACCGACACCGGTTGGGCGATCAATGTGGGGAAGGGGACGGCTCCCGGAGTGAAAATGAATGCCGAGCACGAAGCCCACTACGTGTTTGCCGAGCCGATTCTGGCCAGTGGGGGACCGGTGGAGGTGGTGTTGAGGCACGAGGCCAATGCCAATTACAACATCGGGCATTTTGCCTTCGACGTTTCGCCCACGGCACCGGGCGCGGTGACGGAAGAAAAACTGCTGACGACGCTCAAGATCGCCCCGGCGGATCGCAGCGATGCCGACAAGAAATTACTCACTGCAGAATTCGATAAAGCAGATTCGGAAAGACGGGCGGCTGTTTCCAGGATCGCGGAGGCGCAGAAAGCAATTGGACTTGGAAGCTCGGTGAAAACGATGGTGATGCGTGATTTGGCGACTCCTCGGGAAAGCTTCATTCACATTCGGGGCGATTTTCTGCGCCACGATACCGAGACCGGTCCCCTGCGCCCCAATGTGCTGGCGGCGCTTCCCGCGATGCCTGACTCGGCGAAGGAAAAGGCTCTACCCAATCGGCTCGACTTGGCCCAGTGGCTGGTGCGGGCTGATCATCCGCTGACTCCGCGGGTCACGGCGAACCGGGTCTGGATGCGCTACTTCGGCAAAGGCATCGTCGAAACCGAGAACGATTTTGGCACTCAAGGTTCGTTCCCCACACATCCGGAATTGCTCGACTGGCTCGCGCGATCTTTGATCGAAGGTGGGTGGTCGATGAAAGCCCTGCACAAGACCATCGTCACGTCGGCCACCTATCGACAGTCCTCGATGGCGCGTCCGGAACTCAACGACATCGATCCGCTGAATCATCTGCTCTCGCGCCAGAATCGCATTCGGGTCGAGGCCGAGATCGTTCGCGATGCGGCGCTTTCTGCGAGCGGGCTTTTTACCGAGAAGATAGGCGGTCCCGGAGTGAAGCCTCCGCAACCCGAAGGCGTCTACGCCTTTACTCAGCGAAAAGTGAGCTGGGTGGCAGCCGAGGGACCGGATCGCTATCGGCGGGCGATGTACACCCAGTTTTATCGCAGTGCGCCCTATCCGCTGCTGACGACCTTTGATTCTCCGGATTTCCAAAGTGTTTGCACGGGGCGAGTGCGGTCAAACACCCCTCTGCAATCCCTGACTCTTGCCAACGACGAAGCGATGATCGAGTTGGCTCAGGGCTTAAGTGCCCGCTTGATGCAGGAAATCGGCGGAACCGATAGCGTGGCGAATCGGGAACGGATTCGGCGGGCCTTTGGCCATTGTTTTTCCAGAGAACCGAGTGAGGCGGAGGTAGAAGCCGTGGTCGCCTTTCAGGAAAAGCAGATGGCGGGCTTTGCTGCCGACGCGGAAGGAGCCAAGGCCGTGGCACCAGAGAAATGGGCAGAGGGCTTCGATGTTGCCGCGGCGGCCTCGTGGACTGCGGTGGCCCGGGCGCTGATGAACACCGACGAATTTATTACCAGAGAGTGAACGCGAACACCCCCATGGACCCGCTTCTTCAGCAGACAACCCGACGCCATTTTTTTGAAAGATGCGGACTCGGTCTGGGTGGCATCGCCTTGAGCGACATGCTGGCTCGCGACGGGTTTGCCGCAGCCGGCTCGCCGGATCGCAATGCCGATCCCATGGCGACGCGTCGTTCCCATCACGACGCCAAGGCGAAGAACGTGATCTTCATGTTCATGGCCGGTGGACCCAGTCATCTGGAGTTGTTCGAAGACAAACCTCGCCTCCGAGAATTCAGCGGAAAAATGCCTCCTGAGTCATTGGTGAAAGGGAAGCGCTTCGCCTTTCTCGGCAAGGACGCCAAACTGCTGGGAACGGATCGCAAGTTCGCCCGATACGGGGAGTCGCAAATGGAGCTAAGCGAATTGTTTCCCCATCATCGCAAGATCGTCGACGAGGTCTGTTGGTTACGGGGAATGAAGACGGATGTCTTCAATCACGGCCCGGCCAAGCTGTTTATGAACACCGGCTTCCAAGTTCCTGGCCGTCCCAGCATGGGGTCATGGGTGACCTACGGAATTGGCAGTGAATCGCGCGATCTGCCCGGCTTTGTGGTGCTGCAATCGGGGCCGCGCGGTCCCCGAGGTGGGAATGCGCTGTGGTCGGGAGGCTTTCTTCCCTCCAGTTATCAGGGGGTGCCGTTTCGCGGCAACGGGGACCCGATATTGAATCTCGCCAGTCCCAAGGGAATCACGCCGGAGCGTCAGCGGGACTTTGTCGATGTGGTCGGAGCCCTGAATCGCGAGCGACTCGGAGTGACCGGAGATCCCGAGATCGCCACGCGGATCAACGCCTATGAGATGGCTTATCGGATGCAGACCAGTGCGCCGGATTTGATGGATTTGAGTGACGAAAGTCAGGCAACCCTCGATCTCTACGGCGCGACTCAGGGCGGGAATTCCTACGGAAACAACTGCCTGCTGGCCCGTCGTCTGATCGAGCGCGGGGTGCGTTTCGTGCAACTCTACCACACCGACTGGGATCATCATGGCGGGCCTGGGCAGACACTTGGCAAGGATCTGGAAAAGGTGTGTGCCGAAGTTGATCAGGCATCAGCGGCGCTGGTGCTCGATCTGAAACAGCGCGGACTGCTCGACGACACCATCGTGGTCTGGGGCGGCGAATTTGGTCGCACGCCCATGGGCGAGACCCGCGACAACAAGGTTGGGGGGCGCGATCACCACATCGACGCCTTCACCATGTGGGCAGCCGGTGGCGGATTCAAAGCGGGGATGACTCATGGACAGACCGATGATTTCGGCTACGAAGTGGTCGACGGACTAGTTCATGTGCATGACCTGCACGCGACCATCCTAAATCAACTGGGTCTCGATCACGAAAAGCTGACTTTCCGCTTCCAAGGTCGCGATTTTCGCCTCACCGATGTGCATGGACACGTGGTGAAGGAAGTGCTGGCCTGAAGTATCCGGTGACTCCTACTTCTGCAGGTAGGCGATCAAATCTCGGACGCCGTCGGCATCCATGGTGGTCAACAGTCCCTCGGGCATGAGGGATTGGGTCAAGGTTTCGCGCTTGGCAATTTCTTCGACATTGATGATCTGTTCATCGGTGAGCGTCCGCAGGGTGACGGCGTATTCGTTTTCTCCCTTCACGTTGCCACTGACGATGCTGCCATCCTTTCGCGTGATGACGGTGAGCTGAAAGTCCTGCGGCAGGGTGGCGCTGGGATCGATGATATTCTCCAACAGGTAGTAGACCTCGCTCCGATTGGCACCGGTGAGATCCGGGCCGACGGCGCCGCCTTCACCGTGGAGGGTGTGGCAGGCCATGCAGAGTTGCTGAAATTTCAGGTGGCCGTTGGCGACATCAGCCTTGGCCAGGACATCGGGCAAGAGTTGATCCTGGTATTGTTTGATGAGTTGCTGTTTTTCCGACGATGAAGAGGAAGTCGATCCCCAGACCTTGGTGAGACGCTTCTTCAACTCATCGGCCTTACTACCCTTGAAACTGTGGATCTGTCTGGCGTGGTAGGCGGTCACTGCTGTTCTGGGAATGGCACCGGATTCCAGAGCGTCGAGAAGCTTGCTCGCCATTGGCGGGGAACCGACCAGCGCGGTGACGACGTGGGTGCGGTCTTCGGGAGAAAGTCCGTCGAATTTGGTGATCAATCCGTCGGCAACCTTGGAATCTCCGAAGGCTGCCAACGCTTGGATGGAGGCTGAGCCGAGATCCTTGTCAGATGTCAGCGTGAGGATCACTGGAATCGAATCCCGATCCCGAGCCCCGCCAAGCAGCGCCAGGTAATCGGCGTGGAAGGGGAGCCGGTTTTTTTTTTGCAGCGATTCGCGCATGGCTGCGAGGGTGGCGTCGCGATCAAAGATCAGGCCAATCTCGGCGGCGAGGGCGGGAAGCTCTTTCTCGGAAGGATCAATGATGGCGGCGTGGCTGGCCAAAGCGGGCCAGTTGACGGGAGCAGCGATTTCTTTTTTTCCGGCGAACCCGTCAGCCAATCCGTGGAGAATCGCAGCGGCCGAATCGGGTTCAAAATCTTTCACCAAGTGAGCCAGCATCTGATCTACGGCGGCCATGTCTCCTGCTTCGGCGAGGCGACGGGCGATGTGGTTCTGCAAGATGGTGAGTTTGGTCTCTGCCAGAATCGCGATGGCCTTGTCTGGATCTTCGGCGACGTGATCCTTGATCCCGAACCAGATCATCAGGGGCAGATTGTGATCATCGGCGATGGCGGGATCACTGGCGAGCTGGCGGGCGACGCGCCAACCGAGCCCCTCGAAGTGAGCGCGCTGCATGAGTGATGCCCAGGCCAATCTCACTTGGAGCGACGGATCTTTTGGGTTGAAGGCGATCTGAATGCTTTCGTCGTCGGCGTATTCGGATTCGGTGCAAATGCGGACCGCCCAGGTGCGAATGGTCTCGCTCTCATCATGAACCAGATCATTGAGCGAGTCGTGGGGCAGGGTGCCGGTGGCGTGAAGAGTCAGCAGCAGGCGGAGTCGAGTCTCGTCCTTGGGATGCACGGCAAACACTTTGCGCATGATTTCCTTGAAGCCTTCGGGGTTCTCGATCTTTCCCTCTTTGGCGCGCTGTTGAAGAATGTGGCGTGACATCCGCGCATACCATTCGTTGCCATGCAGCTGGTATTCGATCAGTTGATCCTGCGAAGCGTGGTAGAGATCGGTTTCCGGTTTCGGTGACGGCTTGTCGTAGATGATTTTGTAAATGCGTCCCGAACTGCGATGCACCCCGTCGTTGTCGTGGCACTCGCCCAGATCGGTCCAGTCGCTGAGGTAGGCATCGCCATCTGGTCCGTAGATCACCTGTACGCCGCGAAACCACGGGCTCTCCACCTGGAGGAAATCGTCCCCATGTTTGGCGACATAGCCTGAGCCCTCGCGTTCCAGGCTGTCCATGTTGAGGCGTCGACCGTGGGTGTTGCTCATGAACATCTTTCCGTGATAGGTCTCGGGCCACTTGCCGCCGAGATAGATCATGCCACCGCAGTGGGAGTGACCGCCGCCGAGTTGACCGTGGACGCCTTTTCCGTCGCGGGTTTTGGTCCAGTCATTGGTGGTGCCAGCGTGATGCAGGTGATCGGCGCACATGCCAATGCGATCGTAGACATGGGCGACGAACGGATCATTGCGATTCCCCATGCGCGGGTAGAAGGCACCGGGAATTCCGTGCCAGAGGTGACCGTTGACGTTGTTGGTGAAAAACATTTCCCCCTTCTCGTTCCAGTCGAGTCCCCAGGGATTGGTGGTCCCTCGGCAGACGATTTCGAACTCCTTGGTGTAGGGATGATAGCGCCAGATCGAGCAGTCGAATTGGGTGCGCTCCTCATCGGGAGTGCCGGGTGCCCCGACGTTTGATGGCGAAGTAATCCCGTGCCGACCGTAGAGCCAGCCATCGATGCCGATGGTGAGGCCGTTGAAAAAATTGTGCTTCGCGGTCGTGGTCCATCCATCGAGAACGATCTCGGGCTCGCCATCGGGGACGTCGTCGCGGTCGCGGTCAGGGATGAAAAGCAGGTTGGGCGAATCGCAGACCCAGACGCCGCCCCAGCCAACGGTCATCCCGGACACATGATTCCCGCCGGTCCAGAAAACCTTTCGAGTGTCGTGCTTGCCGTCGTTGTCGGTGTCCTCGAACACGATGATGCGATCCTCGTGCTTCTCCTCCCACTCATAGTAGGAGTAGGACTCTGCGACCCAGAGTCGACCGCGATCATCCGTGGCCATGGCGACCGGTTGACGCACGTCGGGTTCTCCGGCGAAAAGAGTGACCTGAAATCCTTCGGGAACCGTAATGCCCGCGACCGTCTCTTCGGGAGTCGGTGGTTCTTCGCCCGGCTTTTGGGAATTGCGCGGCTGATAGGTGTCAGTAATGTCGGCAGCAATCGTTGTGAGGAGAGAGAGCGATAAAACGGCGGGGATGACGACGCGCAGGGAGAAATATGGCTGAAGAGACATCATGAGGACGGGAGTCTACGGATCGAGGTGGACGAAATGAAGTCCGCTTTCGCGGGTGGTGGCGATTTTTGCCGGCGGTTCAGAAACGCCAGACTACGCCCCCACGAATGCTCCAGTCCGGGCTTGCCGGGGTCAATCCCATTCCGGCGCCGGCTCGGAGAGTGACGTGGTGATTGGGAATCACAAAGGCTCCGAGACTGATCTCATGGTAGCCGTCGGCAGAAAAATCGCCCATAGCCTCGACGCTGACTGACACTGCATGAGTCAGAGTGTGGCGCAGGCCGGCGGCATATCCCCAGGCGGCGGTGCCGTCGTCCGGCAGGACGTTGATCAGATTCACAACGAGTTTGTCATTGTCTCCCAAGTCGGTCTCCATGATGAAGCGACCGATGAATGCGTCTTGGCCGTGAACGTGGATGGTGCCCTCGTGATTGTGGTGTCCGTTTCCCTTCCCATGATCATGTCCGCTGTCCTCCTCGTCATTCGTGTGGGAATGGGTGCCGTCCGTGTGATCGTGTTTGTCGTTGCTGCTGTGGGAATGACTCGCGCCGCTGGTATCAGTGTGGCCGGCGCCGTTGTGTGAGTGGTCGTGGCCATCGCCCGCGCCGCTATTGCCACCGCCGCTGGTGCCTCCACCCGTGCCGCTTGGATCGGGACAAGGCGGAGCGTCCGGTCCGAGATCGGGACAGGAACTAGTAGTCGTGGTCGCGGTCGCGGTGGTGCTACCGGAACCGTAGTCGGCCGGCGCCGCGCCGACCATAGGTTCGGAGGAGGGAGCAGGTGCGGAGCCAGACGTCAGTTCTGGCGAACCGCCGAGCAGCGCCGATACGGCATGGGCGATGCCGCCCCCGTTGCTGGAAGAGGTCGAGGAATTCGCGGGACGACTGGATCGGTTGGAGGAGGTTGGTCGAGAGGATTTGGTTCGGCTGCCGCTTCCCGAGTTGGAGGATGAGGTGCTGGTCACGATTCTTTGATTTTCATACTCCCGGGCGAATTCGTATCCTGCGGAGATGGCGAATCGAATGGGGAAGTTGGAATCGGGTGGCGACAGTTGAATGTGAATAGCCGGTGTCACTGATTCATAGGCCCAATTCATGCCTGTCTGATCGGTGAAACCAACCGAGACCCCGAGCGCCACCCGCGGTAGCACACCGATGAGAATCTCCGGCTCGATGCCGAACTCGTAGTCAGTGCCGGATTGAGAATACTCCATGTTGGTGATCAGCACGCCATCGTATAACCCCGGCAGGTAGTAATCTTGAACCATGAGGAAATCCCTTCCGTGGTGAGCGGCGACAAGAGACGGGAACATCAGGCAAGCCAAGAAAATCAGGCGTTTCATGGTGTCGGAAGAGGTCAAAAGAAATGGAAGAAAATGGGGAGAAGCGGAGCCGACCGGGATGATCAGCTCCGCCAAGAAGTTGGGCCCCCAAGGAATCAAGGGGCCAGTGGCTCGAGCAACACGTTGCCCGAGAGAATGGGGGAATTCCTCAGACTGGTAGCTGACGAAGTCGGGGAGGGTAGCTGCGGCATCAAGAAGAATCCGTAGAGTTTCGGTCCGTTTCCGTCGTCGACGATCACACATTCGAACGGCACCGTTCTCGTCAATTCCGTCTCGGGATTCAGTGGGTTCGGGTCTAGTAGTTTGAACTGGCCGAAGCAGATGCCCGCGCGCGCGTTACGGGCCGCCCGGAAGGGCAGCGAGCTTCGTATCACGAGACTGACACTCCCGGGATTCGGGGAGATGACATTGACCGCTTTCCTTTCGCCAGCCACCACCTCGACGGTGACGTCGAGTCGTGTACCAGGATCTACTAGCCCACCGTCGGCGAAACTCAGTAGCGCATTGCCCGCAGGATTCTCCATCAGGCCAAGCGCGTCGAGCGGAGAAAGCGAAGGATCGTAGCTGCGCCCGGTAACCTCCAGCAACAGCGGGCCGAACCCATCGCGATAGACCCGATCTCGCGAGCCGGCGGGGCGGGCATTTTTGAACCAATCGAAGGCCGACAGTCTCAGGTCACCGTCATCCTGCACTTGGAAGGCACCCAGAAGCGATCCTTTGCCGCCGTAGAGGAGACGACAGACATCGACGTAGCCATCCACATTCAGCGGACCAGAGTAGCTGACCAGAGTGCGGTCGGCGAGCCTGATGGTTCCGCGGGCGAGACCACGCGACGTGATTCGCATTGCGCCGATGGAGTATCCTTGGGGCACGCCGTCGTTGCCTGCCATGGAGGGATCGGGAAGCAGAGCAAAGGTGTAGCCACCTTCGAAGGCCGTCGAATCGGCGATTGGCTGCCGTGCGGCGAATGGGAGCGAGCTACGTCCGTCCGACACGTTGCCGGAGATCACGCCGCTGTTGCCCTGGATGGTAAAGGACACGTCCACTGGCGGGCGGCCGCGCCGGACGATGGTGAAGTCTCCCGTGGGAGAGTCGCCACCTTGTGGAAGGTCGAGACTGCCGCGGGTCCGGTGGATCGATTGGCCCAATTTCAGCATCACCGAGAATGCACCACTGGGTGTGGTGCGGATAGCGATGGTGCCCCCGAGCTGATTGTTGAGCAACGGCGACCGCTCGATGATGCCAGCGAAAGAGCCGACCGAGTTGTCGGGCATCGGGTCGACCGCGAGTTGAAACGTCATCGGCGCGCTGCGTCCGGCCGCGTTGATCGCGAAGACCTGAATCTCGAAATCACCGGAGACGGCTGGAATGCCGAAGATTTCTCCAGTTCGTCGATTGTAACCCAGACCGCGTGGTAGGCCGCGAATGACGTAGCGGCCGTAGGGCAATTCATCGAGCGCGAAACTTCCCCTCTGTCCGACAGTGAATTCTGCGGGAAGTCCGGGATCGAGGATTTCAGGTGCGCTGACGACGATGAGCGTTGCCGGATTACTGTGCAACGAACCGGCAGAATTGCGAACCTCGGCCACGTACTCCCCGGCGTCGCCTGGCATCGCGGGAGAAACCACCAGCAGGGGACGGGTCGCTCCGGGAATCGGCGATCCGTTGTGCATCCACTGAATCGCGACTTCGGGACCGCTTGCGCCCACAAGGAATCGAGCGGTGCGCCCTTCAACCACCATCTGGTTGCGAGGCTGACGAGTCAGGTTGGGCGCTACCCAGCGAGCTGGTGAGGTGCTCCAGGAGAAGGCGAAGCCTTGGCGGTCAGCGTCGGTCGCGGGCGCATTGCTGCCCAACGCCATGGTGTAGTAACCGGGCTCGAGCGTCCAGGATCGAGTGATCATTTCCGCAGAAGAATTGTCACAGTGGTCGAGGTAGTCGAGATCCTCAGCCCAAGCCACGTTGCCGCGATTGTTGTAGGTGTGGCTGTCGCCGCCGTCGTTGTCCCAGCCTTTCCAGAGAGTTAGGGAGGGATACATGGAAGCGGTGCTGGCCTTGCGCTCGGGATCCGAGCCGCTCGGCCAAGGCACGTTGGCGTCCCGGGACATTTCGATATCGAGCGTTAAGGGTTCAGTCACGTGCAGGGCCACCCAGCGAGACGTATGGGTCCAACCGACCGGTGGCTCGCCTTCCCCAAAGAGAGCGTTGTCCTCCCAACTCCATGCGCCGACGTGATCCGTGAGGCTGCCAGTGTCGCCGGAGCCCACGCTGATGGTCCAGGAATAGCCGATTCCGCCCGCCGCGGGGTCTTCCTGTCTCACCGGTTCGAAAGCATTGGCGGCATAGGTCAAGAGATAGCCCTGTCGGTTCGGGTTGTTCGAGGTAGCATTGCTGCCGAGCGCCAAGGTGTAGTTGCCTGCCGGCAGATGCCAGGTGCGGGTGATGGATTCCTCGGTGGAATTGTCGAGGTGATCAAGGTATCGCAAATCCTCAGCCCAGGCCACGTTGCCGCGATTGTTATAGGTGTGGCTGTCGCCGCCATCGTTGTCCCAGCTGCGGTAGAGCGTCAGCGAGGGATACATCGAGCTGGTGTCGGCCTTGCGATCGGGATCGGCCTGACTCGGCCAAGGCACATTGGCGTCGCGTGCCATGGTGATGGTGACGTAGCTTTCCTCCTCCACGTTGAGTGCCATCCAGTTTGAAGTATGGGTCCAGCCCACTGTCGGCTCGCCGGGAGAGAAGAGGGCATTGTCTTCCCAGCTCCAGGCTCCGACGTGTGAGGAAAACGATCCTGTGTCGCCATTCGCCACGGTTACGGTGTGGGCATAGCTGACACCACCTGCCGTTGCCAGTGGGTCTCCCTCGAATTCGGGTTGTGTGGTATAGGCAAAGCGGAGTCCCTGGCGAAGGGGGTTGTTTGCGGGTGCGTTGCTGCCAAGCGCCAGCGAGTAGTCGCCCGCTCGCAGGAACCAGGTGCGGGTGATGGTCTCTTGGGTGGAGTTGTCGACATGGTCGAAGTAGCGCAGGTCTTCGGCCCAGGGGACATCGCCGCGATTGTTGTAGGTGTGGCTGTCAACACCATCGTTGTCCCAGCCTTCGTAAACCGTGAGGGAAGGATACATCGACGTGGTGTCGGCCATACGACCCGGCTCATCGACACTCGGCCACGGCACATTGTCGTCGCGTTCCATGGTGACCGTAAAGGTCGTGTCGCGCAGCACCCGCAGAGCCACCCAGCTGGAAGTGTGTGTCCAGCCGACGGTGGGGTCGCCGGGAGCGAAAAGCGAATCGTCCTCCCAGCTCCACGCGCCAACATGTTCGGAAAACTGCCCGGCGTCTGATCGATCGACGATCAGGGTGTGACGGTAGCCAATGCCACCGGGAGCAGGGTCAGTGATCGCGATGGTGCTGGTCGTGAAGCTGATCTGAAAGCCCTGGCGATCCGAATCTGTGGCCGGAGCGTTGCTGCCCAGCGCCAGCGTGTATTCCCCGGCTGGAAGCACCCAAGATCGGGTGATGCTCTCCTCGGTAGAATTGTCGATGTGATCGAGGTATTCGAGATCTTCGGCCCAAGCGACCACACCCCGATTGTTGTAGGTGTGGCTATCTCCGTCATCGTTGTCCCACCCCTGCCAGATCGTCAAGGAGGGATACATTGAGGCCACGCTCGCCTTTCGATCGGGCTGATCCACACTTGGCCAAGGCACGTTGGCGTCCCGGCTCATCGTCAACGTCAACACGGTGGACGCCTGGAGGTTTACGGCGACCCACTTGGAAGTGTGCGTCCAGCCGACGGTGGGTTCGGGAGGTGTGAAGAGAGAGTCGTCTTCCCAGCTCCACGCTCCGACGTGATTCGACAGCGTGGCAGAGTCGTTGCCATTGAGAGTGACAGTGTGGGCATAGCCGATTCCGCCGGATGGTCCCGGATCTGTATCAGCCACCGTGCCGGCCCGAGTGAAGCCGGCCCAAGGGATCAGGAGCCCCACGAGCAGGCAGGTTTTAGTTCTGGTTTTCATTGTTATGTCCTTGTTTGGAGTTTGGTTGGGTTTCGGGTCAGCAAAATTTTTAGAAGCAGGCTATCAGGGGAGCGGATCAAACCGCACCCGCCCAGAAAGGATCGGGGAGTTTCTCAATGTGGTCGGAGGTGGGCCGACTGACGGCATCTGCTGCAGCGTGAAGAAGCCGTAGCCGTGGTTTCCGGTGCCGTCGTTCACCACCACAAAACGAAGAACTGATCGCCGTCGGCGTGAGGGCTCGCTCGCCAGAGTCGTGTCGAGATCAATGAGGAGAAAGGATCCCGCTCCGGTTCCGGTCGCTCCCGGAATGAATCTTCTTCCCTTTCCCGGCTGGAGCACGAAGCGAACCAGTCCAGGGTTTTCTCCCGTAATCGTTGCTGACGATGGATGGCGAGCGGGGAATTCCGCTTCTGCCACATCGAGCCGATTTGCCGGATCCGGTGCTCCGCCTTCAGTGAAGACAAGGGAAGCGCGATCGAATCCGGAAATGGTTTCGCCGCGAGGAGGGATATCGTAGAGGCCTCCCCGCACGTTCAGTTCGATCGAATCGAATCCTTCCGGGTAGCTGCGGGTCTTCGCTGTTTGCAATGCCTTGCTCCAGCTGATCGCAGATCCTTCGAGTCGATGTGTCAGTGCAGGGGCGATGTGCAGAACCCCGGCCAACGATCCGGTGCCGCGGTAGAGCAATTGAAACAGGCCGATGTTACCCCCTTCGGTCACTGGCGCTGCGAAGCGCATCCGGGTGCCGTCCGAGAGAAAGAGTCCACCCCGTGCCATGCCCCGGCCGTCAACGGTGAAACCGCCGATGCCGTCTCCCTGAGGAATGGTGTCATTCCCGATGAATTCGGCGGGAAGCGTGAGCGCGAGCGTGTGATTGCCGACGAATTCACCGGGATTGGACGCGGCACCCGCGCCGGAAAAGTCGAGATGCTCGGCTTCGATCGTGACTCTACCTGTCAGCGTCCGGGTTGCGGGGTCGATGGTCATCGCGAGGATGATGTCTGGCTGGTTTCGCCGCCGGATGGTGACAGTCGAGTGGGGATCGATTCCTTCGCTCACCGTCCAGGATCCCCGAACGGGAAGCCGCTTGCGACCCATTTGCAGAATTCCGCTGTAGGACGCGAACCGACTCGTGGTGATCCGCAGCCAACCGGCGAGGTTTTCGTTTTGCATCAAATCGCGGGGGAGGACTGCTTCATAGATACCGAGCGCCTCCTCGGTGAAAGGCCGCACTTCGAGCATGACGGTGGTCGGCTTGCCGCTCGATCCTGCCGCATTGAAGGCTGTGATACGCACCGGGAAGTTTCCCGGTCTTCGTGGTCTTCCGCTGATCATGAGTTCGTTCCTCGGGATCGAGAGCCCCGGTGGCAGGGCAGAAGCGGCGAAGCGGGTGGGAGAATTCTTCGCGGAGAGCGGCCCGATATATTCCTGGCCTACGATGGCGTAGGGGAGTGAGGTGGTATCGAAGACGGGGCGCTGAATCACGGTCAGCGTGACCGGATTGCTGGTCACGCTTCCCGCGCCGTTGGAGATGCGAATTGCGTAATTGCCGGAATCGGCTCCCTGCGCATTGCGAAATGACAAAGTGGCACTATTGGCTCCGGAAATCGGCTTGCCGCCGCGTAGCCATTGATAGTGAAGTCCGGAGCCGGAGGCACGGGAGGTAAAATTGGTGGAGCGTCCTTCGACGATCGTTCGATCCACCGGTTGCAGGTCGATCGTCGGTGCTGGATAGACTTCGACCGAAATGCCGCGGCTTTCGGTGCTTCCTTCGGAATTAATGATGGTAATCTGGTAGGTGCCGGCGGTAGTTGCCGTCACATCAGTGATCTCCAACACCGGGCCGATCTGGCCATCCAGTGGTGTGCCGTTATGGAACCATTGGAGGTCAGCGCCAGCGCCGAGGAATTCGACTGCCAATCGCAAGGTGCCGCCCGGTGCCACCGCCGTATCCGCAGGTTCCCTGACCACGCGAGGCACTCCGTTGTAGGCGGCCAGATCGGGATCATTCCCATCGAGTACGCCGTCGAGATCAGCGTCTCCTCCGAGTCGATCTCCTTGGCCGGGAGTGACTCCGAGAAAGGTAATACTCTCCGTGCCTGTGAGGCCATCCAACAGGGTTGAACGCGAGACCATACCCTCTTCACTCCGGTCGGATCGGTAGAGCTGCGACCCGGACTGGTAGAGCCAGCGACGATCCTCGCCGACGAATCGGCCGCGCACCACCAGTTCACAATCGCCCGCAGCGACTCGGCTTTCGAGAAAGGTGAGTTCGTTGAGCAGGGCTTGATCGGCGCGGTTGAACGGGGTAACGGTTGCGCTACGCCCAACCGCAGGAGCTGTGCCAGTATCATAGCACAGGAGGAATGCGGTGACGTCCTGAAGTTCCTGAATAGTTCGCAGATTGTCCAGGACGTAGGGATGGCCGAGTGGCATCTCGAAGCCGGTGCCGTCGTGCAACAGGCCGAAGCCTGAGGGGGATTCAGCGCCGGGACGGGGATCGAAAAAGAGTCGTTGGTAGACCGTTCGCAGGGTGGCGGTTTTTACCGGTTGCACCAACCCCGTCTCCTGGGGGAGGTCGAGATTTCCGTCAGAGCCATTCGGGTAGGCGTGGCAGGTGATGCAATGGGACTTGTTGTGGTCATTGAACAGGTCGCGGCCGATAGTCGGATTGCCCGGTCCGGCACTGGAGGGCAGGCTGCGGTCAGGGTTGCGATTGGGATTGGGATGATTGCGGAGCGTCAGGAGGTAGGCCGTGAGATCTGCCATGTCCTCGACGTCGATGAGTTCGCCACCCAGCAAATTGGGAAAAGTGGGATTGAAATCGGCAATTTCTGCGCGGTCTCCGCGCCAGTGGAAAGGGGCGCCGCCCGCGAGTCCTCTCAGCGTCTGCGTGACCATGGGGCCTTTCATCGGATGCATCACGCGCGTGCGTGGGGTGGTATCGTGAACGGAGAGATTGGCACCGAGGACGGTCTGGAGTTCGCCTGCGGGATCGCCGAGATCCCAGGCGAGCCCGTCGCGGTCGGCGTCGAGGTGGCAGATGCCACAGGAAACGAGACCGTTGCCGCTGAGCCGAGAGTCGAAGAGATAACCGCGACCGCTTTTGACTGAGCGGGGTAGTGGCTCGTGGTCGCTCAGTGACGTTTCGGCGACAACGGCAGGCGTGGTGATCTGAGTATCGATCACGCTGATGGTTTCGCTGAGCTTATTGAGCACAAAGAGGCGTTCGTTGGCGGCGTTGTAGGCAAGCCCGCGAGGGCCGCGCATTTCGTTGGATTCCCCGGTTCCACCGATGCGTATGTCGACTCGCTCGGTGATGGCTCCGTCGGTGCTGCTGATTCGTGCGATGCGATCGCTGGCGAAGGCGGCGGTCCAGAGATGGTTTCCGTCGGGCTCGAAGACGAGGGCGGATGGCTGGGACAGCGCCACGGCGGCGGCTCCTGGATTGGGGAGCAGATTGAGATCAATGCCAGGATTGAGATCGTGAATTGACGCGTTGCCCGTGGACAGATCGATGCTGGCGAGTCGGCTAAGGGCGAACTTTCCGTTCAACTCCGGCTCGAAACGGATTAGGTTTTGAGACTCGGTGTGGCTTGCCCACACGGTGGATCCGTCGGGGCTGACGGCGATGCCTAGAAAATTGGTGCCGATACCGTCGAAGTAGCGCTCAACGGAGTGGGTGGTGGTATCGATCTCGGCGAGGTCATGGTCCAGCACCGTGTAAGGGATCCGGGAGTCATTTGTAGGGACGATGACGGTCGTGCGGGGTGCGGTTGGAAGAGCGGGATTTTCCGGCTCCGTGGGATTTGGTGCGGCATTGCGTGGCAACACGGTGGTGTTGTTCCCTGAATGGAGGAAGGAAACGAAAACTCGGTCGCCGGAGGGACTCGCGGCGAGGGCGGTGGGATAAAGTCCGTCGAGCGGGATGGTGTCGAGCACTGCGCCGGTGGTGAGGTCGTGGACCCAGATTTCGTTGAAGCGAGCGCACGACACGAAGGCCTTTCCGGCAGCGAATACAACGTCAGCCGGTTCGTCGCCGGTCGCCACGGTGGTGGCCACCGTTCCGGTCCCGTCGGGATTGAGCAGGATGATGGTGAGGCTGTCGGACACCTCATTGACTACCCAGACTTCGCTGTTGCTGCGGGCACGAACGCTGACGGGTTCGAGCCCGACAGGAATCTCCGCGGTCTTCACAAGATCGACCGTTGCGCCGGAGACTTCGAAAACGCTCAAGGACGCTGCCTCCGAATGAACCGCCAGCAGTCGCTCACCATCCGGGGTGAGCGCAATGGGGTGCGTCTGTCTCGCTTCGAACCCGGAATACGATTCCGCCTCCTGCGCCCAACTGCGATTTTGACAGGTGATGACGGCCATTATCGCCCCCGCGAGTAGAGCGGCGTCGACTAGCGATCGAAAAGGAAGCGTGGTTCGGAAAATCATCGTGGCAAGAGAGAGGTTAGGAGGAGTATGGAAGAACGTTTTCGGCGGCAGAGTTCGCCCGCCAGCTGGCCCAATGCACGGCTGACGGGCGGCCGCCAAAAGGCGGCTTCCGGTTTTGCTGACCCAGTGGTTTGGGGACCGGAAAGCGGTGGTGGAAGGATCCCGGCGCAGGTAGAGGCTTTGACGCGTGAGAGCGTTTCAGCAGCAATCAGCTACCCTTTGGAGGTGGCTCCAGTGATCGGTGAAATACCGGGTCGCTGGATATCTCGCCGCTTAGCCAGATGATGGCTGGAAACAGGAGAACGCGCTGCGATCAGAGCAGCGTGCCGGGATCAGGCGATCTCTTCTGGCGGCTGAGAATCGGGCGCGCTGGCGCGGGGCGCGGCGCGAAGATCGAGGGAGTCCGTAGGAAGGCGGAAAATTGGGGGTGGATTCAGGCGAACTCGCTCTGCCTGACAAATTTCCACCTTGAGCTTGGAAGGATAGTTCTGGGCGGGATCGTCGGAACCGTTTTCTTCTTGAGTGCCTTTTTCAACGACTTCGCAGAGAGGGCAGGGGTGTTCGCCGTCGAATGTCTTGCTGAGGCCCTCGCTCACTGATCCTTCCTCAAGCGAGTAAGCTACCGCCATACCAACCCAAGCGACGCCCTGCAACACGGCCCACTGGGCCCCGATGGAAAGCATCAGAGCGCAGGTGACAAGAAGTCTGGACGCAGATTTCACGTCGCGAAGGTAGACCGAGTGACCGGTTGATCAAGCGGAACCGAAACATCCGGCGCGATCCCGGTCAATTCCGACTACGATCTCAATTTGGGGAGGGAGCCGGTTCAGCGGGTAACTTCTTTTCTTCGGCCGGCTTGGGAGAATCCGCTTTGGGAGAATCCGCTTTGGGTTTCTCGGCAGTAGCAGGTTTCGGAGCTTCCTTTTCGGTCTTGGGAGGATTGGGAAGCTCTTTCTTTTCAGCTGGCATGGCTCCGGGAGCGGCGCCTTTCGGAGCTTTCGGGACAGATGGAATCATGCCGGCGGGGAGACCGGGAATATTGATCGGGGATCCGTCCGGTCCGGTTGGCATGGCTCCGGGAGTAAAGGTCGGGCCGGCGTTTCCGGCTTCGGGCGCTTCTGCGCTCTTGAGAAGTTCGGAGCGTTTCTTGAGGAAAGGATTCACGACATACTCGCGCACCTTGTAAACCTTGCCCGCCATGGCTTTTTCGGCAGCGATTTTTGCCTGAAGTTTGCCCAAGGCGGAAGCGAAGGCGGCGTCACGCTCTTTGGCCTCTTCCTCGGTTTCCTCTTCGCCTGGCTTCCGCTTGTCAGGAAAGGACGCCTCCACGTCGTAGGTGAGGGAGTATTCGTTGAGGTCGGTTTTTTCGCCAACTTTGACGGTGTATTTGAAACCATTGAACGCCTCGATGACGAAGGTCGTCTTGTCGGGGGCATTTTCCTTGGCGGCGTCGCCGACCAGCACGTCTTCAAAGCGCGGGCTGGAGAATGCGTTCTTCATGGCACCGACTTTCACTGGATCGAGTTCCTCGTCGTCTTTGCCATCGACCAGAGTGAAGTCGCCATCTTCGTCTTCACGGACAAGTTTCCAATCATCCTCGGGATTGCCAGTTTGGATGGCGATGGTTTTGACCTTCTCGATTTTGAAGAAATCTTCATTCAACCAACCGGCGGGGTCGGTCTCGATGTCTGAGAAAGTCTCGCTGACCAGATAGACGGTGGGTTCACTGCCGGTCTTCACGTAGCGACCAGCCTCGGTGGTGCTGGGACCGTAGGGGCTGGGTTGACCGCTTTCGCGTTCGACCACTTTGCCGAGCCAGAGGGCGGACAGTTCCTTGCCGCTGGCATCCATGAAGCTGATCACGGTCGCGGAGGTGCCTTCGCCGCCCTTGGTGGGATCGAGCAGGGACAGGCGACTGTATTGGGATTCACCGATTTCCGGGCTTTGGACGACTTTGAGATCCCAGATGGATCGCAGCAATCCCACCACGGTGGCGGGAGTGGCGGGGTAGTCTCCACGCTCGGCGACGGTCCAGCTGTCGGCGGATTTTTTCAGATTCAATTCCTCGGCGGAGGTTTTGATCCGAATCTGGGCCACGTCGTTGATGGGGAAGTTGTCGAAGACTTTCTCCCGATCTGTACTGCTGGCGACGGTCTGGACGTTTCCAGTGCCGACGAGTTTGACCACCAGTGCGATGGCACCGATGACGACGAAGATGATGAGAAGGCGAATCAGGGCTTTCTGTCCCATGGTTCTATAGGAAGGTTGGGGTTCTTGGTAAAAGGGGGTGGGGATCGTTTCGGAAAATCAGCGGGCGGCGGTCTTCATGCGTCGGGCAATGGCGAGCCAGATGCCGACGATGATCACGAGCAGGGGCATCAATCCGGTGGTGATGAGTTTGATCAGCAACTGAGCGAGATCGAAATCGCGCTTCATTTCCTTGTTCAGCTCACGGACTTTCTTGTTCATCTCGACCTGCTGAATTCGGAGGTTTTCGATCTCGGACTGAACCTCGGGAGTCAGAAGGGCCTCCTGCACATCGCCGGGGGTCTGGCTGAGGATATCATTGATGCGTTTTTCGGCATCCTTGGCCTGAGCTTCGAATCCGGAAAGTTCGTCGCGGAATTTGGACTCGGCTTCGCTGAGCCATTCGCTGAGCTTGGTAAAGGGACGGCGGGCGGAGCCACGGCTGCGGACATTGATCAAGTCGGTGTCGCCGGAGAGTTGATCGATCGCATTCTGCACCAGACTGAGGTTGCCGTTGAGCGGCTCGGGAATGCGAATATTCATCCCGGGGATCTGATTGATGCGAACGCAGACGGCGTCGTAGAGAAAATCGACATCCGAGATCAGGAGAACGATGCCCTCCTTTTCGCTCGATTTCAGTGAGTCATCCTTCTTGGGCTCATCCGCCTTCTTTTCTTCCGCGGCGGCGTCATCCTTTTTCTCCTCGTCTTCGGAAGCCTTCTCCTCGGTCGCTGCCGCAGGATTCCCATCGGGGAAAGCAGTGGTGAAGGTGCCGGAGAGACGGCTGATGATGGAATAGGTGGTGCCGGAAGGTTGGAAGTTGTCACGAAGACTCTTGATCGAATCCTCCTGAGTGGGATCTGCCTCAAAAGCGCCGACCAACTGAGTCTGGTCGCTGGTGGTGACGAGGTCGGTCTTGGTCACACCTTCGGGAGCCGTGATGGTAAAGCCACCAGGCATCAGGAACTGGGCATTGGTCACGGAACTCACGATGGGATCGTCGGACGGCATGGCGTCGTGATTCAAGGTGAGGAAAGTCGGGACAAAGTAGCCCTGACGAATGATCTCGGTGCCGTAGCGGAGGTCGGCGACCACTTTGGTGTCGTCATACTCGACGCCCCAGGCGCTGAAAAGTTTCGCCAGGTTCGAGTTGGGTGCGGGTCCAGCCGGGCCACCCTGCATGGGATTGCCACCTGCTCCCATGGCGCGGGAGTAGAAGAAGCTGGGATCGACTGCCACGATGACTTTGCCGCCTTTCAGGAGATATTGGTCGATGGCATACTGGGTCTCTTCGCCAACATCGTAGGGATGCAGGACAATGAGGGTCTCGGTATCGGCGGGAATTTCCTCGGCCGTCGCGGGCAGGAATTCCACGGTGAAGTCTTTGCGCAAATCCTCGACAAAGAACCAGGGAGGTGTCGGAGCACCACCTTGCATGGGATTCCCGGAAAAACCGCCACCAATCTGCATGGTGGTCATGATGCGAACAATGGAACCAGCGCCGTCGTGGACGCGGGCGATCGCTCGGGAGAGATCATATTCCATCAAGGTCTCCGGACGAGCGGGCAGGAAGGGAAGCGTCTCGGTTTCGTCGACGCAGGTGACGGCAATGCCAAGGAAGATCTCGCCGCCGGTTTCTCGGGACATGCCTCGCTGAAGGCCATCGAGAATCGCCGAATCTTCGGCGTCCGTGCTGGGCTCGGGATTGAGCTTTTTCACCGTTACGGTGCCGCCAGCCGCTTTCTGGTATTCAGATAGGAGATCCTCGACGCGACGGGAGTACTCCAACTCGGCGGGCGTCATGAAGTCCGAGCTGTCATTCACGTAGTAGCGAATCTCCACCGGCGTGTCGAGACGCTTCAGGATCGACTTGGTGCCCTTGGACAGGGTGTAGAGGTTGTTCTCCGTCAGGTCAGCGCGACCGCCGATGGAACCGGCGATGAAGTTAACCAGCACGGCGATCATGAAGACGACAATCACGCCGATGATGGCAGTGGGAATGCGTCCAAAATTGCCGTGGTGGCGATGCTGGGCGTTGGAGGACTTCGAGGAGGCTTTGGCTTCGCTCATGGTCTCAGTAGGGGAAAAGGTTTTGGGAAAAGGAGTGGGTTTCTTTCGAAGGAAGGAGAGATATCAGGCGCGTTTCACTCGGAGCACCACTGCGGTGCTGAAGAGGCAGAACGCGATGAAGGTCAGGAAAAACACGATGTCGCGGAATCCGAGGACACCTTTCGCGAGTTCCATGAAGTGCGGTAGGACGCCGATGATGTTGATGAACTTCAGGGCGGGCCAGAAAACCAACCAGCCGCCTTTGAGGCTACTGACGGCTGCCGACACGGGCTGCAGTCCACCGAGCCAGAGCAGCAGGCAGAGTCCGATGGAAATGAGCAGAGCGACGATTTGACTCCGAGTAAATGCCGACACCACTGAGGTCACTGCGAGGAAGCAGAGAGCGGTGAAGAAAGTAGCGACAAATCCTGCCATGATGACACCGTTGTCGGGTTTGCCCAGATAGTTGATGACCCAGACAATGGGGAAGGACAGCACCAGCATCGCGAAAAGCACGATGGCGGCGGCGAGGTATTTTCCGACGATGGCGTGCCAGGGAGCGATCGGCATCGTCAGCATCAGTTCCATGGTGCCGAGGCGTTGTTCCTCCGACCACAGGCGCATGCCGACTGCCGGAGCCACGACGACAAAATACCAGGGCAGGTATTGGAAGTAAGACATGTAGAGACTCGCTTCGCCGCCTTCAAGCAGGCTACCGAACCAAAAGGTGATCCCATTGGAGATCAGCAGAAAGATCACCACGCAGACGTAGGCGATGGGCGAGTTGAAGTAGGCTTTCAGTTCGCGTTTAAAAATGGTCCGCACCTCCCGAGGCAGGGCGAACAACAGGATCGCGATGAAAATCGCCGAGACGATCACGGTGGGAATGGCGAAATGAAGCAGGAGAGCAATGGTGGCTTCCATGACGTTTTGGGGAAAAGAGAATTGAAATTCGGACGGGTGAAAATGTCGGGTCAGTCTTCCATGTCTGTCCGGGTGATCTCGCGGAACAACTCATCGAGACGTCCCTCCTCTACCCGGAGTTCGTGAATGGTGAGCCCCCTGGCCACCGCGAGTTTGAAAATCGCTTCCGGCAGGGCCTTGTCCTTGCCCTTGTTCGGCAGGACGCGGGCGGTGATGCCGTTGTCGCCGGACTCGAGCACGTTGACGGCACGCACCTCGGGAAGTTTTTCTAGTTCCTGACGGACTCCGGTGGCGGCCAATCCGGTCGCATTGAAGATGACGGCTCCGGCATTCATTGCCTTGGCCTTCAGCTGATCGGGAGTGCCGTCAGCGATGATCTTGCCGCGGTCGATGATGATGGCCCGGGAGCAGGATGCCTCCACTTCCTCCAAAATGTGGGTGGAGAAAATGATCGCCTTGGTTTCGCCCATCCGTTTGATGAGGTTTCGCACCTCATGCTTTTGGTTGGGATCGAGACCATCGGTCGGTTCGTCGAGAATGAGAACCTCGGGATCGTGAATGATCGACTGAGCCAGGCAAGTGCGATGGCGGAAACCCTTGGAAAGGGTGTCGACGCTCTGGTGGCGCACCCGCTGGAGAAAACAGGTTTCGATGGCCTTGTCGATGGCGGCTTCGATCTCGGATTCCGGCACCCGACGCATCTCGGCCGAGAAGCGGAGAAAGTCCTCCACCGACATGTCCGAGTAGAGCGGCGCGTTTTCCGGCAGATAGCCGATCTTCGACTTCGCGGCGATTTCGTCGTCGAGAATGTCGGCACCACCTACGGAGATCGAGCCCGCACTCGGCGGCAGATATCCGGTGACCATGCGCATCGTCGTCGATTTCCCGGCGCCATTGGGTCCGAGGAAGCCGAGGACTTCGCCTTTCTCGACGGTGAAGGAGATATCGTCGACGGCGACTTTCTCTCCGAAGTGTTTACTGAGGTTTTTGACTTCGATCATGATGGGGAACTGGCATTCGATTCCGCTTTGGGGCGGCCGCGGTATTCTCCTGAGGAGAATCCAGTTCGCAATCGGACAAGCGAAATCTCAAGCGAGACTCATTTGCCACAGAACTGGACCCGCGCAAGAAAAAAACATTTACATCGTAAAGCCAACGTTAGCCGACGATCGGTTTCCTACAATGGCGCAAATTCGCACAGACAAATCCCGATTTCGGCTTCGCTTAGAGGGGTTCGGTTTTGGCTAGCCACGATTTTCCGGATTTCGTTGCCAGTCCTGTTGATCCCCCTATGGTGCGGGCATGAAACTCCACAGTTGGAATGTAAACGGGATCCGGGCGGTGCAGAAAAAGGGCTTTGACGACTACGTCCTTCAGCATCAGCCGGACCTTTTGCTGCTGCAGGAAACCAAGGCCCAGCCGGAGCAGGTCGAAATTTCCTCAGCCTTGAAGGATTGGGAAGTTCACTGGAACTCCGCCGAGAAGAAGGGCTACTCTGGAGTCGCCATCTTTACCCGCGAGTCTCCCCTGAATGTTACCTCGGGAATTGGAATCGCCGAGCACGACACGGAAGGCCGGGTGCTGACTCTGGAGTTTCCCGATTTCTTCCTTGTGAGCGTTTACACGCCCAACTCGCAGGATGGACTGCGCCGCCTGGCCTACCGACAGGAGTGGGATTGTGCGTTTCTCGATCACATGCGAGAGCTGGAAAAGACGAAGCCTGTTATCTTCGGCGGCGATCTCAATGTGGCGCATCAGGAAATCGATCTGGCTCGACCAAAACAGAATCGCATGAGCGCCGGGTTCTCCGATGAAGAACGAGCGGGGTTCGATCAGATCGTCGACGCTGGATTCATCGACAGCTTCCGTCTTTTTCATCCCGAGGAGCCCGAGCACTACAGTTGGTGGAGCTATCGCGGCGGTGCCCGAGCCAACAACGTGGGATGGCGGATCGATTACTTCTGTGTATCACCGAAACTTCAAGATCGGATGAAGTCGGCCAAGATTCATCCCGACGTGATGGGTTCGGATCATTGTCCGGTGGAACTGGTGTTGGGATGAAGTGGCTGGCTGAATCCTTCGTTGATTCATCGAGCCTCAGTTGCGTGAGCGAATCGATCGTTCTCATCCCGTACGGTGCGAGACAAGCGGCGAGCGAATTGAGATAAGTGAATCAACCGTTTTCCGAGGATGCCAAGTAGTCCCTATCAAGCCGAGTTTCAGGATTACCTGTGGTCCACTGGCGAGGGTTTCGACTGGCGTTGGGTGTTGGGAGTGTCGCTGGCGCTGTCGCTGTGGTGCCTGTTCCATCTCTTTCGCAGCACCGCACCTTGGCATTCGAAACTCGTGTGGACGTTGCTTGTTCTTTTCCCGTTGGTGGGGCCATTGATGTTTGCGGCGTTATTCCGCCCGCCTTCGCCTCAATCCAAGGATCTCCAAGCACCCCCGGCGAGTGGGATCGGACTCTAGGGCGCTTCAAGAATTCACTTGCCCAGCCGATCCAGCACATTGCGCGTGATTTGTTCCACCGCGGGATCTTTTCCTTTCAGCCCGTGGGCCCAGTCGGTGGAACCGGTCGTGACGACGGTGCCGCCTTTCTCGGTGGTGTAGAGTCCGAGGACGGCGTGTCCGGTGTGTTCGGGGCCGGGCCACTCCTCGTACCACCAGCTGTCGCCGGGTGCCCATTTGGCGGGCGCGCTGCCGAGAATGGTGAAAGTTTTCGGCGTTCCATCCTGATGAGTGGGGAAGGGCAGTCCGTCTCGCCACTCCATCTCGCAGCCATCGCATTCATAGCCGACGATGCTGTCCTTGCCCCCGAATTCGTCACCCGCTTTCAGCTGGGTTCCCTCGTAGAGCCAGTGGTCGGGGCGATGCACGGTATAGGCGCCGCTGCCGTCCATGAGTTGATCGTGACTCTTGTGGTAGCCGCCATGAAGAAATCCGACGCCGGTCATCTGATTTTCGGGACGGCCCACCAGATGATGTCCCCACAGGGTGGCCAGCAGGGGAACCGTATCGGCTGTCGACGAGTAGAGTTCGTCTTGATTGAACCACTGTTTCCAACTGAGGAGCGATTTCGTCGTGGGATCCCAGCGAACCTGCCAGCAACAGGTGTTTCCGGAAAAGAAGGCGATATTGCCACCGGCCGCTGCGTAGTTCTCGATGGTGTCGCGCATCGGAGTCGACCAGTATTCATCGTGCCCAACACTGAGCACGAGTTGGTAGGGCTTCACGATTTCGGGACGGAGTTCGAGATCGAGATTGGTGGCGTAGTCGAGTGAGTAGCCATTTTCCTCGGCCCAGACGACAAAGGGCAGCTCCCATCGACCGAATTGGGGTTTCATCGGTCTCAGGTAGGACACCTGATGCCCCTGCAGGTTGGCGCGACCGTGATAGCCGTAGAGGCTGGATCCGCCCCAGTTGTTGTAGGCGTTGTAGGTATTGGTCGCGAGCTGGAGCAGGATCTTGCTGTCCTTGCCAGGTTCTGAGGCCCGCAGGACAAAGAAACAGGATCCCTCCGCGCTGCGGGTGTTCCATTGACTGAAGCGCCCGCCGGTGTCGCGAATGGTCATGCGAACCTCATAAAAACCGGTTTTCCACTCGGAGGGAATCTTCATCTGAAAGCCGACCGGCCATCCGCAGCCTTCGGACGAGGCTTTTTCGGGAATGCCGTATTCCTGGCCACCTTCGATTTTTTGCTGACTGAAGACCACGACGCGCTCGCGACCGACTCGTGCGATCTCAAGATCATAGGTAGGAGATGTGGTCGACAGGTGCAATTGAAGTTCATCGCCCGGAGCGTAGCTGATGTCTCCCGCATAGCCTTCGATGTAGAGCGAACGTCCTTCGTCGATGGCCCAAGCGGCTGCGGTCGAGAGAGCGAGGCCGATGGCGAGGCAAAGTCGGAAGAGAAAAATCGGGGACCGTGTGTTCATGTCCGACCAGCATAGCGAGGTTGGTGAACGTCAGGCAATGACTAAGCTTGGCGCATCGGCGCGAGATTGAGCTTGGATTCGGGGGAGCCGCATCAGATAATCCGACGGTCTGGAACGCTCACCTTTTTTCGATGAACCGTCGCCCGCTGTCATTCGCCATCTGCCTGGTCGTGCCCTTTGTCATTCTGGTGCTGGGCCTCGGGACGGCGGGATGGCAGGGCTATCAAGCCTCTCGCCTTCTGGTTCGGGAAGCCGGTCGTGGTGTCGTGCCGCCGGGTTTCTCGGTCGAGTTGACGGAGTCAGGCGAGCATACCCTCTGGTTGCATACTTATACCATGCACGAAGGCGCCGCCTTTGAGTCTGGCGAGCAACTGCCGCCCGGAGCCAAAATCATCATCACCCACGATGCGACCGGGGACATCTATCCGCTGAATCCTTACTCGATGGCGACAAAAAGTCTCGGCTCAGAAACAGCGGTTTCACTGGGAACCTTTGAGCCTCGCTCGACTGGTCGCATCTCAGTGATGGGAACCGGAATTTCGAAACCGGTGGTGCTATCGGTCGCTCCCGTGAAAATGCGGGAAATGCTCAACGCCGCCATTCAAGTGGGCGGAATCGCCGCCATGTCGCTGTTGCTGGCCATTGTCTCACTCATCGTGCTTCTGCATCGTCGTCAAAAAATGATGCGGGCCGAGGAACAGATGCACGGGGGGCATTCGCCTTCACATCCCCATTGATTCGACCTGCGTCAGTACCGTTTGAAACGGCACCTCGGCAAGCAGTCCGAAGGCGTCGTGACGCGAGAGTCGCTCGCGAGTAGCCGCCGGACTGGAGATGCCGCAGAGAAAGCGGGTTAGCTGACGCGGTTGACGAAGTGCGGCGTGTTTTTCCGAGATGATCTCATGGATTGCGGCCACTTGCTCCGGGGTGATGTCATCCTCAAGAGAAGAGGGGAGCACCCGATCCTGGGTCGGCGGGTTGAGGCAGTTGCCACAGTTTCCGCAGCCACTCTCCAAGCCTTCACCAAAATGCGCCAGCAAATGTCGCGTGAGACAGTCGCGAGTTTCGCAGAGATCTATCACCATGCCGAGTCGGTCGATCTCGCCGAGTTCGCGGCGGGCAAAAAGGTCCTGCAAGATCGCGGCGACGGGACCGACTTCCCGCGGTCGATCGGGTGCCAGTCGATAGCCGTGTCGCAGTCCGCTGGGGCGCAATCGGATGTCGCCCATGTCGGCCAAGTGATTGAGCGCTTTGCGAATGCGATCAGAAGGCTCGCCCGTCTTGAAGGCGACCTCATCCACCTTCACCGTGATCCAACTGCGGGCTTTCTTCGAATGGTCGAAAATGGATTTCAGAAACGCCTGACGCGCCGGGGTATGCCCGGCGAGGACGCGGTCCTCCGGCTGAAGAAACTGAAACTGGTATCCGGCGTAGAAAGGTCCGGTCGGAATGATGAGCCCACTGAGCTCCAAGTAAGTCATCGCCGTTGCCACCACCAGCGGACGGATGTCCTTGGTCCCCGAGAGATCGTAGCGGGAGATGCTGAACGTTTCGCCCTGGAGCAGGACGTGCTCGACCAGCGATTTCAATGACTGGGGAGAAGGCGTATCGCCATAGACAAAGTTTTCCAACACCACCCTGTCGTCCGCACAGGCCAGCATCTCGCAGGTCGCCGGAGCCCCGTCGCGCCCGGCTCGACCGCTTTCCTGAACGAAATTTTCCAACGATTTGGGAAGGTTGTAGTGATAGACATAGCGGATGTCGGCTTTGTCGATGCCCATGCCAAACGCGATGGTCGCGACGACGATGTCGAATCGTCCCGCCATGAAATCGTCCTGCACTTCTGCCCGCCAATCATCCGCCAGCCCGGCGTGATATGCCTTTGCCGCCAGCCCGTTGCGAGCCAGATAACCCGCCACGTCCTCGGCGGTGTGTTGCAGGGTCACGTAGACCACCGCCGGACCGGGGGGGCGTTCTCTGATTCGGGATAGCAGCAGCGCTTTGCGATCCGCCGCGAGGCAGGGCGTGACGTGGAAACTCAGGTTGGAGCGCCGAAACCCGGTTTGAACATGGTCGTTCTCCGCGATGTTGAATTCACGGCAGATGTCTGCCGCTACCTTGGGCGTGGCCGTTGCCGTCAGGGCGAGCACTCGAGTGACGTCCAGATCGCGGGTCAGTTGTGCGAGCTTCAGGTAGTCCGGCCGGAAATTGTGACCCCACTCCGAGATGCAGTGGGCTTCATCGATGGCGATGAACGAAATCCGAGTGCGGCGCAGTTTCAGCAAAAAGCCTTCATTGGCGATGCGCTCGGGGGCGACGTAGAGCAGTTTCAAATCGCCCGAGTCCATCCGATCATAGATGGATCTAACCTCCGAAGCGTCGAGTGATGAATCCAATCGCGCCGCCGCCACACCTCGGGCGAGGAGGGCTTCCACCTGATCCTTCATCAGGGCGATCAGGGGAGAGATCACCAGCGTGAGCCCATCCAGCATCAACGCCGGCAACTGATAGCAGAGACTTTTCCCGCCCCCGGTGGGAAAAATCGCCAGCGAGGGACGACCCGCGATCAAGGTTTCGATCACTTGAAGTTGGCCGGGGCGGAACTCGAAATGACCGAACACGGAGGCCAAGACGGCGGCGGGATCTGAGGATGGCGGAGGCGTCTGTGGCACGATGCCTCCGACTCAACAGGGTTGAGTCCGGGAGTCAACCCTGTTGAATTGCCTTGAACGAGCTGTCACGGCTTCGAATTTCAATAGCCAAAAAACAATTTTAAAAAATATTGTAATTATTGTTAATTTAAATTAATTTCTCATTCTTGATGAAATTTCTGAAACCAAGATCGAAGCGATAGCGTGAATAAAGAGCGTAAAACATTCTCCCGTTTTGCCCGAGCTTTCTCCCTTCCGTGGCGGGCGGGAATGATCGTCGGTTTGGCAGTGCTGCTCCTTGCGAATTTTTCGTCAGCGAACGGTATCAATCGCAATGGTTCCGGGGCCCGCAGCATGGCCATGGGAGGCGCATCGGTTGCCGATCGAGATGACTATTTTGCTTCGATGGCGCTGAATCCTTCACTGCTCAGCTATGTCGATGGGGTTGATTTGTCCATCGGTGTGGTGGGAGCTCTCGCGGAGGGAACTTTCGATAATGGTTCCGATCGCCTGGGGTATCTGGATGATCGGGGTGGGGCATTTCCGGAAGTCGTCTTGCGGAGTTCACTGGGATCGAATCTGGGACTCGGTTTCTCTTTGGTCCCGGAGGAAATTCGAATTGCTGACTGGGTCTATGAGGACCTGCCGGGAGGCATCGATGGAGATACCTCCTATGGCAGTCGGACCCACCGGTCGGAGATTCTCGGGGTGCGAGCAGCAGTGGGACTGGGCTGGCAGGTGACGGACACGCTTTCCATCGGTGTGTCAGGTGGAGCGGTCTACAATCAGAACCGTCTAAAAGCTCCCTACATTTTTCAGAGTCATCCGGCGCTGGCGGGCTTCAAAACGTTACTCGACTTGGAGACGGACGGCGTCGGGTTGAATGGTGATATCGGTCTGACATGGGAGGTGACGAAATCCCTCACCGTGGGGCTTTCCTATCGGACGCCTACCCGGATTTCGACAGAAGGGACGGCGCGCGGAGACATCGGTGAGCAACTGGCTTCATTGGGCCTGGATCAGGTGCCTTCGACTTTTGCCTATCGTGCGGAAGTGGAGAATGAGTTTCCCCAGTCAGCGACGGGAGGGATCTCCTGGCAGGTGACGGAAAAGACCCGAGTCGCATTTCAGGTCGACTGGATTGGCTGGGAGCGAGCTTTTGACAATCTGACGGTGAATCTGAGCGATGGAACCAACGAGTCGATCAATGGGCTACTCGGAAGCGACGAAATCGTGGACAGCGTGCCTTTGGACTGGGACGATCAGTTCGTCTATCGAGCCGGTATCGAGCATCGATTGAGCGAAGAATGGGCGCTCCGCCTCGGCTACTCCTACGGGAAAGCGCCGATGCCGACGAGCACCACGACGCCAATGACGGCCGCCATCTCCGAGCATACGGTGGGGGTGGGAGTTGGCTACGCGAGGGGGCCCTATCGGGTGGATCTCAGCTATCAATGGGACCTGCCAGCGACTCAGCAGCTTTCGGATAGTCGGATCCTTTCTGGCGAATACAAGAACTCCAAGGTGGGATTGGAAGCCCACTGGTTGGCACTGACCGTTGGTTATGACTTTTGACTTCGAGTCAGGGACGTTCAAGTCCGAGGAGATCGAGGCCGAAGAGTGCATTCCTTCGGAGCTCGATTCTGTCGTTGAGCCGGAGACTTGGTGGGATCGCTATGTGCCGGTCTCGATGCGGAGCGATCCCGAGCTGAATCGACGCGCCAGGTTGCAGGTGAGGTTTGGTTTTCTGGGAGCCCTATTCGGGGCCCTTTACGCCGCATTCTATTTTCTGATCGGGCACAATTATGGCGGTATCTTCATTCTGATCTGTAGCCTCTCGGTGGCGATGATTCCTCGGATCCTGCTGAAATTTCAGCGACTGGGGCTCACGGGCCATCTTTTTGCTGCCGTGTTGCTGGTTGGCTTCGGTGGACTCTGCCTCGTGGAAGGAGGGATGAAAGGGCACGCGATTGCCTGGTTGGCGAGTATTCCTCTGTGCGTGCTGCTGCTGGTGGAGCAGCGTGGCGCGATCATTTGGACCGTGCTTTGTAGTGTGGTGGCTTCGGCTTTTGGCCTGCTGCACATGAACGGTGTCACCTTTCCGACGACCTATCCCGAAAAATGGGGACCGGCGATCGATGCTGCCGGATATGCCGGGTTGGTTCCTTTCATGGCCATTCTTGGACTGATCTTCGAAATCACTCGCCGCAAGGCCTTTGATCGGCTTCAAAAAACTCTGAATGAGCTTTCATCGGCAAATGAGCGCCTAGTGAGATTGAACGAGGACAAAAACGAATTCCTCAATATTGCCGCCCACGATCTCAAGAATCCGTTGAGTGTGATCAGTGGATACGCGGGACTCATTCAGATGACGGATCCTCTAGATCCCAAGGTGGTGAAAGATCAGACCAAAGAGATTCTCGGATCGGCCAACCGAATGCTTGATATCATCAGTAATCTTCTCGATACGCGGGCAATCGAGGATGGAAAACTGAAGCTCAAAGCCGAGCGTTGTCCTTTTGAACCCTTGGTAGAGGTTTTGGTTCGCGACTATGCCAATGCGGCAGCAGCCAAGCAGATCTCGGTAACGGTTCAAGGGGATGCCGATGATGTCATCTCCTGTTCAGACCGGGTAGCCACCCATCAGATCCTGGACAATCTCTTCTCGAACGCGATCAAATACTCTCCTCCGGGAAGCAGCGTTTCGCTGTCACTGAGGAAAGATGACTCTGAATCGGTCGTGATTGATGTCATCGATGAGGGACCAGGATTGAGTGATCAGGATCAGGCGAAGCTTTTCCAGAAATTCTCTCGCCTGACCCCGCAGCCGACGGGAGGAGAGAGTTCCAATGGATTGGGACTCTGGATCGTTCATCGTATGGCTCAGGGAATGAAGGGTGAGGTTGCCTGCCACAGCAAGCTGGGAGAGGGATCGACCTTTTCACTGAAGCTCCCTGTCTGGTCGGGCGATGATTCCGATGACGAATTGGTGGGGGAAATCGCGCTGGTTTCCTGAGTCTCCATACCTCTGGTTCGATCTTGCCCGTTTGCAGGGGCCCAGATGCGGTAATGCAACGAAAGAAAAGTAACCTCTCCGTCACGTATCCAGGGTTCCACCGGACTTGACGAAGAGGGCGAAGCCGGGGAAGCTGAGGTTCGTGAAAGGTGGCGGCATAGCGGAAGAGATTCTGACGGCGGCCGGGAAGGCGGGTTGCACCGATCCCGGGGCGTTGCGTGATGTCGTGGAGGAGTCCCTGGCCGGGAATCTGGAACTGATCGACCGCATTCTCGATTCCGATCTGGTCGAGGATGAGGCCTTTCTCAAAGTGCTTGGCGAACAGTTGGGACTCAGCTGGGAGGGCGATCCCGAGCCGGACACCAATGATGCCAGGGAGCTGAAGCAACTTTGCGGGCCGCAGGTCAGTATTCGGAATCTTCTCCTGCCGCTGCGATTGGAGCGCCCCGATGAAAAGGCAGACCCTACGGCGATCGTGATCGCTACCTACGATCCGTTCGGAATCCATCGCCGCCGGGCGATCTATCAATCGGTTGACCTGCCCATCCATTGGGTGATCGCCTCTCGGCGTCAGGTCATTGCCGGGATCCAGAATTTTTTCGGGGTAGGGGCTGACACCTTTGAGGAGGTCCTGGCGAATCGCGACCTCGACGGATCTGACGCGGAGATTCAGGAAGAGGTCAATGTGATCGACGACAACGACACCGAGGCCTCAGTGGTGAAGTTCGTGAATCAGATCCTCAAGGAAGCTCTGGCGCGTCGGGCCACTGATATTCACGTCGAGCCGCTGTCGGCTGATTTGCGGGTTCGCTATCGGATTGATGGGGTGCTGCAGCGGGTGGCGGTGCCGGAGAAGATCAAGGATTTGCAGGCATCTGTGATTGCTCGGCTCAAAGTGATGTCGGGGCTAGATATTGCCGAGAAACGTCTGCCGCAGGACGGGCGCATCCATTTGCGCCTCGAAGGGCAACCCATCGATGTCCGTGTCGCGACCATCCCCGGTATCGAAGGCGAAAGCATCAGTCTGCGTCTGTTGGGACAGGAGAAATTCAATCTTGAGCGGCTGGGGATGTTGCCGCACATCCGTCATGACGTGGACGAAATCCTTCAGCGTCCCAACGGCATCATGCTGGTGACAGGGCCGACGGGTTGCGGAAAATCGACATCGCTCTACTGCTTTCTCGCGGTGCTCAACGACGAATCACGACGCATCGTGACCATTGAGGATCCGGTGGAAAACAAGATGGAGGGTGTGGTCCAGATCGCGGTCAAGCCCGAGATCAATCTCACCTTTGCCGGTGGTCTTCGCAGCATTCTCCGTGGTGATCCCAATGTGGTCATGGTGGGGGAGATTCGTGACCTTGAGACCGCCGAGATCGCGATTCGGGCGGCTTTGACCGGTCACTTGGTTTTTAGCACCCTGCATACGAATGATGCCATTGGCGGCATCGCCCGGCTGGTCGACATGGGGGTGGAACCATTTCTGGTAACGGCGGCGGTGCGCGGATTCATGGCCCAGCGACTGGTGCGTCGTCTGTGCAAAGAGTGCCGCCAACCCGCCAGTCACGGTGACGATTACCTGAAATCCTGTGGTTTTCCCCATGAGCTGCTTGGGAGGCACGCTCTCTACGAGGCCAAGGTGGGCGGTTGTGAGGCCTGTGGGAGGACGGGATATCGGGGACGACTGGCGATCTATGAGCTTTGCCGGATGACGCCGAAGCTGCAGGAGTTGATCGTTCGTGGCGGCACGCGCGCGGACATCCAGCGTCAGACCATGCTCGACGGTTTTCGCTCGATGAGAGACTATGGCTGGGAAAAGGTCGCCGAAGGCGAGACAACGGTAGCAGAAGTCGTCTCGGTGACGGAAGAAGCTCATGAAACAGACAACGAACAGGTTGTGGTCCCCGCTGTCGTGGGAGCTAGCTGACGGAAACCTGTTTTGAAACCAAGCGCCACACGTGCCCGAGTTTTCCTATAAAGCCCTGCGAAACGACGGATCTGTCGTCGAAGGCACGGTGTCAGCGAAAGATCGCCAGGAGGCGAATCGAAAACTGACTCATGCCGGGATGCAGCCGTATCAAGTATCGGAGGCGGGAGCGAGTTCGGGATCGAAATCGAAAAAGTCGGGGGCAAATTCCGTGAAACCGCCTGCGGCAAAGTCCGGTGGTCTTCCGAAGAGTTCGAGTCGGCTGAAACTTTCCACCAATCAGGTGATCTATTTCACCGAGGAGTTGAGTGATCTGCTGACCGCAGGCGTGCAGTTGGAACCCGCGCTCAAGATGATGGAGGGCCGGGACGCGGCCGGTCCGATTCGCGAGGTGACGGTGAGAATTCGAGAGCAGGTGCGCGATGGCGTTTCTCTCTCTCGGGCGATGGCGGTGGCATCGCCGAGCTTTGGACCGCTATACTGCAATCTCGTCGCGGCAGGAGAGGCGGGTGGGGCGCTGGCTGATATTCTCAGGCGGCAGATCAGCTACCTGACGACGCTCGCCGAGTTGCGATCGAAAGTCGTGACGGCGATGATCTACCCCGCCTTTCTTTTCTTCGTCGGCGCGCTGGTGACCGTCTTCTTCATCAGCTTTCTGATGCCTCGCTTGATCAAGCTGGTTCAGTCCAATGGCGGCGAAGTGCCCATGATGGTGAAGATTCTCATCGCCACCACCGGGTTTTTGAAGAGTTGGTGGTGGTTGCTGCTGTTGGGGGTGATCATTTGCGTGGTGCTGTTCTTTGCGATCACGCGCAATCCCCGTTATCGACCGGGTTGGGATCGCTTTCGGCTCAAGATTCCGCTTTTCGGCAACCTCCAGTTGAGGCGATTTCACGTCCAGTTTCTTGAGACGCTTTCCAATCTGCTGGGAAATGGCATGTCGCTCATCAACAGCCTGCAACTCTGCCGAGGCAGTGCCGAGAACCTCTATTTGCAGGCTCAGTTGACCCAGGTGGGTGAACAGGTGGCCGATGGTGCCTCGCTCCACCGTTCGATGGAGAAAGCGGGCGTTTTCCCCACGAATCTGATCGACATGATTCGTGTCGGCGAGCAGACCGGGCAGCTTACCGAATCTCTCGCCAAGGCAGGCAATCGACTCGACAGGGATCTGAACCGCAGCGTGGAGCGCATCAGCGCCTTCATTCAACCCGTCATCATCGTGATGATGGCAGGAGTGGTCGGAACCATGGCGGTGCTGATGGTGAGTGTGATTCAAGACACCATATCGATGTTGCAGTCGCGATGACGAAACGATAAATTTCCTACCCGAATAATCATGAAGACAAACCAGAAAACTCGTAGTGCGCAGGCTCGCGGTTACACCTTGATGGAGATGCTCTTGGTCTTGGGGATCATCGGGCTCCTCCTCGGACTCGGAGTCTACTCGATGGTGGGCGTGCTGGGTGATGCCGACGATAGCAAGGTGAGAGCCGACATTCAGAATTTCCACGCCAACCTCATTCGATACAAAACCAAGGCGGGCATCTACCCGACCACGGAGCAGGGCTTGGAAGCCTTGGTGAAGCGTCCCAGCAGTGGTCCGGCACCGAGGGCTTGGAAACAGTTCCTCAAGGAATCTGCCCTCGTTGATCCCTGGTCGAAACCCTATCAATATCGCTACCCCGGAAAGCACAATCCTGACAGCTACGACATCTTCAGCTTCGGCATGGATGGTCAGGAAGGAACCGAGGACGATATTGGAAACTGGTAGTCTCAGGACAGCCTTTGCCTCCGAAGGAATGAGACTCGCTTGGCAAAATCGAGGCTCAGTTGTCGGTGCCAAGCGGCGGAGCTCCAAGGGGTTTACCCTGATGGAGATGATCGTCGTGCTGGCGATCATCGTGCTGATGACCGGCTTCTTCGCGATGAGCTTCGATGAGTCTCCAGTCGAGCGACTCCTCTCACCGGTCGCTCAGGATCTGAAAAAATTGAGTCGGCAAGCGGTGACGGAAGCGGCGGCCTACCGCGAGGACTATGCCATCCTGATGACGCCCGGTCAGTTGCAGCTGGTTCGGGGACAGGGAGCGGGAGCAGGAGGCGCGGTATCACTGGAGATCGAGGAAACGTTGACAATCCCCGCAGGAGCTACGGTCACCGCGAAGTGGCCGGGGGATGACAATTGGCAACCTGTGGATGGTCAGGCGTGGCTGATTCGTTCCGGAGGATTGTGCGAGCCGCTGATCGTTCGGCTTGGCTCGACGCAAGGCAACGCGTTTATCGAACTGGCTTTTGATCCCCTGACAGGCATGGCGGAGGAGCAGAGTTATTTTCCATGAGAACTCCCGCCCGATATCGACGAAAGGTGAGCGCCTTTTCACTGTTGGAAGTGATTCTGGCTCTCGGCGTTTTCGCGGTGGCAGGGGTGAGCTTGATGGTTGCGCTGAATGATATTGCAAAAGCTTCCACCGAATCGGTCGATGAGGCTCGGGTCACCAGTCAATTGCGCACGCTGCTGACCTATTACAGCCGCCAACCCAGGATCGAACCATTTGAGAAAATCGATAGTCCCTCGCGATTGATGGGGTTTCCGGATGAGTTGCCCGATTCGAGCGGCATCGCCTATCGCGTTCTGGTGGAGCCGGCCGAATTCACCACCGCCAAAGGAGAGAAACTCAATGACATGTTTCGCATCGAGATCACCGCACTTCGAAAGCTCCCGGGAAGCGGCGAAGAAGTGATCGAGAAAGCAGAGACCCTCCGCTACGGACAGTTCAACCTTGGTCGATGATGCGGAGAACACGGTACAGATTCTCCCGGCATCGGGGAAGCCTCCACGGGTTCACCATCATGGAGCTGTCGGTGGCGCTCGCGGTGATGGTGATCCTCACGGCCGGCATCTTCACGCTGGCATCTGGTGGGCTGGAGTTGCTCAATGATGTCCAGGATCTGCAGCAGCGGGAAACCCGGAAGCGGCGATTTGTCGAGCTCTGTCGTCAGAATCTCGAATCCCTGCCGGCTGGCGCAGAAGTGTCTTTTTCCTATGAACCTCGCGGAGGTCACTACGACACCTATCTCTCGGTGCGGCATGCGCCATCGGCTTTCGGTTTCGGGCGGGGGGATTTTGAGGTGCAAAGAGTGGTGATCGCCGCAGAGGTCGATTCCAGCGGTTTTATCAGAGCCAGCATCTACTATCTCGATGCGGAGGCGGACGATCGCTATGAGCGCGGGGACATGAGCAGTCTCGATTCCCGATCTCTTCAATTGATGAGGCGGCTTCGACAGTTGAGCTGGAACTTTTACGACAGCTCGCGCCTTGAGTGGGTCGATGTTCTGCCCAAGGGATCGAACAATCCGAGCATGATCGCATTGACCGTTGCCGGTGAGGGCGAGCCGGAGCCGGTGCGCGCGGTTTTTTGGGTTCCTGCCCGTCAAATCGAGGATCCTCCTCAAGGTGCCCCCGCGTCACCCAACGGGAACGAGGGAGCAAATCAGCCACCCGCAGAAGCCGACGGGCAAGGTCAGCCCGCTCCGACCGAAGAATCTGCGAGCGAGGCGCCGGTTCGCTGAAACAGCCATGCATTTACCACCTTCCACCGCCAGAGTTGACCTTCGCCAGAATCGGCGGGCCTCCGCGTTGTTGGCGGTCTATTGGGTCATCGCGATCCTGAGCATGGCGCTCTTTACCGGGGCACAGTTTCTCCTCGTCGAACTGGAGACACAGGGAAACACCTCGCTCGAGTTCCGCGCCGAGCAACTCGCCGATGCTGGAGTCGCTCTGGCGATGCATCCAAAGATGGAGCGTTGGGACCCACTCTTGCGCCAGCGAACCGGACCGACGGAAGGCTTCGAAGCAAGCATCATCAGTGAAGGGGCTCGCCTCAATCCGAATGTCCTCGCCATCAGCGAAGGCGGCCGACGGGTGTTGACCGATCTCTTCATGGAGTTTGGACTCAGTGAATTCGATAGCCAGTCTCTCTCAGCCGCCATGGCCGACTGGGTGGATCGTGACAGCGACGAGACTCCGCTGGGTGCCGAGGGAGAGTATTACCGCAGCAAGGGATGGCGCGGAATCCCTTTCAATCGACCTTTTCGCGATCTGGAGGAAATGGTTTATGTCCGCGGCTTCGACGAAGTGGCGGTGAGATATCCGGGGTGGCGGGATGTCTTTACTCTCTGGAGCGCTGGAAAACTCGATCTCAACGATGCGCCGGCCGAACTCATCTCTCTGGTTTGTGCCTGTCCTCCTGGAAATGCGAGTCGCTTCGTCAAAGTTCGGGCTGGCCGGGATGGGATTGCCGGCACCGAAGACGACGTGAAATTTGAGTCCGTGAGTCAGGCTTTGGATGTGCTGGGACTGCAGGGAGAGGTCAAACAGTTGGTTGAAAACCTGGTCTCCGTTGACGATGCTACTGCCCGTCTCATCTCAGTGGGCAAGATCGGAGATATCCTGATCGAGCGCACTGTCGTGGTTCGGGACCGAAACGAGAATCCCTCCTTTGTGGAGGTGCGAACACGCAGACTGAGGTGAAAGACAACCCGACAGCGACCTGTCTCTGGACGCCTGGCGCCAGTGAATGGGAGTGGTGGCGGAAACGTCCCGGCGATCCCGTGGCCGTGCCGTCAGACCGGCCTGCTGCGGGCACCCCTGCGGTGTTTGGCCTGCCGGCGCACCAATGTAGTTCCGTGCCCGTGTGGGTGAACTCTGCCGACCCTGAGGTGATCGAACAGGTGTTGCAGGTGGAACTGGAGCGTCTCGGCGTTCCTGTCCCGGATGGCGCGGGGTGCCATCTGGCTTGGCGCGTGGTCGGCTCGGTCGAAGCCCGCCGCCTCGTGCGCGCGATCGCGATTCCGCGGACTTTGGATCCACGGGGAGCCAAGGAAAAGGCCGACTGGGAGACTTTTTTGCCGTCGCCACTGATGCATCCTCCGCGACCACGAGCGATTGTCCTCTGGCAAGAGCTGGGGCGTTGGGTGGTGGGATTCAGCCGAGAGGGGCAATGGGTCCACTTTCAGAGCCTCGGACGCCGTGAGCCAGATGCGTCTTTGTTGCAGGACCTGCGATGCTTGTATCTGGAGCTTGATGGCCGCCGCATGGTGGATCTGGTGGATACTCTGGTACTGTGGAAATCGGCAGGCAATCAGCCGATACCGCCTGAATTCGGTGATCAGGTTGCAGAAGTTTTGAATCTCGATTTTCGGGTGGTGGAAAAACCGGCTCCCGAGGCGAAGCTCGCAGAGGGATTTTCCTTTGAACCCGGGGAAATCGCCGACGCCAGACTGCGCCGCGATCGCAGTCGCAAAGCGGTTCGCACCGCCGTGTTGGTGGCCGCGTTTTATGGCATCCTAATCTCAGTGGGAATTGTCGATCTCTTCAGGCGTCAGAGTGCGAATCAGGTGCTACGAGAGCAGGTCGAAGCGAAGCAGCCGGAAACTCAGGTCATCAGCGAGGCTAGGGCACGCTGGGAGGCGCTGGAGCCAGCGCTCGATGTGAATCGCTATCCAGTGGAGCTTTTCTATCGGGTGGCAAAGCTGTTCCCTGAGAAAGGGCTGAGAATGACCAAATTCGAACTGACACCCGGTGGGCAGATCGTGGTCCGCGGCGAGGCGTCAAGTGTTCCCGTGGCCATTCGTTTTAAGGCCGATCTTGAGGCCAGTCCGGATTTGCAGGACTATGCTTGGGAGATTCCGCCCCCTGAAATCAATGACGACACAGCGGAGTTCGTCGCTTTTGGCAATTACCGCTATTCGGTGCCGAATGAGGAAGGCATGGCGGTGGCGTCTGAGAAAGACGGATGGATGAAATGAAATGAAAGCGAGCGAGAAATTACTGCTGACCCTGTTCGCCGTCCTTCTGCTGGGAGGAGGGGCGCTCGTGATGTGGGATCTCTACCGTGACAAGCGCGATGCCCTCAGCGACGAGCGTGATCTCTTGACGTTGGAAATGGTGGAGATCGAGGCGCTTCTCGAGGAACGTGACCTCTGGATGGAACGCGCTGATTGGCTGGAGGAGAATCAGCCTCCTTATGCCTCGCGCGACCAGATTGACAATGCCATTTTTGAAGATGCCCAAGCGGTCAATGCCGACGGAGTCACCACCTCAGCGATACAACTTTTGGATGCCGTCGAGACGCCCCACTACGTCGAGGCCAGTGTTTCGTTGACCGCCACCGGCACCGTCGAAGATGTTTTCGGTTGGCTCCATGAACTGCAGCGTCCCGAGGAGTTCAGATCCATCCGCCGGCTGGAGGTTGGTTCCGATCCTGAGGATGATGCCCTGATCGTTTGTGATCTCGAACTGTCGCGCTGGTATGCGAACCGAAAGCCCCAATGACAACATGACCGCGAGCGATTTTTTCAAACAGAGTTCTCAAAAGCCGGCATTCCTTTTGGGAGGAGTGGCTTGCCTGGTTGGTGGTCTGGCAATGTACGGTTTCGGACAAGAGGACGCACCGGTTGAGGTCATGGAGGAACCGACGATTCCCCAAGCCTATCCGGTGGAGCGTTACCTGGACGTTTGGTTGAAGTCGCCTTTTCAACTGGAGGCTGTCGGAGAAGTGGCGGCAGTGAAGCAGTCGTTCGCCCGCGACTATGTGCTGACGGGGTTGATTCAAGATGGTGACGATTCCATTGCCTACATTCAGAATAAGAAGACGGGTGAATTGAAGCGTCTGACCACGGGGGAAACCGTGGATGGACTGGTCCTCGTCAGCGCCACCAACAGCCCTGATCCACAGGCGGCATCGATCGTCGTCAGCCAAGGTTCGGAGAACGCCACCCTGGGATACGATGAAGCTTCTTTCAGTCAGGCCGCCGTTCAGCCCGTTGGGTATTCGCCGACAGGGGCTGCCGGCAACGGGATTCCTGGCAATGCCACGCCGCCAGGACAGCGTCCCGTGATTCCCAATCAGCCGGGTGCCATGCCGAATCGGACCTTCAATTCCGTTCAGAATCCGGCGAATGCCGCCAACGGAAGTGGTGTCGTTGCTCCCAATGACGCGGCGGTGAATCCTGCGGCCATGCGTTTGCAGCAACTGAAAGAGCGTCAGCAACAGTCCGCGGGTCCAGATTCGAAAAGTGATCCGGCTTCTCGCTCACGTCGTCGAGTTCTTTTGCCGAGTGCATCGGGGCAGTGATTCGCCAATCCGAGCGTGGTTGGTGGAGCCACGACTGAACCAAACAGGGTCTAGTCTGTGACTCAACCCCGTTGAATAGAGGGGCTGGGTTCGATTTGAGGTGACGCCTTTTCGACCGTATCGGTCGGCGGCACCAATGAAAAACCCTCCCCGCTTTCGCGAGGAGGGTTGATCAGGTGAGGAACTTTCCTCGATGATGATTGAGTCGCGGAAAGTCCCCGGGGAAAGATCCGATCAGGGCGTTTGAGTCATTTCGATGCCGACCGTGCGGAAGGCACCGCGGACACCAACGACCGGGATTTTGACAAGCCCGGCCCCCACTTGGGTGCCGAAGCTTTCATCCTGGAGGAAGACTCCGTTTACCGTGCTCCGCCCGTCAGGATGGAACATGGAACCGGCAAACGATCCCTTAACCTTGTTGGCTTTCACCACAGTGCGCAGGGCAGTCACGGGTTCCACCGGAAGCAAGGTGAACGCATTCCTGAGGCTGAACATGGTGGGGAGATTTGGATTGGCGTCGCCAGTGTAGGCGGCGTCAATCTCCCGGAAGTTCAAGCCGAGGGAATCAGCGAAGGCCGTCGCGTTTGGCACCGGAATCCAGCGGCTGGTCTGGCCGTCGAGATCCTGAACCGGGAAGCCATTGGGATAGCTCCTCTCACGAGTATCTGCAGCTTTGAGCCACTTGATTCCCGGGTTGGGATCGCCATCGAGGGCGCCGCCGCGCGAGGCTTGACCGAGGTCACCGATATCGAAGATTCCTCCAACGAAGGAATCCTTATTCCGATACGGTGTGCTCCACAGCACTGCCTGATTGCTCTGCGAGAGGCAGAGCGAGACGCTGGCGCGTTGGGCATCTCCGAGGAGTCCCACCAGGCGCATGATTCCGCGGTTGTTGATGGAACCGCTCAGGGTACCAACACCTGCCGGCACGTTGACACTGTCACCGGCAACATCCGGCATCAGAGCCACCGAAAGGCGAACCACGCCACCCGGATTGCGCACCGGCTTGGCGATGCGGAAGCCGCGTACAGTGGCGGTAGTGCCATTGAGGTCGCCGGTGATGAGGTCCGATGTCGTGGCGAGATCGAGGGTCACCGTGTGATCACCGAGACGGCGATTCGGGAAGACGGCCACGATCTGCTGTGCGGTGGATTGGGCGTTGGCGAAGGTGCCTCGTGCGCGCCGAGTCGGCTCGCCTTGAACTTCGAGAACTCCGGTCCATGCACCCACCTTATTCACCGTGATCTTGACCGAGCCGCTGGGCAGTGGCGTTCCTCCTATGCTTTCAAGCAGCCCCTGATAGGTCCCGAGGAATGGGTAATCCTCCACCGAGAAGGCCAGACTCAGAGTGCCCGCCGGTCGTCGACCGTCGAACTTCCGGATCACGGCTCCTGCATCACTACCGGGTGCCAGTATGGTGCCGGTAATGTGCTTGGTATTGGGATCGTAGGTGAGTCCGCGAGGCAGTCCCGAGACCAGGATGCGAAGGCTGCTGTCATCGAGGAAACTCAGGTCGATATCGACCGTGTCTCCCACGTTGAAGCGCTTGGCTACGGCAGCCAGTTGGCTTTCCTCGAAATCGGAGAAGCCGTTGCCGTCACCATCAGTGGCATCCGGAGCGAAGGTCGCTCCGATGGTCTTGGTGGCATCCATCAATACGGACAGCGGATTGGTGGTGCCGGAGGCATCACCCGTCCAGCCCGTGAAGCTGAAGCCTGCTTCAGGAACAGCGGTCAGTTCGACCGTGTCTCCCGCCGGCACAGGGCCAGAGGCAGCACCGGTGATGGCACCGTTGGTCGTGGCATCGATGGTCAGGTCGAAGGTCGGCACGTCGAAACTGAAGATCGACACCGTTTCACTGACTTCGTTGGTCACCACCAGTAGGGCCTGAGCTGTCGGGGAATCCGTCGCAGGAATGAAGGTCAATCCTTCCGGACTGACATCGCCAGCCTGGCTGAGGAAAGCTTCGAACACCGGTGTCGCCGGCGTGGAGAGGTCGAAGACCATCACGCCGTTGGAGCGCTCAAGGCCGATGAAAGCCTTGGGCTGACCGTTGATCATACCGATCTCGACGCCTTCGGGTTCGGGGCCCTTGTTGTCGCTGCGGCCATCGTCAAAGAAGGGCAGGCCGTAACTTTGGACCGCCTTTTCGATCATGTCGCCGCTGTCGAACACCATGGCACCACTCGAATCGAGGATGGAGAACGAACGCCCGCCGAGAGCGAGTATGCGATCAATGTCACCGTCGCCGTCGATGTCACCACGAAGACCCAGGGAATTCGAGATCGTCAGGCGACCGAGGTTCTTGTCGAGCTTCAAGTCGGCTTCATTGGGGAACACCGTATCATCGAGATCGACAACCCCGTCTTTTACCCGAGCCGTTTCTGCGTTCACGAGGAAGTCGTCGCGGTCGTCACCTTCGTTGGCGATCACGTAGAACGTCTGGCCGCCGGATACAAAGGTATCGATGCTGTCGGGCATGTAGAGACCGAAGACCGAATTGCCGGTGGTCATCTGCCCGATGTTACCGCCCGTGAGGCTGTCCCGGTCGCTGAAGTCGGCGAGAAGTCCGCTGAAGTCTTTTTCGCCCAACGGAACCACCGAGGTGAATGTACCTGTGGCGATGTTGAGGATCGCGACTGCATTGTTTTCCTGGAGCGTGACCATGGCGGTCAGACCGTCGGGAGAAACCGCGATGTATTCGGGCTCGAAGTCCTGTGAGGGAGGCATCAATTCACCGACTTCATCGGCAACGGTATCACCGTCGTTGTCGAGACCGTCACCTTCGCCGCTGAAAATCCGCACACCGGCGGCTTTCAGGGCATCGCGTTGGCTGTCGAAGGCCGTGAAGTCGGCAGTCGTCACCGCCGGGGCTGCAAAACCGCCGCTCACATCGATGATGCTCACGGTACCAAGTGCGGTGCCGAAACCGGCATTGCCGTCGAGGGCTTCCCCTTCATCTGCCGTCAGGACCTTGTTGCCATCGGGCGTGAAGGTGACCATGTCGGGCAGAGAACCCACCGTGGCGGTGCCAAGATGAGCCAGGGTGGCGGCGTTGAGGAACACCACGTGACCGGGATTGTTCTTATCGACACCATCGGGGACGGCGACGGCCACGAAGCCGTTTTTGGTCGCCACACTGGTCACTGAAGTTCCGGTCAGATTGAACGGTGCCTGAGTGAAGTCGATACTCTGAACGGCTACCGGACTTGCGGGATTCGACAGATCAAGGACGGCGATGCCGGTTCCCTGAGTGACGAAGAGACGAGCGCTACCAGCGTCGAATGCCGAGATTTCAGCACCTCCAACGGTGTTGGTTGTGGACACGTGAGCGACGGTCGACGGAAACGCAGGAGCCGTGTTTGCGACCGCCGGGTTCGTGTTGTGAATGTTCACTTCGTCAAAAGCCGAGATGCCATCGCCGTCGACGTCGGTGAGATCCTTGCCGAAAGTGGCGCCGATCGTCTTGTTCGCATCGAAGGTTACTGTCAGCGGATTGACCGACCCGGAAGCATCGCCGGTCCAGCCGGTGAAGACTGAGCCTAGTTGAGTCGAAACTGCCTGGATGGTCACGGTGGAACCTTCAGCATAGAGAGCGTTACCATTGAGCAGACCGTTGATCTGACCTCCGGTGGCTGTGCCCTGAGACAGGGTGAAGTAGTTGGTGGCCGTGCCTCCGATGCTCACGTTTCCACCGGAATCGATGGTGAGTGTCGCCACGTAGGAGCCCACGCCGCTGTTCGGCAGAATGCGCTGAATGTCGACCTTGGCAGGACCTCCCTGGCCAAAGGTATTCTGAATGCCTCCGGCAAACACCGTGTAGCCCGCGCCTTGGACACCCGCCGCGATGAACGGATTATGGGCAGACCAACCGTTGGCAAACTGGGCCGGTTCAGCAGAACTCACGGTAGCTGCCTCGTTGCCGTTTGCGGTGAGGCCTCCCATCATGTTGTACTGACCCTGAATGATCGTGGCCGCAGTACCGAGTCCGCTGGCATTGATGGTGAATGGCAGAGAGGCACCGTCGGAAACGGTAGACCGGCTGACATAGAGCGTGCGAGTCGGATCTCCATTGGTGACTCCACCAGCGCTCGGACCTGTGAGAGGAGCATTGCTGAAGTTTCCAATGACGCCGAAGTAGAGGTCGGTTCGGGTGAACCAATTGGCACCGTAGGTGGCTTCCAGTTCAGCATTGAGGATCGCAATCGTTCCAGGGCTGGAACTGTCACGAACGTCAGTTGCCGGTCCGAGATTGGCGAAAAGGTTCACGTTGGAACCGGTGCCGCCCTCTGCCTGGAAACCGAGGACCAGATCACCGGGAGCCGGTGGCCAAGTGCCCGTGAGAGTGATGAAGGTCGCTCCGATGGTCTTGTTGCCATCGAGAGTCACCGTGAGCGGATTCACGGTGCCTGATGCGTCACCTGTCCAGCCTCCGAAAACAGTGCCAGACTGGCCAGCGACGGCAGTCAAAGTCACCGTCGATCCGTCGGCGTAGAGGGTGCCACCCTGAAGACCGTTGATCTGTCCACCAGTAGCTGCGCCTGCGGTGAGTGTGAAGTAGCTGGCGGCTGAACCGCTGGCAATCACGTCGCCGGAATCAGAAATCGTGATGGTCGCCACATAGGTGCCTTCACCGGTCGTGGGAAGAATACGCTGGATGTCGACTTTTGAGTTGGCACCAGCATTGAAGGTATTCTGAATACCACCGGCGAAAACCGTGTAGGCCGCACCCTGTACCCCTGAAGTGATAAAGGGGTTGTGGGCTGACCAGCTATTGGCAAACTTCGCGGGCTCCGCGCTGCTCACCGTGGCAACCTGACTGCCATCGGCCGTCAGAGTGGTGAGCATGGAATACTGCCCCTGAAGAATGGTGGCAGCGGTTCCAAGACCGGAGGAGTTGAAGCTCGAGAAGGCCAGGGAATCTCCGTCAGCTGTCGCAGGACGACTGGCGTAGATCGTTCTCGAAGGGTCTCCATTGGTGACCGAACCAGCGGACGGTCCCGTCAAGGGAGCGTTGCTGAAATTGGCGATCACACCAAAATAGAGATCCGTCCGGTTTTCCCAGCCGACGCCGAAAGTCGCCTGCATTTGTGCGGCGATGTTAACCAAGGTTCCAGCGTTCGGAGTGTTCCGAAGGTCAGTGGCGGAGCCAAGGTTATAGAAGAGGTTGGTATTGGAGCCGGTTCCGCTCTCAGCCTGGACACCGAGGACAAGATCGCCCGGTGCCGGTGGCCACGTATCGGCAAAGGCCGATGGCACGACAGCCATGGCCAAAGCGATGAGCAGGGCGCCCGTATTTCGTAGGATATTCACGAAGTTTGGTAGTGGGATTGGCACCCCGCTCAGGCAGCGTCACACTCGAATGGATGAATGTGATCTGCCTTGGAGTCGGTCTGTGATGCCGTGTTGTGTAAAAGTGTGAGAAGAGAGGTTCGAATGAGTTTCCCGAGATGGGAGGTGAACTCAGTTCGGAGAAACCGGGCCGCCGTCGCCACCGTTGCGGGTTACTTTCAAAGCGGAAATCGCTACGAAGTTGGAACCCAGATTGTTCGGGATCGCGTTGCGAAGCGCGGTGTCGAATGCGGTCTGATCGGCATCGAGTGCGGGAATCGAATAGAGCTGCTGGTAGCCCCAGAAGGTATAGGAGCCGTTGATCACGTTATCGATCGAGAATTCGACGCCATTATATTTTAGGGCCTTTCCGCCATTGCTGATCACTGTGGCACCATCGGACGCGCCGATATAACCAATAGCGACGTAGTTTTCGCCACTCACGTTGCTGAAGTCGGAAGCGAGGATGTTGCGGAGCGTTCCGCCGCTGGATTGTCCTCCGTCACCAAGGGTGCCGAGCGAATTGATTGGCTGTCCGGCACCTGCGGTCACCGTATCTGCGCCGTACTGCTGCACGGCCGTAAACGCACCGTATTGGGTTTCAGCAAGTGCGGTGGCACGGGTTCCGGAACCGTTGTTGCGACCAAATGGGAGGACATAGCGGCCCGTGGAAGGGGAAGCGACCGGATCGTCGGCCGGATTGTTGGTCCAGGTGCTAAGCGGCATTTGACCCTGAGAGTAGAGGGCGGCGAAGATCTGATCCGTCATGTTATCCAACTCTGCTGGAGCCGTGGAGCTGGCAGCAAAGATGAACGGGACGACTCCGACCGGTCCGCCAGCCAGGTTGGCTGTAGGATCGTTGGAGAGAGCAACACCCACATCCGAGAATGCGAACTGGGCTTTCACTGCCTTCGTTCCGGTTGCCTGACTTGCGGCACCCGCCGTGGTGGGAACGGCGATCGTCTCGTCGAGCACGTTGATGTCGGTCTGTTGAGCGACCGAGGAAATACCAGCGGTTGATCCACTCCAAGCCGTGCGAATGATATAGGTTTTCGCGTTGAAGGTACCAGTGAAGACCGCCTGGCTTGCACCGCTGAGGGTGGAACCCGTGTGGGCGTAAGAGGCAACTCCCTGGCCGCCTAGAACGTCCAGGATAGTGGAGTGAGCGGCAGACCGAAACGCGGTGGAACCCGTGAGATTGATTTCAACTTGGGCGAAACTGGAAGCGGTGCCGAGGAGGGCCACCGCGCCAGCAATGAGTAGGGACTTGAATTTCATGGTTGATGCTGTGGTGAAGGGTAACGTGTTAGTTTGGATTAAAAGGAGGACGGTTGAGCCCTCGCCTATTGGCACGCCTTATTTCCTTTTTAAATGATAGATCGCAATTTTTGATCGGTGACATTCTCGGCACGAGATTGTGTAAGTTGTCACATGAAATTAGAGGGAAAGGTGAATGCTAAAAGATGGCGAAAAAGTCACATTGAGTATTTGGTGATAGTAGATCTTTGTATGGCATTGAGCGGCATCGAATTCCCTGTGATTGGATTTTCTATGTATATAAAAAACGAAAAACGTTGCTTGCCTTTGAAGGGGTTTGGTTGCCGCCGATTTCCGCAGAATTTGGTTCCGGGTACGATGCGATGCTGGATTTGAAATCCCTGGCGGCGATGGGGGAATTGCCGAAGTCCCATTTTTGAGCCGCTCAGAAATTGAACGGCCTGTCCTAGCCTTGGGCGTCCCGATGAGCCGAAGCGTTATTCAGGCTTCGCGTCATCGTCATCGTCCTCCCGAGGAGCTGCGCCTTCGGGCACTGGCGCCGCTGAGCTTCCCCCACCGTAGCCGAGAACCTGGACGGTGATGACGGAAGGGGGAGCCTCGGTGGTCGTCGTGTTCGACTGTCTCCTCGAGGCCTCTTCTGTGGCGCTTGCGGTTGTCGTCGACGCTCCCGCCGTTGAGGCTGCGGCGCTGAGTCCGCCGATATTGGGAGCGGAAACCGTGGGGGCCGCCGGTGCTCCCGTGGCTGACCCGCCCACTGATATATTCGAGGCATTCACCACCTGAGTTGCCGCGAGGTTGATGTTGCCCGTGACTCGGATACCGGCATCTCCGGCATCGATGACTCCGGTGGGAGCGATCAGATCGACGTCGCCCGGCATCACGCCAGCCACGGTGTCGAGCACACCGATTCCACCGCCGGTGGCAAGGCCTGCCAGATCGGTCTCGACGGTGGCGCTTTGGGGATCGATCAGAACGCGAGTCGGCGGCGCCGATTGAACCGTCTTCGATGAAGAACCTGCGGCGATATCACCGCTCGAAGACCAGATCATGATATTGCCTCCCCGGAGGGTGAAGATACGACCGACACCAATGTCGACATTGGTATCCGTGAAGATGGAGATATCGCCGCCGGACTCAGTAACGATGCCAGGAGGCACTAGAGAATTGGCATCAAGCGTGCTCGAAAGGGTGAGCCCACCGCTCGGAGCGAGGATGGCGATATCGCCACCATTCTGTGTTCGGATATTGCGAGCGCGGGTGAGGATTTCACCCTGTCCGCCACCTTGGCCAAACAGGGCATCGATGGCGGCGAACCCGGAGTCATAGTTGCCAAACCCTGGGCTGGTGGGGTCATTGAAATTTCTACCGGCATCCCGGAGGATGAGATAGAAGACCTCCAATGCCTTCTGTGCCTGTTGTTCGGCGGATAAGCTGTCGAAATCATCAATTCCGAGCTCGGCGAGATAGCGATCGCCCTCTGCTCCCTTTACGAACTGATCAATGAAAGATTGGATTTCGATATCACTGTTCGCAAGGCTGGTGGCGGAACCGATCCCGGCACCGACAATCAGGTTGGCACCTTCAAAAGATAGAAAGGGATTTCGAGAGTTACCTAGACTGACGATACCAGTTCCGGTGCCGTCGGGATTGTTGGATCCTGAACCGAGATCCACGTCGCGCTCAGCGAGCACCTGAAGACTTCCGGGGCCGCCAATATGAATGTCGCCCGCTCTCGGGCTCTCATTGACCGCGAGAGCATTTCCGGATGCGAGGGAATTCACCCGCAGTGGGCTGGCTGAGTTATAGGCGGTAATGTCTCGGCCTGCCGTGATGATGGTCGCATCTTCTTCGCCGAGATTCTGGAGATAGAAAGCGATGTCGGAAATATCATTCGAAGCATAGATCCGAGAAGCTTTGGGAGAGAAGAGCCGAAGGCCCGAAAGGTTTCCACCCAGGGCGTAGACCCTGAGCGGATCTGAATCGTTGAGATGGAGCAGACCAGGAGTATGCAATGCCTGTTTCGTTTGAGAGACAGCGAATCGGCCGGTATTGGAACCCGACTCCGAAAAGAGATTGCCGATGTTGGCGAGGAAGTTGTTTTGAGTGTTGATGTTGGCGTTGGAAGAGCTGCCCGCGACACTGAAGTAGGCGAAGGGATCGATTGCGGAGGGAACGGAGTTCGGATTGGCGTCAGAGACGTTGATCTGTGAGGCGCTCCAGAGTCTGACGGTTTGTCCGGGGAACCGCGTGGTGGATAGGCCGATCGGCTGCAAGGCATTAATCTGATTCGCGGCGAGCAGCTCAAGCTGTCCACTGGGCGCGGGGAAGAGAGTGATGTCTCCAGCCAGATTGATGTCTCCAGCCAGAGAGGTGGCGCGAAGGGTGGGAGGCTGCACCGGGAGGATGGCGGAGAAGGGTTGGAGACTGGTTTCCGCGAGTCGCAACCAGGGATGGTAGTAAGCCGCTCCGGTAGGACCGACGGAGAGTAGCTGTTGTTTTTCGAGCCAGACCTCGAGGATGTTTCGGGAAACCGCGCTATCGGGGGTCACGACGGAGTTGCGCAGGGTCACATCCCCACCGAGAGACGAAACATTGATGGCGGAGTCCGGGCTGTAGGTGCTGAAATAGCTCTTATACCAGAATCGGTTGTTCAGACCGGGAGGAAGGAGAAACGGGTTACCGGTGGGCCCGAGAAGGAGATCTCCATTCGCGGAAACATTGAAAGTACTCTTGCCGGCAAACAGGGTGGTCGGAAGCCATGTCAGGGGATCGAGGCGAGCGGTATCGGGATTGTTCAGATTTTGAATGATGCCAAGGGACGGCGACCGAGTGGCGTTGGTCGTGATCTCGTTGCCGGCTTCGAGGCGACCGGTGCCTCGCTCCACGTAGTAGATGCCGCCATCGATGTTGTTGCCGCTCCGAATCAGCAGATCTCCGCCACCGAGTTCCAGCAACTTGTCGGCATCGGGAGCGCCGATGGCTGCTCTTGAGTTGGTCGGGATGACGGCATCGACATTCTTCACATCGAGCCCGGCAACCAAGGAGACATCGCCACCTCCCAGAGCGCCGACGCCTTGGAAGAAATTGCTGAAGTCAACCCACCAGCTGGTGGAAGCGGCGGGGTCGGTCAAGGCAATCGGACCCGATCCGACTCTAACCAGGCCATAGTTCCCGTCGGACCCGATGTATCCCCGGCGATAGAGCCAGTTGTTCGGCAGTTGCCGTGAAGAATCGTCGATCAGACCCGAATTGTTGGCGGTTTTTCGCTCAATATTTTCGCCAGCCGAGATGAAGACATTGCCTCCGCCCATGCTGTACTGAGCGGGGTAGGATTGTTGGCGCGCACCCAGGCTGCCTTGCGTCAAATTGCTGACAGTGATGGGAACCACGAAGTCGTTGGCCGCGAAGATCGACGTGGGATTGGCCACCTGGGTTCCTGCGGTGTAGATCGAAGCGAAGGGATTGAGCAATTGCAGGCTTCGACCAACATTCAGTTCGATGTTTCCGGAGCCTGTCCGGATGACTTGGAAGGCATTGCCGATCACGGAAGAGGTCACCGCATTGTTGCCACCGTTGGTGATGGTATTACCTGTGTTCTTTCCAAGCCGCAGAATACCGGTATTTGCGATCAGCTGGTCGGTGGGGCGTACCTCGCGAAAGTTGGCTGCGGCAAAATCTGATCCGGCGGTGAACTGGTAGGACCACGACTCGGTGTTGTCCGGGAGTAGGGGATTGTTGGCGACCAAGGGAGAGAGCCAGAGGCTGGTGCCGCCGCCAAATCCGTCGCTGATTGCGTTGTAGAAATTCAAATCATCCTGGGCGCGAAGAGTGAGGACGCCGGGAGCGCTACGAGGTCCGAATCGGAGTCCGGCGAGGTTCCAGTCCGATCCGGAATTGGAGAAGCTTGAGCCGAGATTGAGGCTACCGCTGCGATTGATGACTTCCGCTCCGGGCGCGAGAATCAAATCGAGCGTGGGTTGAATCGAAGTCAACCGGGCCAGCATGGCGCTGTAGTTGGCTCCGCTGACCCCGGAGGCGCCGAGAAAGGCATTGCCATCGGCTTGGATGGTGGACAAAAGAGGGTTATCCAGCACACCTGACCCTGTTAGGTCGTAGAGTCGATACCCTTCAACTAGAATGCTGGACGGATCGGTGATGGTGGAACCGATGGAGGTAATCTGGACATCGGTGAACCCGGCGTTTTGCGGTGCGCGCAGATGCAGAGTGCCGGTAAACTGTCCGCGCGATTCACTGTTGGGCTGGGCCGCAGCAACGGAGAGATCGAGAGTCGAGCCTGCCTGGAGGTCGAGCATGGCGCCGGGATTGATGCTGCCATTGATGGCGGCCCCGGCAGTCAGTGAGATGTCGCCGCCTTTTCCGGCGGCGGAGAATGCGTCGCCCGACGCGTCGAGCAGGGCCCCTGATTGAACGGTCAAATCTCCGGCGGCGATCAGATCAATGCTGCCCCCGGTTTGGCCGGAGGCATCGATCGATCCGGTAACCGTGATCGATCCGTTGTCGGCGGCAAGGCGATAGCTTCGGGCGGTGGCGCTACCGGAGATCGTGAGATCACCGTTGCGGACTCGGTAGTCGCGAAGTTCGCGGAAAGTGCCGGCATTCAACTGAGTGTCGATGGCGCTGAGGTCATTCTCAGCGATGTTGCCTGCGTCGAGAGAGAAAGAACCGGTGCGACGATTTCCTCCGGCCGAGCCGGTGATGGCTCCGGAGATGGTAAAGGTTCCGTTTGGCGCGCTGACGTTGAGGTTTCCTGCGTTGCCGCCGCCCGATGGCGCAGAGATGTCGATGGCGCCATTGGCCGCAATGGTGACTCCGCCAGTGTCGGAGATCAGGTTCACGGTTCCGCCGTTGGTGTAGCGAACCAGATCAAGGAAATTTCGAGAGACGCCACCGACGTTGATACGGGCATCGTCGAGGTTGCCGACCACCAGTTCGCCGCCCGTTGCCTGCACCGTGATCTGGCCGCTCGGGGCGAGAATATTGGTGTTGGCCGAAACGGTATTCCCTTTCAGGGCAAGGGTGGCTCCAAGTCCTCCGGCCCCGGTCCCGTTTCCTCCTCCAACAGGTCGAGACAGCGAAAGATCACCATCTGCAGAGATGAGGTAGTTGGAAGCTCCCGCACCGGTCACGATGGGGGTGACGATTTCGATGTTTCCGACGGTTTGAAAGGAGCCGATACCTGCTGTCAGCAATCGCGACTTTGAATTCATTTCGACCGTATCGAAATTTTCGACGTGGACATCGTTGTTGCCGAGAGAGATCTGGTTGGCATTGAAAGCCAGGGAACCATCGAGAGGGCCGGCGGGCAATGCGGTGAAAGGGGCATCGTTGGCATTGCCGATGAGCAACTGATTCGCGGTGAAGGCGACCTGGCCTCCGGCGGTGTTGAAACCTCGAATCGATCCGGCCTGCAGCGACAGTCTTCCCAGGGCATCTGATCCCACCGAACCCGTGCCGTAGAGATCGAGCGTGGAGTAGCTCGCCAGAGTGAGGCGGCGGGCAGTTTGCTGGAGCGTTTCCAGCGCCAGTCCCGACAGTACGAGTCCGTCAGTGGGATTGAGCGCTCCGGGATTGTCGAGTTGGAGACTGATTTGGCCGCTGTTGAGGTTGACGGTTTTTGCGGTGAGACGTGCCGTCGGATCGAGGTCGGTTGCGTAGGTGGAATCGAGCGTCAGGCTGCCTCCGCTGAGCGAGGCATTCGCTCCGATGGTCATGGAGGGAATGGTTGATCCGCTGACACCGTCACGGAAGACGGGGGCGCTGGTGTTTCCGCTCGCCCGGATGAGAACCCCGTCCCCGCTGCCTGGAATAGCGTCGTCACCGATGAAGATCGAATCCAGCGTGGCAGCGGATCTTGTGCCGCGGATGGAGGCACCATCAGTAAGTTCGATGCTGCCAGTGGCTGCGAGAATGATGTCCGAACCGGTGAGTGGCGCGCCAGCATTGTCGACCATGATGTTGCTCGTCCGCACGGTCACGGTGGCACCGTTGGTGTCGAACTTGCGAAGTCCGCCGATGAGCAGACTCTCGGCGTTGAAGGCATTCAACTGAGAAGCACTCAACACGAGATTGCCGACACCTCCGCCAGTTCCGGTCCGGTTGACGATGATGTCGACCGGGCTACTGATGTCGATAAGGCTGCCGCGTCCTCCCGGAGGTGCCACGGAATCGACGGCCCCGCGGAGCGACATTGCGGAGAGAGCTGAGAAAGAGAGGTAGCCGGAATCGATTGGCAGACGCGGCGGGGTGAAGTCGCGATCGATGGCGGCCTGACGAAGGAAGGTGTTCGCGTAGAGATCTTCGTATTCCGCCCGCTGTCGCATCACGTTGGCCGAGGCGACTTCAAGACGGATCATCGACGTGCGCCCGACGCGGCTGGCATCTAGGCCGTTGGATCGGTATCCAGAAACAAGGCTCGAGCCGTCCGGCATCACAAAAGTCCCGATGGGATCGCCCGCCTGCGGGGTGGCGCTTGCCGGAGTCACGAGAAAGGCGCCCGGCAACAAAGCATAGCGCGCCGGTAGCAAAGTGTAGGTCCCGGCCGCAAGCCCGGGGCTGCCCCCGAGAGTGACGCGATCTCCGACGCTGAGGGTATCGTTGACGTAGCCGCGATCTCCCTGAAGCTCGACGGCGAGGGAACTGGTATTGAAAGAGCCATAGGGTGAGTAGTTGAATCCATAGCCAGGGATGACCGCGAAGCTGGTGGAGTTGGCGAGAATGTCGCGCGTGCCACCGTTGCCTTGAACCCATCGGTAGGCGTAGAGATCGCCACCTCCACGAATGTCGATGGTGGATCCGGCTTGAGTGGTGACGTTGTTTCCGCGGAGATTGACCGCCTTGGTCGGCAGCCCGGCGATGGTGATGTCGTTGCCGGCAGGATCGATCCACGAGTTTCCGTCGATGCTGATACCGAAAGGAATGAGCAATCCTTCGCCGGTCCGGGGATCGACCGCTGCCACCGAGGTGACGCTGCCAGCTCTGAGAGTCAGGTTGTCGGTTACCGGCGTTGCGATGGTGCTGCCAGCGATCGGATTGACCGGGGCGTCGCCGACGCCATTGTATCCGAGATTGATGACCCCGATCGGGGCACGGAGGGTTCCTCCTTGGGAAATGTTCGAAGCGTAGATCGACAGAGTGCCGCCGCCCGAGATCGGCATGGGTCGGTAGCTGCCTCCGAGAATGTTGACCGAACCGGGGCGAACGCCGCTGCCGGGATCGTAGTCGTAGGCATAGACATTGAAATCTGACAGCGTGGTCGGATAGATCTGACCTGCCTGAAGCGTCAGATTACCGGCGATGTTCAGAGTGCCATTTCCCCGGATATCGCCCTTCGGCGCGAGGAAACGGGCGTTGCCGATTCCCTGCAGAGACAGGTTGCCGATGTCGATGAGTTCGGCCCGGACCGTCAGACTACCTTTGCCCCACGTCGGGGCGAAGTGATAGAAAGGCGTGGTGATTCCCGCCGCGTCGGTACTGGTGAAAAGCGAGACCTGATCGGCATCGAGGGCTGGTGGACGGAAGTTCTGGCCGAGCGCCACGTAGGTGGCGCTGAGCGATACCGCGTCGTTTGCGTAGATCACGCCGCCGTCGGCCACGCGAAGGCTGCCGGGCATGTTGATGGACACCGGGCCGGAAAACTGAACATTTCCGCCGAGCGCGAGCGAGTCGAAACCGCCACCGGCAAAGCTGGAGACGGCAATGTTTCCGAGACTGGGCAGCGCATTTCCGCTCGCGTCCAACACCTGCCGCCCGACGCCTCGTGGAAAAGGTGAATTCGGGAGGGTGACGCCATTTTGGGTCACGACCAAATTCGGATCAGCTGAAGTGTAGGGCTGACCGGGGATGGTAAGTCGTCCCGAGGATACGGAGAGGGTTCCACCGATGGCGGAGGGGCCGCCGGGGCGTCCGATGAAAGTGGCATCGGTGTAAAGAAATTCGGAACCTTCGATGGCGATGCTGCCGCCATTGCTGTCCAAGCGGACCGGCACCCATTGAGTTCCGCGCAGGCCTTGAATGGGTTCGGCATCGACGGTGAGGAAGCCGGGCGGCAGATCCAGTACGCCCGTACTGCCGGACACGTCGAAAACCGAGCCGCGCTCGGCGACGATATTACCGGAAACCGAGACGGATCCGCCGGGAAGGATGGTGCCGACGCGATGCCCTCGGCCGTCGGTATAGATGATGGGTTTTCCAGCTGCGGAGAGGAAAGCCTCGCGCCCGATGTAAACGGTGGTGCGGGCGATGCCGGTTTCGAATTCTGAGCCCGGATAGGTATCGGCTCCGGCGATGCTGATGCTGCCGCCTGGGGCGACGACGGAACCTTCGATGCTAACCGTCTGCCCGGAAAAAGCAACGCTGCCCAGTCCGTCAGTTTCGATGGAAGTGTTTCTTTCCATCACCACATCCCCGACCACAATCGGTACGTTGGTGTAGGGATCGGTGGCGCCGGTGGCGTTGAATGCGAGGTTTGCCGGACTGCGCAATCCCTCGGGTCTGGTGAAAGGCGTCAGAGTGAGTCCCTTGCCCCAGTCCGTATGCGGGATTGCAAGCCAGCCTTCGACGATGGGGCGAATATCCGTGCCGCTGACGATTCGGACGCCGGGTATGGAGGGCATCCCGTTTTCTCCTGGAATGCCAATGCCGGTCAGAGAGAAGCTCGCAAAGCCGCCGGTGCTGAAAAAATCGGGATCAATGGAAATGACCCGTGGATCACTGGATCTCCCGCCGACGACGAAGGCTGGCGCCGTCAGGCTGAGTGAACCACCGGTGGCGCCGGAGTAGCCTTGCATCGTGCCGCCCGCCAGATTCAGCGAGCCGCCGATGACCGAGTCGATATTGAGATCGCGCCCCCCGGCGATGGAGAGACTACCTCCGTCGCCGTAGGTGACCTTGCCGACGGGATTCATGCGGGCACCGCCTGACACGTCGAGAAAGGTATCTCGACCGATGGTGGTATCGAATCCGGCAAGAGTGATCGTGCCGCCGCCGATCGTGACCGGCAGCAACTCGGGAGAGCTGGCGCGCTCGTCGACCACCAGTCCGGCGGTGCTGAGAAAGGCTCCTGGTTCCAGCATCAGACGTCCCCTACCAAGAGTGGGATCGGGCAAAACGGGTGACGAGGAATTGTTCAGAGCATTGAGGGTATCGAGCGAGAGATTGTAGGCATTCAGTTCGATGTTGCCACCGGGGGCGATCAGGCTGCCCGCCACGGTGATGTTCGAACCGTGCATCACCAGATTACCACCCGGTTGGGTCTCCAGAGTGATGCTTCCGGGAACCTCGATTTCACCGTCGTAGTTTTCGATCGTCAAGGAGCCGAAGCCGCCTTTGGTCAGCAGATCAGGCGAGAGTTCGACCTTGGCCAATCGGTCGGCACGCAGAGGGCTTGGATTGCCCAAAGCGTCTAGCCCAAACGCGGTCGCCGCACGCTGTGAGGGAGAGTTGGTGAACTCAATTCGTGGCGGAGTGGGTGAGAAATCGGGGAAGGCCGGGTAGCTGATGTCCTGCCCGAGGAAAGCGAGTCGCAATGAGCTGAAAGGCGTGCGCTCCTCGCGCTGACGCGGACCGTTGATGGTGCGGCCAAGGATTTCACCATCGAGAGCCATTGCGGGTGCGGTGATGTCAATGCTGCCGCCGGCGGCGCCTTGGATGTAATCGGCTTCCCAGTGCTCACCGGTCAAGGCCAACGGTTGGTTGTAGGTCTTCGTCACTCCCCATCGCTGGCTGGTGGTGGTGACTGTACCCTCATAGATGCCATCATAGACCCTGTCTGGTGTGGCGTCCTTGATGTCGAAAATCCTGCCTTGATAAAGTAACCGAGTGGTTCTCACCATGGCCCCCTGATAGTTGATGAAGCCGCCTGAGACGTCGATCTCTGAGCCCTGTTGCATCACCATCGAATTTCCCGCGCTGATGGTGACGGTGCCGCCAGGGGCGGTGAATTCTTCGATGGTTCGCTGAATGAGAGCCGCGAAACCGGTGGCATCGGCGAGTGGTGTGCCTACCCAGCAGAGTCCGTTGTAGAAACCCTTGTTGCGGATGTCGACGGTGATCGATCCGCCCCGGAGAAATCCGTCCCGTTGCAGCGGGGCGTTGGCGAACTCTGCTCCGCGCAGTTCCAGGGTGAGGATGTTTTGGAGAACGGAAACGGGCACGTCCGTGGTTCCCGAGACATCGACCAGAGAATTGCGATCGAGATAGACCTGCCCCGCCGAGCGGGTGAATCGCGACGTGGGCAGAGACCCATCCTGATACTCCCATTCCCCGGCGCGGAGAGTGACATCGCCACTGGGAGCCTGAATGGTGGCGTTCGGTGCCAGGTGAATCGCGCGACCGGTGGCATTGATTTGTGAATTGAGAGCCAGTCGCGTCCCGATCACGGTTTCAGTGCTGCCATACTCGGGGAGAACACGGGTCACGCTTCCCGCACCAAGTCTTACCGAGCCCGTGTCTCGGTTGAGGAAAGGCCGACCGAGGCTCGGGTTGGTGGCATCGTAGGCGGTGTTGGATACGGCATTGTAGGAAGCGATCAAATCGATGCGCCCATTGAGCGAAACCGTGGTCGAGGATTCCAGGGCACCCAGTTGATTCACCTCCGCGCCGGCCATGGTGATGTTACCGCGGAGCGCCTCGATCAGGCCGCGGTTGGTGACAGCGCCCGCGTAGCGAGCCACCCCGGTTTCCTCGACGGCACCGATGAAGACATCGAGACCGCGAAGACTGGGATCATCGGTGGAGTGGGCATCAATGCCGACCTGGAGACCGGCGGCGAGAATGGCCTGGCCGTCCGGAGTGAGAATCGTTCCCGAGTTGCGCACGTTTGGCCCCACCAGCATGATGCGGCCGCCGACGTTGGCAGCGTTGGTCGGGCTGACGAGTCTTGCGCCCGGTTGGACGATCACATCGCCGTAGCGTCCCGTTTGCGTTGGCGGTGCTTCCGGGGTGAAAGCCGGAGTGCCATTGGCGCCAGCGGGAATGGCGAGTCCGGAGAAAAGGAATTGGGCGTCCGGATTATTGAGGAGACCGTTGTTGATGAGGTTGTCGTTGATCGGCAAGGACGAGGCCACGAGGGTTCCGACATTGATCTGGCTGGTTCCGCCGAAGATGATGCCGTTTCGATTGATGACATAGACCTGTCCCGGTGCCTGGATAGTTCCCAGGATCTGGCTGGGGACACCGCTGGGATCATTGACCCGGTTGAATGCGATCCATTTGTTGGCGTTGGCTGCTCCCGCCGATTGATCGAAACGCAGGGTGGTGTTTTTTCCCACGTTGAAAGTACGCCAGCTCAACAGAGCCTGAGATTCCGTCTGCTTGACGGTGACGTTGGTGCGCCCTCCCGCTTTGGATTGGACGGGCAGTTTCGCTCCTGACCAGACGGCGGTAGAGGCGAGAACGCCGGGATCGACTTCGAGCCCGCCGGTGGCGAGACCATCGGGAACATTGGGCAGGGGAACTCCCGGTTGATGGGGATTGATGCCGAGATTGTTGGCCGATTGCGAACTGGCGGCAGCTCGCGCCGCAGCTTGGAACGACTTGACCGATTGCAGGGCCCGGTTGGTTCGAGCCAGTGAGTCGCGGGCGTTGGCCCTGGCCGCAGCGGCAGCTTCCGCCGTGGCGCGATTGATCGCTTCCGAGCGGGCGGCCGCATTTCCCGCTGGTGTGCCACCGCGGAGGATATCTCCGGCTTGGACAATCGGCATGCCGCCGATTGAAATCGAGAGCACCGTCGCCACGAAGGCGTGGACCGGATTTACCCTCTCGAATTTCCTTGGTGTTGAGTCGCTTGAGCCGGCGCGCATCAGGGGATCCTTGGAAGATTACTCGGTGTCTGCAGGAATCAGTTTTGAAAGCACCATCTCGTTGACGGCGATCGGATTGTCCTGCAGGAGCTTGCCGAGAAACGCTTGAGTTCCGGCGCGGGCCCGTTCCTGGCGAAGCCTGGCAACGAGCTGCTCCCTGATTTGTGGGAGCGTCGGAACGAATGATTCCCGGATGTCGATAACCTTGATGAAATGCCAGCCGTCCTGCATGCGGACTGGCGCTGAAATCTGGCCCAGTTTCAGTTCGGGCAGTGCCGACAACACTGCGGGTTGAATCTGAGGCTCCGCCAGCCAGCCGATTTCGCCATCGCGCTCGGCGCTGACGCTTTCCTCGCTGTGCTCTCGGGCGATGGCACCGAAATCAGAATTCTCGGCCAACAGAAGGTCGGCCAATTTGGTCAGTTTGAGGTTGGCCTCTACTGAAGGTGGCGCTTCGATGTCATCGGTGGGATCCGCCACGAAAATCTGTGAAAGATACCAGGATTTTGGGACGCGCAATGCTTCGCGATTTGCTTCGTAGGCCGCTTTGACTTCCTCATCCGACGGAAACCCTTCGGGCGCCTGACTCATTGATTCGATGAAGGTCGTTGCGACAACGCCATCACGGAGGAGTGCCATGCGCTCGGTAACCTCCTTGCTCTGATCCCAGCCCTGAGCGGTGGCTTCCCGCAGCACCACCTGCTGAACGAGTAGCGCTCGGACATACTGATTGAGAGCTGCTGGCTGACTGCGCATCGCCTCGCGTTCCTCTGGCGTCAGAGTGGCGAGATTTTTGCGAACGTCACTCATTTTGACTTCGAGATCGCCGACCTTGCCGAGCACTTCATCGGCGACAGGTGCCGCCGGAGAGGGGAGGGGCTGGGCAATGGGGGCCTCCTGAGCGGCAGAGATTCCGGCGAGAGAAAGGAAAGTGGCGATGGAATAGAATCGATTCATACGTTTCTGGGTAGGGGTGGAAGGGGAAAGGGAGAGAGATAGTGGATGCTTAGTCAGCTTCTTCTTTTTCAGCAGTTTCGGCGGCCTCGACATCTGCCGTGGTGTTGGCCTCGCGGCGGGCCTGATCGACGGCATCTGGCTCGGCAATCTGATCGACAAGCTTGTCCTTGTAGTCGGCGACGGCGGCTTCGATCTGGACTCGGGCGAGGCCGGTGAAGGGTTCGCGGGCAATCAGAGCCCGACCGAGGGCAAAGTTCTCATAGCGTTTTAGAACCTCTTCTCCCACTCGATAGAGTTCCGCGTTCTGGCCGGTCCTTTTCTCCAAAGTCTGCCGGGTTTCTTCAAGGTCGCGGGCGACTTTTTGAAGCTGTCCGACCGTGGTCTCGGCGAAAGTCTTGATCTCGGCGTGGGAGCCCTGCCATTCCTTAAGCGCCTTTTCCAGCCGCTCGATCTTCGCGTTACTGGTGGTGAGATTACGATCCATTTCAGCGATGGCTTTGTCAGCGGCTTCGCGTTCGAGGGTGCCGGTCTTGATGGATTCGGCCAGGCTGGTTTCGAGATTCTTGATCTTGATCTCGCTCTGAGCCTTGATGGCCTTCATCTCCGCGTCGATGCGCGCCTTTTCCGTCTGCTCGTTGCGAAGCTGCAGCATGGTGTTGCGCAGCGTTTCCCGGAGTTGGGCCTCGACCTGCGAAGGTTGTTCCTGAGCTCTGCCGCCGGAGATGATCGCCAGAGTGGTGAAAATGATAAGCAACCGTTTCGTATTCATCAGAACTTGGCGTTGATGTCGAACTGAATGACGTCAGACTTGAGCGGTGGGCCCGCGATTTCGTTGGCGCTCATCCAGCGAAGATTGAGAAAGACCTTGGGGGAGAGGGCGATGCCCGTGCTCAGAGTGAGGCCTTCCATGTTGGTGCCACCAAGCCCGAAGTCAGAGTCGGTGAGTCCGTCGATGAATGCGTCACTCTCAACGTAGCGATAGCCGATCGCCGCGTTCCAGTTCCCCAGTCGTTCCATGGCGGCGGAGCCGAATTGCAACTCCAACATCCAGGCGTCTCCGCCGCCTTCGAAACCGCCAACCGCCCCATCCTCGGTGATGGCTCCGCGGTTGTTGACGGCATACAGATCGATCTGTTCCGCATCGAAAGCGAGGTTGGAAGCAAACTCACCGAGCAGGCTGACCTGGTAAAAATCGGAGACATTCCAATCGATCCGGCCATTGAAATTGAGCACCTCGAAAGGCGACGCCAGGCCGTAGTATTGATACTGCATGGCCGTTCCGAACCCATTGAGAGGATCAGGAATGATATCGCGAAGCGGTCGATAGGTGTTGCCCTTCTGGGCGAAGGTGGGGCGGAGGTGATCGGTGTTGCCCTGATCCTTGCTGGAAAAGGGAATGAAGGGATCGGAAAGCTCGCCTTTGACGTTGTCGAACTCGAAATAGCCGACGGCAAGTTTGCCGGCCAGATCAACGCCTTTCAGGAGATCCACCCCAAGCTGAGTGCCGTAGATCCACTTGTCGGTGCTTTCAAACTTGTCGGGATTGTTGGTCGCGAAATCGAATTCGGTGTTGTAGATCGGGAAGATGCCGCCGTTGAAAAAGGGCGTGATCCCCGGCTTGATCTGTTTGCTGGCTCGAAGCGCGAGACCATCGAAACCGAGATCGTTGTCCCACATGATGTCGCTGCTGGCGAAGAACGGATTGTCGAAGCGACCGACTATGAACTCCACAAAGTTGTAGGGATCGGTGTCGATCTTTTCGACGGCGTTGGGATCGTGCGACTGCCACTTCAGATAGGCACGATCCAGCCAGAGCTGGTATTTGCTGAAATCGGAACCGAGTGTCTGGTTGGTGCTGACGGGGCTGTCGCTGCTGCCCGTGCCGACCCGCATTCCGGCGGTGAACTTGTCCCCCAGATAGATCTCGGTGCCGATTCGAGCGCGGAGACGGTAGCGATGGCGCTCCTCGTCGACGTTCAACTGCGGAGAGAAATCATAGCCAGCAATGTCGAAGGGGGCACCGGTATTGATGGCGTTGAAGTCGGGAAAGGATCCAGTGGTGTCGTTGCCTTCGGGAAAGATCGTGCCGTCGTAGCGAAAACGCAGATCACCGAAGAAGCTGGTGTTCTGTGCCCATTCGGGAATTTCGTTGGGTGCCGCCCAACGCTCGTCCATCGCCTGCTCGAAGATGTCGCGCTTGATGTCGACCCTGAGTTGGGCCTTGATCGAATCCGGAATGTGGGTAACGACAATGTCATCCTCAGACGCCATCGCAGAATCCTCGGCGATGGCAGCGGATTGCTCCCGCACCGTGGCGGCTTCCTGCTCGGCCTGTGAGATCAGGCCACTCGCGTCTCCCTGGGTGAGGACACCGCGCTGGACCAGAAGATTGATCAGGTTGATGACGACGCTTTCGGTGGGAGTGGCGCCATCTTCCATGCCTGGAAGGGAAAGCTCTCCGTCCGGTCCAAAGGCACCCTCGGGCATGTCGGGAAAGAGAGAGGGATTGATGCTGGATGGCGGGGGAACAGGCTCGTTTTCCGCATTTTCGTCGTTACTCTCTTCGGCGGGAACTTCGTCAGCCGAGTCGGACGGTTGCGCTGGTTCTGCGGAATCGTCTGGCGTGGACTCGGATTTCTCCAAAGGAGCCGGGGAGGGAAGCGGCCCGTTCTGCGCCTGTGCCCATCCCGTTGCGAGAGCGAGACAGAAGACGGCGAGCAGGAACGACGTTCTTGACCGGGAGGAGAGATTGACCTTGGAAATCGGAAGCTTCATGGGCGATTCGCGAGCGAACAGAAAGTGGGTAGGGAGGAGGACGAGAACTTCGAAAAACGAACAGTTCAGGGTTTGCGGGCGGTGATGCGCAGGTTGATCGGCATGGGCATGTCAGCGGGCGGTGGTTCCGGAAGCTGAATCGACGCCAGCACTTCGTTGGAAAGCACTTGATCAAGTCCGCTGTCGCCGGTCGAATTGACCAGCTTGGCCTGAGTGACCCGTCCCAGTTGATCGGCCCAGATTTTGACTTCCACGGACATCACTGCAGACCTGGTCGTGCGATTTCTCTGCATGGCGTTGACGATGGCGCCCTGCACTTTGCCGGCGTACCAGCCGTATTTGCTTCCGCCTTTGCCTCCGTTTCCACCGATTCCGCGGCCGCCGATCATGCCACCACCACCGCCGGATTTGAGACCGTAGGAGTCGGAGCCTCCGTCGCCTTGGACATTGGTTCCGAGTGGCTCCGGAGAAGGTTCCGCCTCAGCCGGTTCGGGTTCACTCATTTCCGGTGCTTCTTCGGGAACGAATGCTTGCTCCTGTTCGATCACCTCTTGGGGAGGCGGTGGTTCTTCAGGTTTTGGCGGGGGAGGAGGAGGGGGCGGCGGGGGAGGAGGCGCCACGATGTCGATCATGGCAATCTGAGGTGCCGACGGTTTTGTTTCGCCGGGATCGCGACCGAAGAAGAACCAGCCTGCCGTGGCTGCCCCAACAAACAAGACCGCTCCGAAACCGATTTTGGTTCCGTGCCGCTCGAAAAAGGATTCGTCCTCGTCAAAGAAGTCGCCGTTCATGCCGTGTCTATTCCGCGTGTTTCCGTAAGTGCCTGATGCAGGGAGGTGAGCCGCTGCCTCACTTGGGGCCCTGAGTGGCCAGGCCGATTTTTTCAATCCCCACACGTCCGACAACATCGAGGACATCCATGATGCCCTGATATTGGGTGCCTCGGTCACCTCTTACCACGATGGGAAACTCCGGGTGGCTTGCCTTGTGCTCATTGAGCCGCTGCTCCAGTTCCTGAAGGGTGACCGGCACGGTATCGAGAAAGATTTTGCCCTCGTTGTTCACGGTGACGGCACGACCTTTGGGGCCGGAAATCTCCGGAGCTTTGCTCCCTTTCGGGAGATCGACCTTGATACCCTGGACACCGGCAGTCGTCATGATGATGAAGATGAGCAACAGCACGAGGTAGAGGTCCACCATCGGCGTGACGTTGATGTCGTCGTAGCTTTTTCCGCTATCAGTTTGCATGGGTAGAAGGGGAATGGGTGTTTTCCGGTTCGAAGCCGCTTTCTGCGGTCCCCATGGCTGCGCCGACCAATTCCGGCTCGGACTTCGCTTTTGTCTGAGGCTTCGGCTTCTCTGCGGCGGAAACCATCGGACTGCCATCCTCGCCGGGTGGCGGATAGAACTCGGCCATCTTGGCGATGAACTCGTCGATGAAGACCTGCATGCCAGCGAGGAGCGATTTGATTCGCGAGCTGAGATAGCTGTAGATGAAGAGGGCGGGAATGGCGACGATGAGGCCGGCTACCGTGGCGAGCAGGGCGCTCGCGATACCGGGAGCGATCGAGTTGACATCGACCTCGCCACTCTTGGCGATGATGGCGAAGGTGATCATCACCCCGACCACGGTGCCGAGCAGTCCCACGTAGGGTCCACCTGCGATGCTGATGGTGAGAAAGATCAGGCCGCTGTTCATTCGCTCATTCTCCTTCACCAGTCCGGTCTCCAGACTGGCCCGAATGGCTTGGATGGATCTTCCAGAGAGTCCCTTCCCCTGACTGACCCGGCGGCGGATTTCCTTCGAGCCGATGTGGTAGATGTGGTAGAGCGGAGCCCGGCGAATGTTTCGCATCATTTTCGGGCCGACTTTGCCACCGAAGTTGGCGACGCTTTCTTCATCGGCGTGATCGAGCACGGTGAGATCCGATGAGAGTTGGTTCCACAGTTTGGAAAAGGCGTCGCTGCCTTTTTGAATGCTGTTCAGGTAGATGAATTTTCTGATGGCCACCGCCCATCCGAAGATGACCATGATGACGCAGACCCCTACGGCGATCCAGCCATCGAACATCATGTTCTTGGCGATGTCGCCAAAGAGCATGACATGCTCGAGCGTTTCGTTGTGTCCACCACCACCGTGGGCGCTTTCATCCTGGTGAAGCACCACCAGCTGGTTTGCTTGTTCGCTGCCGGAGGCATTGATGGCTTGGAATCGCAGTTGCTCGGAAGGAAGGGCTCCTGCTTGAATGCGAAGCTCGTCTACCTCGCCAGCGAAGCCGCCGCCTGTCGCCGGATCGCTGCCCATCACGATGGCTGAGGTCAGGGCTGGCATGGGCTTTGCCACGGTCCCGTAAGCCTGGCCATCGAGGAAAAGATCAATCTTGTCCGCGCTGGCGACGACGGCGAGGTGACGCCACGAACCGACCGAGATCGGCTCGCCTGCCGTGGTTCGCACCGTGCCGCTTGTGTCAGTAGCTTCGAGATAGGGAACGCCATCGCTCACTCCGAGGACGAATGCGTTGCCGTTTTCTTCCCGCTTGAGCAGGACGGCATTCGTCCCATGAGCGCTCGGCTTGATCCAAGTGGTGAGAGTGAGTTCGTCGCCAGCGGCCCAGTTCAGCGAATCAGAGCCCGGGACCTCCAATCCACTGGTGCCGAAGAGAACCACTCCGGGTCCGATCAAGGCGCCCTCCGTGACCGTGGTGGCTTCAGTGGGTGAATTTTCATTGCCGCTGAAATCTCGCGGAGCACCGGCACCTTCGGTGAAATGATACACGAGTCGGGCGCCATCGCCGAAAGTATCCTTGGGCTGAAACTCTGCCGCAGTGGCCTCGGCGTTGCCGTAGTAGAGCCAGATGGTGGAGGGCGCATCGGCTTTCAGGGCGGGAAGGCGGACCCAGAGGAAAGCCTCATTCATGAGCGCGTCCCAGCGCTCCAGATGAAAGGGAAGTTCTGTCTCGCCGTCATCGGCAAGCAATCTCAGGTCGCTGCCGTCCGGACGGGATGAAGCGAAAAGGAAGTTTCCTCCGTGAAGACGCAGCAGGGCGACGGTTTCTTCGGTCGGAGCGGCACCGGTGATCGGGGTGATCTCGATTTTCTTCCTGACTGTCCACGATTCATTCCACCAGGCCGCTTTCTCGGTTTCTGCTTCGCCTTCATCTGCCGCGAAAACGGCACCCTGATAGGCGAAAGACGTGACAAAAAGCAGCGCCGTCGCGACTAGGCGAGCGATGAGTTGATTTGGGCGTGATGGATTCGGCATCATATGATTCGGCTGGCTGACAAAGCGGGGGCTTTTTCAGAAATCGGCTCGAATGCGGAAACTCCAGAATGGGTCGCTGGCCACGGTGTTGTTCAGGTCTTCCAACGGCCACGCCACATCGACATAGCCGTGGAAACGATTCCAGAGATGAAGGCTGCTGCCGACACCGACACTGGAGAGTTCATAGAGATCGATCTGCTCTGGCAGGGCTTCGTTGAGATAGAGTCGACCGCCGTCGTAGAAGGCATGGAAGCGCCACTCATGCTTGGGATCGCCCAACTCGTTCTTCTCTGTCCAATGGAGAAGCGAGGGGGTCCGAACCTCGGCGGTCAGAAACCATCCATTGTCCCCGAGGGCCTCCGATTCGAGGTAGCCGCGCACTGTGGAAAGACCGCCGCCAGCATACTGCTCGCTGTTGATCAGCGGATTGTTGGTCAGTTGGCCCTGAACTTTGCCGAAGGCCTGGAATCCGCCGGGAAGTTCGTGAGTGTGGGATAGATCACCCCGGAAGTAGAGATAGCTGCCGTCCGCTTCGTAGCGCTTGTTGTCGAAAGTCGTCGGCCGACTGCCCATGCCTCGGAAGTGGAAGTTGATCGACCCATTGAGTTCGGTGAAGGAATCTTCGCCCGTGAATCCGCCTCCGTAGGCAATGGTGAAAGGGTAGTAGTTGATGGGCGTACTGAAGATTTCGTCTTCGAGGGTGATGTCCTCTTCGAAACTCTTGTAGTCGAAGCCGGTGCTGACCGAGTGGAAGTAGTTCCCTCGTTGGGGCAGGGTCAGCATGGCGCGAAGACCGATGACTTCACCGCGACCCGAAACGGCCGCGCCGCCGAGAGTGGAGACGTCACTGTTCTGCTTCGTGCCCGAGAGCATCAGGGAAAAGTTGGGCGACTGAGCGAAGCGGGCGATGTAGTAGGCGGAGTAGACTTCGGCGTCTTCGATTCTCTCGGGTGCCATTTGGACCGCAAAACCGAGGCTGTGCCCCAACTGCCAGAGGTTGTCGTAGCTGAACGAGGCATTCAGCCGCAAGGGAGTCGTGTCCGGGCTGTATCGGTTGTTTAGCTCGATGCTGCCTCGCAAAGGAAGTTCGTCTTCGACGTTGAGGTCGACGTCGATGGTTCCGGGGCGTTTCCCGGGAAGCACGACCGGAGTGACTCTTCTGCCGGGCCAGGCATTGAGGGCGAGGATGTCTTTCTCGACCTTTTTGAAATCCGGCACCGTGCCTTCAGCCAGCGAAGGCGCCGCGCGTTTGATGGCGCTGGGTAAATGGTATCGGGAACCGCGCACTCTGAGTCTTCCGACGGCATTTTCGACAGCGTCCATGTAGATGATTCCCCGCGTACCGTTCTGCTGCGGAACTTCGACCGTTACTGTTTGGAATCCCTTGTCCCGGTAGGCGTTTTCAAGCGCGGCTCTTGCCGCTTCGAGTTCCTCCAAGGTGCGGTCGGGGCCGGTGAACTCGTAGATGGCCGAAGCGATCTCATCGCCTGTCAGCAACTTGGC
>JAGROX010000204.1:0-15890 GCA_020440025.1 Verrucomicrobiia bacterium
TCGGCTGCCTCACAACTCAGGGCCAAATAACGCAACTGCATGAGAAGCCCCTCGAGGAATCTCGGATCGCGAAAGGTTTCCTTTTGTTGGTCTTCCCAATCCCGGTAGTCAGACTCCTCGCGCCCTTCCCTCTCGAAGTTCACCATCTTGTAGCATTTGGCATAGAGTTCCACCGCCGCCTTCGGATCCTGGGCAGCCTGACGGAACACCGTTCCCGCACTGCGATTGAGTTCGGAATTCCTCCCATCAATCACCATCCTCAGTTCCTCGAGTTGCGCCCGAATGTTGGACATCTGCTCGGAGTTCAACCCCGGCGACTGCGCCTGAGCCAAGGACGCTCCCATTGTGAGAGTTACGACACAAGCAAGGAGCGCCTTGGGAAGAAGAACGCGCTGATACGAGATGAGGATTTTCACGAGTTGACGAGTTAGGGGTTTTCGATGTTCCAAGTCCGAACAACGGAATGCTAACGTCCGGCCCCGTTTTCGACAAGCACGGGATTCGGGATCTGCTCACCAATTTCTGGAGCCAGAGATTGCCCATCAAGCCCCTCCAGAAAACGACGGCAAACCGCTCTCGCTCGATGAACAAACAGGCTTCGCTCAATCCCGAACGCCCCCAAGCAGGCTCCATGAGTCCGCCAGACCAGCGTTTCGGCAACAAGGAAGAGAAATTGGAACTGCAGACTCCAAATGACCGTTGCTCCCGGCAATTGGGTCCGCTGACGCCAGTGAAAAAACGAACGATGAAAGCCGATGTGCCCCACTTCATCCCGCACGATCCGACCGCACACGGTTCGGATCACGGGATCGGGCACTCTCTGATAGAGCAGACCATAGTAGACTTCGGCAATCAGCTCGGCCGTCAGGAGCACCTGCAGATTGAACTCGAGCCCCAGCAGCGTTCTCGTTTTTCGAAACAATCCGTTCATCCAATGCTTCTGCCTCAATTGGCCGCCGAGGTAGCCCACCAACTCGGCCAGCAACCGGGCATGCTCGTTCTCCTCAGCGAGAAAAAGATCGACCGCGTGCTGATCGCCGAGGTAGTCATCCCGATGATCGGCTTGCTCCAGGGTTCGGCGCACGAAGCGCCGCAACCGAGTCCCTCCCCCGCTTTCTCCGAGTTGGAAAATCGCCAATGAATTCGCCAATAGGATACGTTTCTCGACATCCAACAAACTTGGAGGAAGATCGGTCCAATCCGGCTCTTTCCAGCCGCCTCCGTGAGTCTCAAAGTGCCTCACCCAGTCTCCGGGTTTCTTGATCTTCATGGTTTTTCCGTTTCAGGTTCAACTCAGGGCCTTCAAGGCATCAAAGATGCCCAAGCTCTCCTGCTCTTTTGCCATGACCCGCAGTTGCTGGACCACGGCATGCACGGTCTCGTCCAGCGTCGAAGTACCCGCTGTCACTCCAACCCGGTCTTTTCGGTGGAACCAAGCTGCCCGCAAGTCTTCCGGACGTTCCACCCGATAGGCCCGGCAGCCGAGGCGTTCCGCCGTTTCCGCCAATTGAGCGGTATTGTTGCTGTTGTTTCCACCGACCACCACAATCACCTCGTTGCGAGCACACAGGTCGAGGAGGGCGGATTGCCGATCCTTGGTGGGCTGGCAAACCGTGTCCACATGACGAACCTCCGCATCCGGGAAGCGGAACGAAATCTCCGCGACCAACGAGGCCACCCGTGAGACTGGTTGAGTCGTCTGCGATACGATACCGATTTTTCTCATGTCGACCGGAATCCCGCCCAAGTCCTCGGCGGACATCACGACGACAGCGTTGGGGAAATCCCCCACCAATCCCCGAACCTCAACATGATCCCTCTGTCCGATCACCACCGGGAAATAACCGGCCAGCACCAGACACTCCAGAGAACGGTGAGCCTTCTTCACCAGCGGGCAGGTCGTGTCAAAAACCTCATGCCCGCGTCCTCGCCACTCTTCGCGCCGTCGATCCGATGCGCCATGCGCCGTGATCACCACCGATGCGGTTGAAGCGCTATTCGCGTTGTCGAGGTCTCCCTCCCGAACCCCGAGAGTCTCCAGGTGTTCTCGGGCCAGAGGATTGTGAACCAATTCCCCGAGAACCGTAATCGGTCCGTTCTGAGCGAGATCATGTGTTTTCCGCAGTGCGTCGCGCACGCCGAAACACATGCCATGATGTTGAGCTATTTCGATTTTCATAGGTTTGTCTTCTTTTATTTACTTTGCCCCACAAAGCTTTCTTTCAAAAAAACGCTGGTTGGTTTGGGCATTCTCAGGACTTGCCCATGTCGAGGATCTGTTCGAGCACTGCTAGATAGTCGCTGAAAGCTTTTCGACCAGCCTCCGTCAGCGCGTATTTGGTCTGAGGACGTTTCTCCATTTCTTTGGCGATCGAGACATAGCCTGCCTTGTAGAGTGTCCGTAGGTGAGTGATCAGATTGCCATCACTCATCTCGAGTTCCGATTTGAGATCCTGAAACCGCCACTCTGCCCGGGCCGCCAGCAGGGTCATGATCGAGAGCCTCCCCTTCTCATGAATGAGTTTGTCGAGTTTGCTGAAATCAATCATGAGCCGGAGTGATAGCGGACCGTTTGGGGGCCATTCGCTACTAACGTTGACTGTCGCGTTTCCACCAACCGGTGCGAACCGCGTAGACCAGATGAAAAGCACCAAAGGTCATCGCCATGATCTTTCCGGCCTCACCGGCGGACTCCCTCGCCACTGCAGCGGTCCCCAACTCCACAAAAAGGAACCAACCCAGACCGGCCACCAGAAAAGCCCAGCCGAGCGCCCGAATCGATCTAGGGGCAAACGATCCCGTGGCCAGAAGCCCCAATCCATAACCCATCGTCCACATCAGCACTCCCCGAACCAGATCTCCATCTCTCAGAGCAAACACCAATCCGGTCACTCCTCCTGCCAACATGGCCGGAGCCAGCGCCTTGATACCGTGCAAGGTCGATCGAGACGGGAAAGCAGCACCGCGATTGCGAGCCTCCCGCCACAAAAGGACGGTATTCAGTGCATCCACGATCACCAGAACTGCCAACCACGCCCCAACGAAAAGCACGGGAGACATCGATTCCGCCCCTCTCATCATCACCATCCCCAAAGCCAGCGATAGAATCCCTCCCACCAGCGCCGGTCCGGCAGAGATGGCCCGATACACCGTCGCCCGTTCCATCAATTGGCGAATGGTCCGCAGGTTTTCCTGCGCACTCTGAGAAAGATCTGGAGTCTCCATGTCAGGTATTACTTTGTGCTACAAAGTGTTTAGTCAAGCCGATTTTCATCAAGAAGGTTGCGGCCATGCTCCACCGACTACGGGCAGATCGCCGTCAGTCTTTCAGAGCATCGACAACTGAAACCGGACTCGATGGGTGTCCCGTCTTCTCTCACAGAGGCACGAAGCTTTTTTCAATCGCACCAACTCGTGGATGGCGTGATCCTCAATCCTCCTACGCCTTTCCTTGATTCGCCTTGATCGGCATCATCGTTCCGGCTTCGCCTTCAGGCCATTCGGCCCCGTCCTTCACCCACTGAAAAAGAATCTTCTTTTCCGCTTCCGTCAGCTTGGCTCCTGTGGCAGGCATGGCATGATCCTCATCAGCAGGCATCAGCGTCACCCGATAAAGCAAACTTTTATCCGGCTCACCGGGAACGATGACAGGACCTCGACTGGAGCCACGCATCGCCACTTCGCGATTCATCAGATTCAATCCACCCATGATGGTCTCATCATTGTGACAACGAATGCACTGGGTCTGGAGGATGGGTTTGACGTCGTTGACAAAATCAACCGAAGCGATCTCACCTTCACCAGTTTCAGTGGCTCGATCACAACTGGAAAATGTCATACCAACCAACATCGCCACGCCCGCGATTCCGAAGCTAAAAATAGGTGCCTGACTGATTTTCATAATGTGAAGCCTATCCCTTTGGCGCTTTCATGTCGACGCATCTGCTGCCTTTTTGCGTGAACCGTTTGCTTTGGCGTTTCCCAGAAATCAGGAGTTTTCAGACATTCGTCGCCCATAGATCACGTAGTAGACGAGCCCCACTAGTCCGGCACCACCCACCAGATTGCCCAAGGTAACCGGGACGAGGTTGCGAATGAACTGGGTCAGCGTGATGGGATCGTCCGGCGGAGCCAACAGCATTCCAAGCGGGATGAAATACATGTTGGCCACGCAGTGCTCCAGCCCACAAGCCACAAAGGCGGTGATGGGAAACACGATCGCCAGGATCTTGTCGGTCACGCTCCTTCCCGCCATCGCCAGCCAGACGGCGAGGCATACGAGCACGTTGCAGAGAAGACCGCGAAAAAAGGCGACGGAGAACGAGAGTTCCACCTTGGTTCTGGCAATCCGGACGGCGGTTTCCTCGATCTGCCCGAGTTCCCAATGATGCGACCACCACACCACCAAAGAAAGACCCGCCGCTCCGGCCAGATTGGCGAAGTAGACCACAATGAAATTGCGAAGCAGCAGACGGGTCGATATTTGACGATGGACCCAGGCCATTACCATGAGGTTGTTTCCTGTGAACAGTTCCGCTCCAGCTACTACCACCAGAATCAGACCGAGGGAAAACACCAATCCTCCCAACACCCGGGAGCCCCCAAACGAGAGCGCGGCATCGCTGGCGACCACCGTAAAAAACATTGCTCCCAGCCCAATGAATCCGCCGGCCAAGACTCCCAACGCCACCATCGGTATCAGCGGCAGGTTTGCTTTCTTTACCCCGACCACTTCTACCTTCTCGGCAATTTCAGGCGGAGAGAAAGCATCAAAACCATAGATTTCTGGCATGCCGACCTTTTATCCCAAATACCCTTCATCCACCAAGGCACGATCTGGAAATCTCTTCGCGAATCTTGTCCGAGTCGAAACGAAGATGGTGTCCTTCGCCTACTTCGCCGCTAGTCTGAAACAGACGACTTCGCGGTCGTTCCTTACCAGTAGGTAGCGACCGGCGAAAGTCGGAGGATTCCAAGTCATGGAATCGAGCGCCTTGATTCGTGCGGTTTCGCGAAAGGCCTCGGGAGTCGCTTCGACGAGAACAACATCCCCTTCTTCGGCTTGAACGAGTAGGTGATCACCGATCAGAAGATTCTGGCCGAAGCCATATTTGCCGTCTTTCCACACTCGAGAACCATCTTTCAAATCCACGCAAGCGAGGCGGCCCTCATCGAGTCCGTAGGCAAACCCATCGCGAATTACGGCCGAGCTGAACTTGGTCTTGAGCCGGGTCGTCTTCCAAACCTCGCTGGCAGACCATGTGCCCGGCGCTTCGCCTTTTCCGATCTGAATGAGGTAACTTCCCGCACCATAGCTCGCGGTGACGAGAAGCCGGTTGTCACCAACGGAAACCGGCTGCGCCACTTTGGGAAACTTACCCGACCAATCAAAACGCCAGAGTTCCTCGCCAGTGGCAGGCAAGTGACCAGTGACATCATGGCCATTCACACTGACGAGTTGACGCTCGCCATGCAAGGTGACGAGACTGGGCGAACTGTAACTGGTTCCGTGGCCTTCGTATTGCCAGGCGGGTTCTCCGGTTTCCATCTGAAACGCCAACAGTGTCGGCCCGCCGTTTTCGACTCCGCTGACGACGAGAATGCCGAGATCTTCGATGATGAGAGGCGAGGTGCTCTTTCCCCACTCGGGAAGGCGTTTGCCCAGATCCTCGATCACTTCCCGTTGCCAGAGGGCTTCGCCCGTTTCCAAACTCAGGCAATTGAGAATCCCGGTGGCGCCATAGCTGTAGACGCGCCCACCACTCACCGTCGGAACGGCCCGCGGGCCGTCGCCAGCCATCTCCTTCGCACCACTGACAGAGGACAGGTAGTATCGCGCGTCGTCGCGGTGGGTCCAAAGGAGTTCCCCGGTAAGAAGATCGTAACAGGTGACGACTTCTTGATCTCCATGCTGCTCCATGGTCAGAGCGCGACGTCCGACAACGGCAAAACCGGACCATCCCTGCCCGATGGGCTGACGCCAGAGTTCCTCGGGCGGATGGTTCTCCCAGTCAAAACTACCGGTGATGGCGTCTGCAGACCAGGTAGCATCGCGATTCGGTCCATAAAGCTGAGGAGAATCGACCGCGCCCTCGACGGGTTCGGTTGCCACCGGTTTGGGCAGCGCGGGTGCCTCATTCCCGGAAAAACCTGGAAGCACCTCGGACTCTGAAGATTTCCAGCGAAGCACATAGCGGGGAAGCGATGCCCCGCTGGTGGAACCGTCATAGCGAAACGAAAGCCGGAATCCGGTACCAAGGACGATCACAATCAAGGCAAACCAGCCGAAGCGACGAGCACGAAGTCCGATGGCTCCTGTTCCAAAAATCAGATACCAGAACGCTACGGAAACAATCCCCATCAAGGGGAGGATCAGCGCAATCCAATACCGGGCGAAATGTTCAACAACAAAACTGGCAGCAATCCCCAAGGGCACGCCAATCAGAATCGCCCCCAGGGTGACGACTCGCAGGACTTTCCAGATCAATTGCATCAGTTTGTCAGGGCCGAAGGAGGGTGCTCTCCCCTTGAGACACAACTGACGCACTCTTGCTTAAGAGGGCCAAGCAGTTTTTGCGCGGAAGGTGGATCCCGATGAAACCGATTTCGACCACCTCACCGCCGCTGCAGCCCGATGGCATCGAAGCTGAATCGGGCCCGACCGTCCGGGGTGAAAAATTCACCGTCCTCGAAAAGGCGACGCTCGGTTTCGAGCGCCTCTGACGGCACCGTGCAAGGCCACTGGATGCCTCCGGCATCGTCAATGGCCCGATAGTCGGCGATACCTGAAATATCACACGGCTGATCTCGGCTGAGATCCCGAAGCAATCCGAACGCTGCCTCCGGCGATTCCCATCGAGCAAATTGATCGCCACATCCCCAGAATTCCGCGAGCAGACGGAAGATCGAAAAGTCAGTGAGAGCCTGGCCAGGCGCGCGAACCACTCTTTTGACCAACCCAATTCGACGTTCGGAATTGATGAAGGTGCCGTCCTTTTCTCCCCACACGGCGGTGGGCAACAGGAGATCGGCTCTTTGAGCCGTCTCGGGGGACACATGGTGATCCTGAACCGCGAGAAACTCGAGTTTCCCGAGGAGCTTTTGAATCCTCGTTTGCTTGATCCATGAATGGGCCGTGTTGGTGGCGATGACCCACAGCCCCTTGATCGTCCCAGCTTCGATCCCATCGAGGATTTGATCGCAATCCCATCCCCTTCGATCAGGGATGGAGTCAGGATCGATTCCGAGGATGCGGGCCACCTTCTCTCGGTCGACCGGATTGGAAAAATCGTGTCCACCGAGGAGGTTTGTGGTGTTGCTGAAAAGTTGCGCCCCCATTGAGTTTCCCAGTCCCGTGAGCGAATTCGCCCCGGTGCCGGGTCGACCAATGTTGCCGGTCATGAGCGCAAGATTGATGATGGCTTGAGCCGTGCGGGTCGCTTCGTTTCCCTGGTTCACCCCTCCATCCCACCAGAACGAAACCCGCTTTTCCGAGTTTCCAACCAGCATGGCCATCATCTCCAATTCTGTCTCATCGATCCCCGTGACCTCAGCGACCTCGATTGGCGTGAACTCGGCCAAATGCGCCCTAAATGAATCAAAACCAATCGTGTGGGCATCAATGAACTCCTGTCGAATGCACTCGTCGCGAATGAGCAAATGCGCCAGACCGTAGAAGAAGATGAGGTCGGAATTCGGCTGCAGCGCCAAATGGCGGGTGGCCTGCATTGCGGTCTCCGTTCTCCGCGGATCGATGACGAGAATCTCGGGCGAACGTTGATTTTTCAACACCCGCTGCCAGAGAATGGGATGGGTGACGCAGAGGTTCGAGCCAATCAGGACAATGACATCGGACTCCTCGAAATCAGCGAAAGCGAAGGGAGGTGCATCGAACCCGAACGACTCCTGGTAGGCCGAGGCGGCAGTCGCCGTTCCTTGACGGGCAATACCATCGCCATGGATGAGCCCCATGCCAAACTTCGCGAAAGCCCCCAACAGGGCCATCTCTTCTGTGCAAATATGCCCCGTAGTGAGAAACGCGACAGACTCCGGACCGTGACTCTCAATGATACCGGAAAACCGCTCGCAAAAGGTATGGGCCGCAGTGGGCCAATCGATCTCTTGGAGCAAAGAGTTCCGGGAGGACCGAGACATCGGAACTCGGGCTCTGCGCTCAGATTGGAGAGTAGTCAGCGCTTCCCATCCTTTTGGACAGGCCATTCCCCGATTGACCGGATAATCCTGATCGGGCGACAGATTCACGACTTCTCCGTCTCGCAGGTGAATATTAAGCAAACATCCTACCGAACAACACCCGCACACCGCAGACGTCGATGCATGGGCTGCACGCCCGGGAGGAATCACGCCCATGTCAAAGCAGCCCCGATCTTGAACCAACTTCTCCGTCAGTTCCCCTCTATCGGCTTCCGGTGGATAGTAGTCAGAAGATTCATCTGAAGGAGCGGGATTCGGGTTGGCTGACGTCTTAATCATCGATTTTATTTCCAATCAAATTCATGCATGATTTCCGGGCATCTGGGACGAATTCACCGCCTGAAAGAACAGGTGGCAGACCAACAATTCTCCTTAGGGAGCGAGCATTAGGTCCAAGGCACCGACTGGGAAGAAACTCACAGGTCTCATCGCCAAAATCGATCCCGACAACCTCTTAAGCCAGATCCGTGCCACAGGATTTTTTTTCAAAGGCCCGTGATTGAGCCAAGACCGTTGGAGCCGCCTGGGCCGGCACATTTTTCTCACGACCCGAATGAAATGAGTATTTCCGTCTCGACCAACACTTGACCCCGCACCCGCCAACTTCGACAATCGCCCCATGAAGTATTCCCGTCTTAGATCCTTCGCGCTAGTTGTCGCGACATCACTGATGTCGATTTCGCTCAGTCGCGCGGCCGAAAAAAACATCATCTTCGTCATCGCCGATGACGAGAGTCCCACCCTCGGTTGCTACGGCGATCCCGTCGCCAAGACGCCTGCCATCGACAGCTTGGCGGCGGACGGCACGATCTTTCTCAATGCTTTCGCCACCACTGCAAGTTGCGCCGCCAGTCGATCAGTCGTCATGAGTGGTCTGCACAATCACCGCAACGGCATGTATGGCCATCAGCACGACTTTCACAAATTCTCCAGCTGGCACAATGTGGTGTCGCTGTCTCTGCCCCGAGTGCTGGCCAACGAAGGCTATCGCACCGCTCAGATCGGCAAGTATCACGTGGCACCGGAAGAGGTTTATCACTTTGAAACCTATTTGAAGGGCAATGGTCGCAATGCGGTGGAGATGGCCGACAACTGCAAGTCTTTCATCACCGCGAAAGATGAGAAGCCCTTTTTCATCTACTTCGCGACCTCCGATCCTCATCGCGGCGGCGGCAAGGACGAGACGTCCGAGCGGAAACTGAAACCGGATCTTTTCGGCAACAAGCCCAACGACGGGGCCTTCCCCGGAGTGGAGGAAGTCTTCTATCAAACTTCCGAGGTGCCCATTCCGCCATTCCTGCCGGATACTCCAGAGACCAGGGAAGAGCTGGCGCAGTACTATCAGAGTTGCTCACGTGTCGATCAGGGGATCGGCCGGTTGGTGGAAATCCTGAAGGAAGCCGATCTTTTCGACAAGACCATGATCATTTTTACCAGCGATCACGGCATGGCATTTTCCGGAGGCAAAACGACGGTTTACGAAGGCGGATTGAAGGTGCCGTTCGTCGTGAGAAATCCCTACGAGGAGAATCGCGGAGTGAGGCACCAGGGAATGATCAGTCACATCGACATCACGCCTTCGCTGCTGGATTTCGCCGGCGGATTGGATGCCGAGAAGAATCGACCAAAAGCCTGGGTCGACGCCAATCAGTATTGGAAAGACAAACCCTATGCCGCCAAGGAGAACCGTGGACCGCGCAAGGGACTGGACGCCTACCAGGGCAAGTCCTGGCTGCCGATCCTCGGCAAGCCTGACGCCGAGCACTGGGAAACGATCTTTGCCTCCCACACCTTTCACGAGATCCAGATGTACTATCCAATGCGCGTGGTTCGCGACAAGGAATACAAGTTGATCTGGAACATCGCTCACGGACTTCCCTACCCCTTTGCCTCCGATCTCTGGGCGGCAAGCAGTTGGCAGGCGCAGTATCAGGACTCCCTCGACGCGCCCTACGGTCAAAAATCGGTCGGTGAATACATTCACCGACCCGCCTTTGAGCTCTATCACATCGCGACCGATCCCAACGAAGCGCACAACCTGTCCGACGATCCGGCCCACGCCGAGGTGCTGCGCAAGTATCAGGAAAAGCTGAAGCAGATGCAGAAAGACTTCGACGATCCCTGGATCACGAAGTGGGAATACGAGTGAGATAACTTTTCGTCAGGCCACCGACGGCTGTCTTTCCCGTTTCGTCGTCGCGAGCTGACCGCAACCGGCTCCGACATCGATGCCGCGTTTCTGGCGAACGGTAACGATCAAGCCAGATTCGCGCAGAATTTTCCGAAACGCTTCCACCTTTTGCGATTCGGGCGCCTGCTCGCCGTAGCCCTCGGTCGGGTTCAGCGGAATCAGATTGATGTGTACCGACATGCCGCTGAGCAGCGCGGCCAATCGCCTCGCCTGTTTCTCGTCGTCATTGACGCCACTGATCAGGGTCCACGCGATGAAGACCTCCTGGCCTTTGATCTCGGAGTATTCCCGACACGCCGCCATCAGTTCTGACAGCGGCCATTTGCGATTCATCGGAATCAGTTTACCACGCTCCTCGTCCGTCGCTCCGTGCAGACTCACGGCCAGCGAATATTTCTTGGGATTCCTCGCCAACTTCAGAATGCCCGGCACATGTCCCACGGTGCTGATCGTCACCCGGGCCGGACTGATGCTCAAGCCACGGGGATCGGTCAATGTTTCCAAGGCCTGCATGGTCGGGTCGTAGTTGTGGAGCGGCTCGCCCATTCCCATCATGACCACATTGCGCAGCTTCTCTCCGTGGCGAGCCTTCACCTCAGCGGCCACATGGTGCGCCTGGGCCACGATTTCACCCGCGGTCAGGTGACGGGAAAACCCCATCTGCCCCGTCGCGCAAAACACGCATCCCATGGCGCAGCCGACCTGCGTACTGAGGCAGGCAGTGAACCGACCGGGATACCCCATGAGCACGGTTTCCACCTCGGCACCGTCGGCAAGGCGCAGGAGAAATTTGCTGGTCCAGCCATCCCCACTCGGGGTTTCGGTGACCCGTTCGACGTTTGTCTTCGGCACGCCGCGCGCGGCCAGCCAGCGTTCCACCGGCCCGAAAAAATCGCGCTCGGCTTCGCCCTGCAACCAACGGAACAGCGGCAGGGCGTGGACACGATTCACCCCGCCGGCCACCAACAGCCGACTGAGTTCCTCGTAGGGCATGCCATCGAGAGTTTCGTCCACACCGGGATGGTCCCTGATCCCTCGATTCGATCAAGCGTCAATTTCGGATACCGGGGACGGCGATCGATCACTCCTGAACCAGCGCGAAATCAATGAACCCGCGAGAATGATCGATCCTCGCCACCCGAACTTTGACCCGATGACCCACGGCGAGTTGGAATTTCCCGCCCGGATCCATGATGCGATTCCGCGCGGCATCGAATCGATAATACCCGGCGGGCAGGTCATCCTTGCGGATCAGGCCCTTGATGAGTAGATCCGTCAGCTCGATGAAGGCCCCGATGGGCCGCACGTCGTAAACGATGCCGTCAAAAGCGCGGCCGTTTTCCTCGCCACTGACCCTGACCAGATACTCGATGAGTTTCATCCGCCGCGTTTCCTGTTCGGCATCCGCCGCCACTCGTTCAGTTTCGGAAATGTGTTTGGCAATTTCCGCGAGTTGCCCTTGTCCGGGAGTGGTATCGACATCCGTCCTCGTGGCCCCGTCCGAACGGCTCGCGACCAATCGACGCAGGACACGATGAATCACCAAATCGGCATAGCGGCGGATGGGGCTGGTGAAATGAGTGTAATTCACCTTGGCCAGACCGTAGTGCCCCATCGGCTCGGCACTGTAGGCGGCGCGTTTCAAACTCTTGAGCAGAGCAATCTTGAGCGCGTGCTCTTCGGGTTTTCCTCGAATCGCTCGCAACACTTTCTGCAACTCGGCCCGAATGGTGACATCGCCGGCCTGATAGCCGTAGCCACCGACCTGAAAGGCAAATTCAAACAGCTGGTCGGGATCGGGATCCTCGTGAATTCGGTAGAGGGAAGGCGCCTGGGCATTCTTGGCTTCCCGAGCGACGGCTTCGTTGGCGGCCAGCATGAATTCCTCGATGAGTTGATGTGATTCATCGTAGTCGCTGCGCTTCACGTCGATGGCCCGCCCCTGATCATCCAGCACCGCCCGGACCTCGGGAAAATCGAGATCCAAGGCCCCAGCCCGATAGCGATTTTCCCGCAGGAGTTTGCCGAGATCCCAGGCACGCTTCAAATGATGCCCAAGAGAGGCTTCCTCCGGATCGAAGTGATCGATCTCTCCGTTGGAAAGATTCAACCGCACGAAGGCTTCCTCATAGGTATAGCGGCGGCGACTGCGAATGACGGCCGAGGCATAACGGACAGAGGTCTGCTGGCCTTTCCGATCGAATCGCATGATCACCGCGTGCGTGAGCCGATCCACTCCCGGCTTCAGACTGCAGAGTCCGTTACTCAGCTTCTCGGGAAGCATGGGAAGCACCCGGTCGGCGAGGTAGACGCTGTTGCCGCGTTTTTTTGCCTCGCGATCGATGGCCGAGCCCGATCTGACATAGTGAGAGACATCCGCAATGTGTACGGCGAGTTCCCAGCCGCCCCCTTCGTCGGGATGAAAGGCGTGGACAAAGATGGCGTCATCGAAATCCCTGGCGTCTTCGGGATCGATGGTGAAAACCTCGCGGTCCCGCCAGTCCTCGCGACGAGCCAGCTCGGTCTCGTCGTCGACCGCATCGGGCAGGGTATCAGCCTCGGCCAACACTACGTCGGGAAATTTCAGGGGCAGCCCATAGCGATGAATCACCGTCAGGACGTCCACCCCGGGCGCATCGGGTCGCCCCAGCACCTCAATCAATTGAGCCTGCGGCGGCACATTCGGTGAATCCCAGGCAAGCAACTCGCCGACCACCTTGTCGCCATTGCGGGCGCCGAGCAGGGATCCCTCGAGATTGAAACTGGCGGGCAAACTCGGATGATCCGGCAGCAGGTGGGCATACCTGCCATGCTGGCGAAAGGTGCCAACGACTCGCGTTTGCCCCCGACTGAGGATTTCAACCACTCCGGCTTCCATGGTATTCTCGTCCTGCCCGGAGCGATCCCGTCGACTCTTGACGTGACGATGCCATCTCGGCGCCTCCCTTTTAGTGAGCTTCACCGCCACCCGGTCACCGTGCATCGCCGTGGCCGAAAATCGCGCCGGGACGAAAATATCTCCCGTCACCGCCTTCAGGGCCGGAAGACTTTTCAACTCGGGATCGGGTCGGAAAAAACCGTGCCGACGTTTTTCATTCGCCGGGAAGAAAATCGTGCCGGTGATTTTTTGAGCGCCACCGGACGACTGGCTCGGCGGCGCGTAGCGGGATCGCTTGCCGCAGACCAACTCGCCCGAGGCCTCCAGAGTACGTAGCGCCCGGCGAAATTCGGCCCGATCATCCGAGGCGATTCCCAGTTCACGCGCCAGTTCGGACTTGGTCGCCGGTCGAAAATCGGGCCCCTTGGTGTGCTGGCGAAGGATTGCTAGGAAGGGATTACTCACGAGAAAATCGAGTAAGCGATGGCCCTGATGTCCGCATCTCGAATCGAAAGAGCCAAATCGAAATCATCAAGCGGCGCAAGTGATTCGGCGAAAATCGGCCTTCAAATTCAAAAACCATGCTTGACCAAGATATTGACAATGTGTTTACATTGATTCGTCAAAGATCGGAACGAATTTCAGGAAATTTCATTTCTATCTTGCCAGTTTCCCCGGAACTTCGTCAACGTCACAAACCACTATGAAACCATCATCATCCCTCATTCCCTTTTCCCCTCGCCATGGCTCCTCGCGTGGTTTCACGTTGATCGAACTGTTGATCGTGATTGTGATCATCGGCATTTTGGCAGGCATTACCATCCCCGCTTCCAAAGGCGTACTGAAAAAAGCCAACGAAATGGCCGGCACCAATGACGCCCTTCAGTTGAAAAACTCAATCGCAGCCTACTTCACCGAGTATCGCAAATATCCGAAGCGCAATCCGGGGCCTGATGATGGTAGCAATCCAGACTTCAGCGATGAATCGCTCATGGACATTCTGTTGGCTGCGGAAAACGAAGCCAAATCGGGAGGATTGAATCCCCGCCAGATTCCGTTCTACAGCGGCAGCAAAGCCAAACCCGCCGGACAAGGCAAATATCGCAAGGGAGTCCACTCCAACCAGAATGGCGGCGGCGAGCTCTGGGATCCATGGACTGAATATTACCGAGTGGTCATGGATACCGACTACAACAATCGCATCCCTTCGCCTTCTTTCGTGGACGATGCCCCTTTCATCCCTCAAGGTGTCATCGTCTGGAGCGCTGGTGCCAACAACGAGGATGACGACTCGGGCAGCAAGTCCAGCGACAACATCACCACCTGGTGATCGCGCTTTCAGCTGGCTAGACGCCTCCCCCTTCTTCAATCTCCCGCAAGCGCTCACTCGTTTCCTTCAGGGAAGCGGAGCCCTTGGCGGGAGTTTTTGCGTCCAGAATTGGACCGCTACGGACCCTAATTGACCCCGGGAAACGCGGGTGCTACCTTCGCCAGCCCGCGCCGGAGTCCCCGGCGCCTTTTTTACTTCCCCTCAAACTGATGAGCCAGGACCAGAGCGCCAACTACAAGCCCACCCTCAATCTGCCGCAGACGGAATTCCCCATGCGCGCCGACTTGGTGCAACGCGAGCCCGCCCGTCTCGAAAAGTGGGAATCTCAGGACCTCTACGGTCAGATTGTGGATCGCCGCAAAGCCGCCGGAAGCGAGGATTTCATCCTGCACGATGGCCCCCCCTTCGCCAATGGAGACGTCCACATGGGCACCGCGCTGAACAAGGTGCTCAAGGATCTGGTCATCAAGAGCAAGACCATGGCAGGCTATCACTGCCCCTACATCCCCGGCTGGGATTGCCACGGCCTGCCCATCGAGTTCAAAGTCGTCAAGGAATCCCGCGGTCTCGAGCCCGCCGAAATCCGCCGACGCTCGGAGGCCTTTGCTCGCAAGTTCATCGACATTCAGCGCCATTCGTTTCGCCGCCTCGGCGTCTTTGGCGATTGGGATCATCCCTACCTGACGCTCTCCCCGGAATACGAGGCGGACATCATCCGAGTCTTTGGCGACTTCGTGGACAAGGGACTCGTCTATCAGAGCAAGAAACCCGTTCTCTGGAGCTACGGAGCACAGACAGCTCTCGCCGAGGCCGAAGTGGAATACGAGGATCGCAGCGATCCGGCTATCTTTGTGAAATTGCCGCTGACCTCCGGTGAACTCGCCGGCAAAAGCAGCCTCGTCATCTGGACGACGACCCCATGGACTCTGCCCGCGAACCTCGGGATCGCCCTTCATCCGCAGTTCACCTATGCCCAGGGCGAGTTTGCCCATGCCGAGGATGGCCGGACGGAAAACTTCATCATCGTCAAAGAACTCCTGGAGGCCTTCACCGCCAAGACCGGATTCGCCCCCGTCGGCGAGCTCGCCGAGTTCAAAGGTGAGATCCTCGCCGGGGCCACCGCCCAGCATCCTTTCCTCGATCGCCATTCCAAGGTGATCATGGCCGACTTTGTCACCACCGAGACCGGCACCGGAGCCGTTCACATCGCTCCCGGACACGGAGCCGATGACTACCGCGCCGGTCAGGAGAACGACCTCGGACTCCTGTCCCCCGTC
>JAGROX010000204.1:16057-22525 GCA_020440025.1 Verrucomicrobiia bacterium
GTGCCGCAGTTTTTCATCAGCATCGACAAAATCCGCCAGACCGCGCTGGAGGAAATCGACAAGGTCGAGTGGCTCCCGCATTGGGGGCGCAACCGCATCTTTGGCACCGTGGAATCCCGCCCCGACTGGTGCATCTCCCGCCAACGCACCTGGGGCGTGCCGCTTCCGGTGTTCTATCCAGCCGGCAATCGCGAGAAACCCATCATCGATGCCGATCTCGCCCGCAAAGTCGCCGACCTCACCGAGACCGGCGGCACCAATCTGTGGTTCGAAAAGGACGACGCCTGGTGGGCGGAACAACTCAATCTGCCCATCGGCACCACACGCTGTCATGACACCCTCGATGTCTGGATCGATTCCGGTTCCAGCCACGTCGCGGTCATGGATCGACGCCCGGAACTCCACACCCCGGCCGATCTCTATCTCGAGGCCACCGACCAACATCGCGGCTGGTTCCAGAGTTCCCTCATGGTCAGTGTCGCCGTGCGCGGTCATGCGCCCTACAAGGCCGTCCTGACTCACGGGTTCGTCGTCGACAAGGACAAAAAAGGAAAGCTCTCGAAATCCGACGCCGAAGCGTCCGGCAAGCCGATCGATGCCGCCCATTTCTATGACAAATACGGTGCCGACATCGTGCGCCTGTGGGCGGCAAGCGTGGACTGGCAAAACGAAGTGCCCTTCGGCGAAGAACTTTTTAAGCAGACTGCCGAACCCTATCGCCGTTTCCGCAACGTGCTCCGCATCCTGCTGGCGAATCTCTCGGATTTCGACCCGGCGAAGGACGCGGTCTCCGATGAACAGTTTACCCTCATCGATCGCTGGATCCTCGAGCGTCTCAACAAGGTCGTCACCGAATGCCGCGCCGCCTACGCCGACTACGAATTCCGCAAGGTATTCAACACCCTGAACCAGTTCTGTGCCGTCGACCTCAGTGCGCTCTATGTCGACATCACCAAGGACCGCATGTATTGCGACGCAGTCACCTCGCCGAGACGCCGCGCCACTCAGACGGCCATGCATCGAGTGTTCGAGTCGATGACCCGCCTGCTCGCGCCCATCCTCGCCTACACCGCCGACGAAGCCTGGGAATTCGCCGGCCACAAAGAATCGGTTCACCTGGAAACCTTCCCCGATGCCGACCCGGCTTTTGCTGGAGAGACCGCCACCCAGCAGGTTGCCCAGTTCGAGCGCCTCCGTGACACCGCCCAGATCGCCATTGATGAAGCGATCAAGGCCGGCCAGTTCCGCAAACGCGAGCGCGCAGCCCTCAGTATCACCCTGCCTGCCGACGATCCGGCCACTTCCCTACTCGGCAAGCAGCGGGAGGACACCCTCGAGTTCCTGATGGTTTCCGGATTCACCCTCGTCGAAGGCGACACGACAAAAATCACCGTGGCCGAGACCATCGATCCCGAGTGCCCCCGCTGCCGACGCTCTCTGCCGCTCGGTGGCAATCCGGATCACGCCGAACTCTGCCAACGCTGCGCCGAAGTCGTCACCGCTCTCGCGTGATCGCACTAGCCTCCTGACGCCATGCGCTACTTTCTCTTTCTGAGCCTGCCCCTTTACGTGCTCGATCAGATCACGAAGTATCTGATCCTGGCGAATTTCCCCGATCCCTACACCGGACCGGGCCGTCCACCCATCGAGGTAATCCCGGGCTTTTTCAACATCGTCCGCGTCCACAACACCGGGATGGCTTGGGGAACCCTGAACGGATGGGATCATGCCAATCTGCTTTTCGGTGCCATTGCAATCTCGGCCGTCACTGCCATCATCGTCCTCTGGCGAAAAAACGCCTTTCCCACCGAGGCCGGCAAAACGTCGGCTGCACTCCTGATCTCCGGCGTGCTCGGCAATTTTACCGATCGCATCCTTCCGAATCGCGGTTACGTGGTCGATTTCCTCGATTTCAAACTCCCGCTCTACGACAAGCTCTTCCCCAGCTCCGGCGGCCATTTCCCCTCCTTCAACGTGGCCGACTCCTGCATCTGTATCGCTGCCTTTCTCCTGTTCATCACCGCCTTTCGTGAAGAGTCAACAGCCTCAGGAAAAGCGAAAGAGCAGGACGGCAGCAGCGCCTCCTGAGCTTAGATTCTCGTCATGCCTTCCCGGTTTTCCCTCTGGAGTGGTGCCATTCTCGTCGTGGGAATGGGCCTGCTGGCTGCCGGGTATTACGGCTATGACAAACTGCAAAAACTCAACGATCTCCCCTCGATCGAGGCGATGATCTCCGAAGACTTTTCCGATGTGACCCACCTCTCGCCAGCCGCCTTGGCCGACAGGCAGAAAACCTCGGGCGACGATCTGCTCATCATCGATTGTCGGAAGCCCCACGAATACGCCGTTAGCCATTTGCCCAACGCGGTGAACCTGAGGTCGGCATCCGAGGTCACTCAATACCTCGAAGACACCGGGCGAACTCCCCAGGAGATCGTTGCCTACTGCTCGGTCGGCTACCGTTCCTCAAAGTTGGCCCGTGCCCTCCAGAAAGACGGGTACGAGAATGTCGCCAATCTTCGGGGTTCCATCTTTGCCTGGGCCAATGAAGATCGGCCCTTGGAAAACTCCGACGGCACCGAGGTGCTCACGGTGCATCCCTACCACGACTTCTGGGCAAAACTGTTGAAGCCGGGGAAGGCTTGGAAAAGACCGTGACGCCACTTGTTCGGCAACTCAAAAAACGCTATTCTCATTTCCATGTCAGCGCTAAAGTATCCACCTCTTGTCTCGATCGATGACTATCTCGCGGGAGAGATCGCATCATCGATAAAACACGAGTATCTCGGTGGTGTCTTGCATGCGATGGCTGGAGGCAGCAACCGTCACAATGCCATCGCACTGAATTGCCTGCTGTCCCTTGGCGCTCAGCTTCGCGGAAAATCATGTCGACCTTTCAACAGCGACACCAAGGTGAGGATCCGCCATGCGGAGCAGACCCGGTTCTACTATCCGGATTTCATGGTGGTGTGCGAACAAAATCCCGACTCAGACTTCTTTCAGGATCATCCCACGGTGATCGGCGAAGTACTCAGTGACTCGACCCGTCGAACCGACCTCGGAGAAAAACTCGAAGCCTATCTCGACATCCCGAGCCTGAATGCTCTTATCTTGGTCGAACCCGATACCGCCGCCGTGACGGTTCATCGGCGCTTGTCTGACGGAAGCGGATTTCGGATGGAGAGATTCGAAATCTCCAACGATACGATTTCACTTCCGGAGATTGACGCTGAGCTTCCTCTTTCGGAAGTCTACGAAGCGATCGATTTCTCCGACAACGACAAGGTCACCTAAGTCGGATACACTCCTTCTCTTCCCATGTCTGCCACCACTCCCCTCTCGGAAATTAAATACAAGCTCGGCAACGAGACACTCATCAAGGTGCTCGATGGCGCTTCGGCTCAGTTGCGTTCGCTGTTGAAAAAGCAGGGGCGGCTCGATGCCGGTGGATTGCGGGTGGCCGTCGTTGGCGGCGGTTGCTCGGGATTGCAGTACAAGATGGATCTTGTCGATGGACCGGCCAATCGCGACATCATGGTCGAATCCAATGGCGTCCGGGTCGTCATCGATCCGAAGAGCGCCCTTTTTGTTACGGGATCGGAGCTCGACTACAGCGACGACCTTCAACAGGGCGGTTTCAAAGTCACCAACCCCAACGCCGTCGTCACCTGCTCCTGCGGCGAGAGCTTCGCGGCCTGAAAATGGGAGAGCGATGATCCCTCATCGCCCCTGCGCCTCATGGACGACGCCTTCGCCACTCTCAATCTCGAGCGTCGACTCAACCTCGATCCCGACGCCGTCGAGTGCGCCTGGCGGCAACTCAGTCGAGAGCTGCATCCCGATGCCGACACCGGCGATGCCGAACGCGCCGTCGCCGTCAATCGCGCCTACCAGATCCTTCGCTCACCCGGTCAACGCCTCCGGCACTGGTTGGAACTCCATGGCGTGACTCTCAGCCGACAAGCGGCGGTCGATCCCGCCATGATGGATTTTTTCACCGAAGTCGGCGGTCTCCTCGCCCAGGCCGACGACGTTCTGAAACGCCGGGCCGCCGCCAGTTCCGCGTTGGCAAAAGCCCTCCTCGCCGAGGCGGAGATCGTCGCCCAGCAGCAACTCCAAGCCTTGCTCGGAAAGCTGCAACGCGAACGAACGGCAGTGACCGATCGCTTTGCCGATTTCGAAATCGCCGCAGCGGAATCGCAGAATTTCGACCAAGCACTCGCCGCCACCGGCAAGCTCGGCTTTTTCGAAAAATGGGAACGCCAGGTCCAGGAACGTCTCATGAACCTGATCGCTGGCTGACGGCACTCACCGGGGCTTGCCGACCCGGATCACCTTCTCATCCTTCCACAACCTCCCATACGCATCGGTCGCCTCGACCTGGATGGGATGAGAACCGGCCGGGATTCCCGCCGGGAGAAATCCTTTCCAAAGATGATCGGAAAGGATCGGAGGATTCAGGTGATTCGTCGCTTCGGGGCGAGCCGCCATCTCTCGGTCGCGGGTCTCCACGTAGTAGGGATCGGGCTCGAGGACCTTGTCCAGAACGATCCATTCGCCGTCCTCCCCGACCCGCATACGCACGGTCGAGTCTTTGGACCCATTAAAGACATTCACGTGGACGAGTGTCTTCTCCGCATCCTCCACCGCAATCTCGTTGGGCGCGTGAATGTGAAACTGGTAGTCGGTCGGCTCACGTGCCGCCTTGAAATCGAGAATATGGCTCGTGCCATCGAAGCTCATGATGGAATATCCGTTGGGGGCACCGTCGCGCATCGTGGCGTGGGGGATTCCACGCTCGTCCTTTTCGCCTTTCCACCAGGTTCCGCAGACCGTGACGTTGACGATGTGGTGATGCGGGCCGTCACCCTGCCAACCATCCGCCTCGTCGATGAACTGATGCGCCTGCCAGTGGGTGTGGCCCGAGATCGAGAGCGTGTAGGGCCGTTTCTCGATGAGCCGATAGAGCTCGGTGCGATTCTCCACCGTAGTGAGCGGGATGTGCATCATCAGCACCACGAGCTTCTCCTCCGGCACGAGAGCGAGATCGTTCTTCACAAAAGCGAGCTGGCGCTCATCGAGGCCTCCCACATAGGTCAACTTGCCCTCGGCATTGCGACGGCCCCATTCGACGTCGTCGAGGTTGATGAAGTGAACCGGACCATAGTCGAAGCTGTAGTAGTTCGGTCCGAAGTGACGGTGGAAAGTCTCGTCCGAATCCGCGTCGTCGGTTGCCTCGAAATTGAGATCGTGATTGCCGATCACGTTGTACCAGGGGATGCCGACGAGAGCAACGTTGGCATTTGACGGCTCGAATAGCTCGAGGTGATCGAACATGATATCGCCGAGAGTAACCCCAAATTTCGCATCTGTTCCGATGAGCTCGGCAATGACGTCATCGGCGATGTAATTCACTTGCTCGATCGTCGAGGGTTGCGGATCCCCAAAAAAGATGGCTTTGAACTGCGCCGGTTCCTCCACCGGACTGAGTGCGAATTCGATCGATTCGGGCAGTGGACCGGTCGGGTCGACACCGGGATAGCGGAAGTTCTCGGGTGAGCCCTTCGGCTTGTGGATGTAGTAGAACTGCGGAAGTTGAAACTCGTTGACCGGCGTTTTCCAACCCGAAGGTTTTACCACAAAAAGAATCGTGTCGTCCGTGACGGGAAGGGACCAGCGGCCCTCCGCGTCCGTTTGCACCACCTCCCGCTGGTTCGAGACGGCGACTCCGGGCAGGCCGGGCTCACCCTGATCACGGACGCCGTTGCCGTTCTTGTCGTGGTAGACGATGCCACTCGCATCCTCGGCGAAAGCGGGAAAAACGAGGGCGACGCCAAGGGCGAAGATGACCGAATGGAGGAAAAAAGAAGGTTTCATACGGAGCTGTGACTTTGGCCGATGCCAGTGGCCCGGGCAAAAGCCTTTTCCCCCGCGATGGCGTCCGCCAACGGTCTCCCCTGCCCCCGTCCTCGTTTGCGATTTTGACGTAGGGGCCGAGCGAGCGAGAAACCGGCGATTTCAGAAGCGCTCGACAACGGTCCAGTTCCCGCCACGTTGAGGATCGCCCATGACAACGGCGACCTCGAGCTCTACGATCACTCCTCGCCCCATGACCCAGAAGAACGACGACCTCATCATCGGCATCGATCTCGGCACGACCAACTCGCTCGTCGGCGTGGTCGATTCCGGCTTTCCCATCCTGCTGGCCGATGGCGATGGACAGCGACTGACGCCTTCGGTGGTGCACTACCCCAAAGACGCGACCAGCCCTCCGCTGGTCGGGAAAACCGCCGCCCGGATGCGGGCCGTCGCGCCGGGTCGCACCATCGCTTCGGTGAAACGATTCATGGGTCGACGCCGCGAGGATCTCGCCGAGGACGATGTGACCGACCTCGGCTACACCGTGGAATCGGGCGATGGCGACTGGGCCGAGATCGCCCTCGACGACAACAAACGACTGAAACCCGA
>JAGROX010000204.1:22583-38124 GCA_020440025.1 Verrucomicrobiia bacterium
ACGCGCCGTCATCACCGTGCCAGCGTATTTCAATGATGGCCAGCGCAACGCCACCAAGCGGGCGGGCGAACTCGCGGGACTCACCGTCGAGCGCATCCTCAACGAACCGACCGCCGCAGCCCTGGCCTACGGTTTGGACAAGTTGGACGAGAACTCACGGGTGGCAGTCTACGACTTCGGCGGCGGCACCTTCGACCTTTCCCTTCTCGAACTTCGCGACGGCGTCTTTCAGGTCATCGCCACCGATGGCAACACTCGACTGGGCGGCGACGATCTCGACGAGGCTTTTGCCGACTTTCTCAAAATCGAACTCGGGCTACCCAACCACCTAAACCCAGAACAGACCGCCACTCTGCTGGCTGAATCGCGACGCGCCAAGGAAGCCCTCAGCAGCGCCAACTCGGTTGAGATTCGGCTACCGTTTTTCCACGAGACTCGGAGTTGGGAGGGAGAAATTTCCCGAGAGTCTTTCGAAAAAGTCGCTCGCCCCATCATCGATCGGACGCGCTCCCATTGTCTTCGCGCCCTCAGTGCCGCCGGATTGCTGGACCAAACAGGGTCAAGTCCCGGATCCAACCCTGTTGTGTTGGGGCTCGATCGAGTGATTCTCGTCGGCGGTAGCACCCGCATACCGCTGGTGCGCCACACGGTTGAAGGCATCTTCGGGATGACGCCGGACATTTCCCAGCATCCCGACGAAACCATCGCGCTGGGCGCGGCGATTCAGGCGGGCATCCTCTGCGGGCGCGTTCGTCACGTGGTCCTGCTGGACGTGACGCCGCTATCGCTCGGGATCGAGACGTTCGGCGGTCTGATGAACGTGATCATTCCGCGTAACACCACCATTCCCGCCAAGGCGGGCGAGTTGTTCACCAATGCGGTGGCGAATCAGAGATCCATCCTCGTTCGTGCACTGCAAGGCGAGCGCGAGATGGCGCGGGACAACTGGGAACTCGGTCAGTTTTCCATCGATTTTGCCCCCGGGCCCAAAGGCAGCGCACGAGTTGGCGTGCAGTTTTCCATCGACGAAAACGGCATCCTGACAGTGCTGGCTCGCGACACCGCTACCGGAAAAGATCAGGTGCTGGAAATCCGAGACGCCGCCGTTGATGTGGATGACGAACGAGTGGAAGCGATGATTTCCGAGTCCATCGATCATGCCTTCGATGACATGAACGAGCGGATCTGGACCGAGGCAAAGATGAAAAGCGATGAACTGCTTCCGGCGGTCGATCAGGCTTTGGCCGCCGCCAGTGACGCTCTCAATGAATCGGAGATCGCCACCATTCGTGGCGCCGCGGATGCGGTGCGGGCAGCCTTGGCGGATTCCGGAAAAAACGCCCAAGCCTTGAAACGCGCCAATCAAACGCTGGACGAGGCGACCGAAGTGCTGGCAACCATCCTGGTCGAGAGGGCCATGGAAAAGGCGCTCGCCACTCAATTGGGCGAGTGATCGGGCGAATTCCCCTGATCTCGCGCCCAATTCGGTCAATTTCTTGTCACAAACGGTATTCTCCTTCGCCAATAAGTGACAAGGATTGACTTCACTGGCTCAAAACCAGTATGTTTCCGATCCGCCAAACCGGCGGCTCTGCGGCAACATTCCTATTTCTGAAACGCTCAAAGTTTTCCCCCAAAAACTTCCTCATGTCCCACGAAATCTCTTTGCTAGAAAAGGCGCTCCAGGCGTCTCCTTCCAACTGGCCGGTGCGTCGTTCGCTCGCCACCCAACATTCTCAGGCCGGCAATGCCGCGGAGGCCGCAAAGTTGCTGTTGGAGGCTCCCGAGATTCCGGCAGGTGAGAAGGATCAGGTTTTCGCAGCCCAACTGATCGCTGAGACGAATCCCGCCAAGGCGCACGAGATGCTGGACGTCTTTTTGGAAGAGAACGCAGCCAGCGGACAGGGACATTTGCTGAAGGGACGCCTCCATCGCGCCGAGGGTGACAAGGAGAAAGCCGAGTCCCATTTCAAAGTCGCCGCCATTCTGGATCCCTCGATCGACATCGAAGCGGAGCTCGCGATGGCCAAAGACGAGTCCGTGGCGGTGGTGGAAGTCAAGGAAGAGGAGGAAGACAAGATGGCTCTGACCTCTGCAGTGGCTGCCGTCACGGCTCTGGAAGAAAGCACTGGCTCGGTGGAATCCACTCGTGCCGCTGAAGACGTCGCAGCTGAAGAAGAACCACCCGTTGTCGTTCCGGCTCCCGTGCCGCTGACTCCCAAACCTCTCGCTCCCCCGCCTGCAGCTGAGACTAAAAAAGACGAAGCCAAACCGGCGGAAGCCGCAGCGGTAGTAGCAGCCGTGCCCGAGATTCCTCCGGCCAAGCCTTCAACACCAGCGGTCGCTGCCACACCAGTCGAATCCGTCGCAGTGGCTTTGGAGGATGATGACGCCGATGCCCAAGTCGCAGAGATCTACAACGAAGACGGCGAGTATGTCGGAGAAGAGCATCATAGCGGTGAGCGCGCCTTCATCGTCGGCGAAGGCGAGATGGTGCATGCCCACGAGAAAAATCCCGACTCCAAGGAGAAGCTGTCCGCTGTCGTGGTAGCGGTGCTTGTTCACGTCGCCATTCTATTCCTGCTTGGCTTGGTCGGGCTGGCCATGCCACGTCCCAACCCACCTCAGATCACAGCTTCGGCGGTAGCCGACAATGGGGAGGAGAGCCTCGATAACAAAACGGTCACCAAGATGCAGCAGCGCACTGCCTCGGCCGTGACCTCTGCGCAACCCGTTGTCAGCGTGGAATCGTTTTCCGCCGTGGCCATTCCCGATATGCCGGACATGACGGCCGACCTCACCATGGTCAGCATTTCCGATGGCGACACCGGACTGGGCATGTCGATGAGTGGTTTTGGTGATGTCTCCAACATGGGAGCCATTCCTCCCGCGATGCGTTCCCGTTGCAGCATGTCTCAGCGCATGCAGCGTCTCCGTGAGAGCGGCGGCGAAGACCGCGCCGAGAAAGCGGTGCGCAATGCCCTTGAATGGCTGGCCAAGCAGCAGAATGAGAACGGCTCATTTGGGGAGAAATATTACTGCGCCATGACCGGTCTCAGCTTACTCGCCTACCTCGGGCATTGCGAGACACCCGAGTCTCCGAAGTTCGGTGAAGCGGTGGTCGGATCCGCCCTCTACTTGATGGAGGTCGCCAAGAAAAAGGACGGCTACATGTGGAATGGCGAGGGAGGCAATCACAAGTCCTACGAACACGCCATCGCCACCTATGCGCTCTGCGAACTTTATACCATGACCAAGGAGAGCGGTCGTCCGGTGCCCGGCTTGGAATCGGTGCTCCGGCGTTCAGTCGACCACATCGTCGATGGTCAGACCGATTTCGGTGGCTGGGCCTATGGCTACGCCCAGAACAACCGCGACGACATGTCGGTCGCCGGTTGGCAGATTCAGGCGCTGAAAGCCGCTCACAATACCGGGAAGAAATTTCCCGGAGTCGACAAGGCTCTCGACAAATCCATGGCTTACCTGAAGAAGATTCAGGATCAGGCGGGTGCTTTCAAATACACCCCCGACAATCCAACCGGAAAACCAACGCTGACCGGGGCAGCCTTGTTGGGCATGCAGATCTGGGACGAGATGGGGTCAGCCGAATACAAGAAGGGAATGTCCTACCTCTCCCAGAAATACGCCAATCCGACTCCGGGCACCAATTTCTACGCGCCCTACTACAACACCCAGGCTTTCTTCCTCCATGGCGGCAAAGAGTGGGAGGACTACAACGGAAAATTTCAGGCCAAGTTGCTCGATGCCCAAAATCCCGATGGTTCTTGGACCAAGCCGGGTGTCGGAGGCCATGGAGCCGAAGATTCCCACATCATGAACACTGCTTGGGGTTGCCTGATGCTGGAAGTTTACTATCGCTATCTCCCCACCACCGACAAAGTGGAAGGGCTCAAGGCAAAATGATTTGAGGAAGGAGGGGTCTTTTCCCCGTCTCAGCATTCAAGACTCCTCCACGAACATGACTCGCATCGAAGCGCTCTTGAAACAGGGGCTCGATGACGAACCTTTTGATTGGTCTGTCCGACTGGAACTGGCCGAAAAGCTCGCGACTCGCGGTGCCGGGGATGAGTTTGATCAGTTGCTACGAGAAGCCCCAGTTGCTCCGCAGGAAGAGGCTCAGGCGCATCGACTTGTCGAACTCGCCAATCAATGCGAATGCTGGGAGGGCCTGAAGCAGGCACTCGCACTGTTCGCTGCCACGAAGCCGGATTCGGCCTGGGGACGTCTGGCCTATGCCCAGACCTTGCTTCACACCGGCGACGCCGCGACCGCCTTGGTGCACTACCGCCATGCCCGCCGTCTGGATGATTCGTTGCACGATGATTCTCTGGCTGTGATGATGGCCGAAGAGGAGGCAAAAACAGCGCCCGCGCCCAAGGCTGAAGTGGAGGTTGTCGCTGAGGAAACCATCGTGCCGGTCACACCACCCGCCCGAACAATCACTCCACCTCAGGAAGAGGAGGTAGTTGCCGCGCACCCAGACACTCTCGCAGCAGATCCCGCCTCGAAGACCGTTCCCAATGACTCGGAAGTGATGGTCGTGGAGGCAGCAGAAGAAGATGAGGCGGAAGCTCACGACCCTTCGCAACTCTCAGCTCAATCGCGATCCTTCATCGTCGCAGACGGTGAGATGGTTCACGCTCACGAGAAGCAATCCGACTCCAGGGAGAAGCTGTCGTCGATCGCTGTGGCAGTTTTGATTCACGTCGCTATCTTCGTGCTGCTTGGGTTTGTCGGACTGGCGATGCCGCGTCCCAAACCACCTCAGATTACGGCCTCTGCGATTGCCAATCTTGATTCCGACATACTAGAGCAGAACGAGGTCAAAAAAATCAAACGTGCCCCCGTTCAAACGGCCAGTGCCCAGATGCAGGTGACGACGGTGCAAGCTGCTTCGGCAGTTTCCATGCCGGAGATCAACACGACCCTGACGACTTTCGATCCGATAGGAGCCGGAGATAGCTTTGGCACCAGCATGTCGTTCGACATGGGAGAAGATGGCGGCATGGTTTCCTTTTTTGGAGCCAAATCCGTTTCCAAGAAGGTCATCTTTGTGGTCGATTTCTCCGCCTCGATGAGGGGAGAAAAGGACAAATTGATGCGAAAGGAATTGGCAAAATCGGTCGAGTCCCTGCCCAACGGCGTCCAATATCAGATCATCCTCTTTTCCGGCCCCGCTTGGTACGCCGGTCAGGAAACGAGCAAGGCAAAAAAGATCGACGAGCATATTGGTCATATCGTCAAAGATGGACGGAAGGAATATGTCTGGTACGAGGGTTGGGACAAATCACAACGGCATGGCGGTGGCAAAAGTAGCGCCCTCTACCACTTCTCCGAGGGCGAGGACAAGCTACCTTCCAGTGAATACATCACCGCCACCCGTGCCAATCTGAAGAAGTCTCTGAAAGCACTCGATGACACACCCCTGTCTTTTGGCACCGACTGGCGCTGGCCGCTGCGAATGGCGATCAACATGGAGCCGGACACCATCTACTTCATGACCGATGGATCCTTCAGCACCGCCAAAGGCGTGAGCAAGAAGGAAATGATCGATGAACTCCTCACCCTCAATCGCAAGAAAGGGAAAGCCAGCATCAACACCATCTGCATGATGGTTCTCAATGCCCGCACCGAACTCGAGCAACTCGCGGACGGAACTCGCGGCGAGTTCACCCTCGTCCTCGAAGACGGCACCGTGGTCCGTGGCAAGGAACTGGACAAAGTCGGGAAAAAGAAGTGAGTTGGCCCTGACCGCCCACTTCGTATGCCAACTTCTCCGGAACCACCACTCGCTAGCCCATCACTCCCGCCCGGACGGCGACGTGTCGTCCTGCTCATGCTTCGCGGGCTCGGCTTGGTGTCCCTGTCGGCCTTGGGCGCCGTGCTAATGCCTCATGTCTGGATGGATCAGATCCATCAGTCCATTGGCATGGGTGAGCTGCCCGACTTGCCGATGATCTCCTATCTGGCCCGCTCACTTTCGCTTTTTTATGCCTGGTTGGGTGCCCTTGTTTTTTTCGCGTCTTTCGACCTGACCCGCTACCTGCCGCTGATTCGCTTCTTTGCTTGGGGCGGCCTCGTCGTCGCTGTTCTGCAGACTTGGATCGACGCCACTTCTCCTGTTCCGATCTGGTGGCTCCTCGCTGAAAGCGCCTTCCTTTTCGTCTACTTTGGCACTCTGCTATGGCTGACACGGAAGACGAGAGATCACTTCGCATAGCGAGTTGGTTGCTCAGGGATATCAGGCTGGCAGCGACCGCTCCCCGTCACCGACGCGGAAAGGCTCCCGACCCTATCGCGTACGCAAATCCCCTATCCTTCGTACGAGAATCCACCGCACGACGATAAGGTTTGAGCTCACTATCAAAAAACCAACGACGGGGACACAGTGGTGCTGTCATCCACGGAACATCGTCTCAAATCAACCGTCTCAACGTCATGTCATTCCAGCCCAACTCCACCCTCCACAGTCGCCTGCTCAACTCCGATCTTTTCCAGGTCTATCGCAAGGCCTTTGAAGCCGCGACAGGTCTGCCCTTGCTTCTGAAAAGCGCCGACACTTCCGAGGAGGCCGGTCTCAATCCTCAAGAGGTCTTTCGCAATCCCTTCTGCCAGGAACTCAATTCCGGAAGAAAACCTTGTCAGCATTGCCTGAACGCCGACCAATGCCTCACCTCACGGTCCGAAGAGCAGGCCCACACCACCCGCTGTTTCGCTGGACTCAAGGAAACCGCCATTCCCGTTCGCACCGGCGGACAGACGATCGCTTTTCTCTCGACAGGTCAGGTGTTCGACGCCAAACCGAGCGAGAAGGAATTCGAAATGCTCGCCGAGGCCCTGCGCGAATCGAACTTTCCCGAAAGCCGCATCCAAAAACTGCGCGATTCCTTTTTCTCCACTCAGGTCGTCGATCCCGAACGTTATCAGGGCATGGTGACCCTCATCGGGGTGTTCGCGCTCCAGCTCTCGGAAAGCCTGAACCGTCTCATGATCGAGGACGCGAACTCGGAGCCGCCGGTGGTCATCTCGGCCAAGCAATACATCAACGCAAATCTCGAGGATCGCATCACCCTCGACGAAGTGGCCGCTCACGTTTGCGTGAGTCCCTACTACTTTTGCAAGATTTTCAAACAAGCGACCGGAATGACCCTGACCGAATACGTCAACCGTCGTCGCATCGAACGCGCCAAACGCAAACTGCTGGTGCCCCACGCCCGAGTCACCGAAGTGGCCTACGACGTCGGCTATCAGTCGCTTTCGCAGTTCAATCGCAGTTTTCTGAAATACGTCGGCATGTCTCCCACCCAGTTCCGGGAACGTTCCGTCACCCAGGAAACCGCGCGGGCTGCCTGAGGTCGGCGCCGCTGAACGAGACGATCCCGTCGCATGGAAAAAGGGCGTTTCCCTCTCGTCAGTCCCGACGGATTGAGCTAGGGTTTCCGCCATGAATTTGCCGAACACATCCCCGGAAAACGTCGTCAGTCTCCATCCCTACTTCAAAGTCCACGCTGGCAAGCTGGATGATTTTCGCGCGCTGATGGATCGCTTCATCGAGCGCACTTCCAGCGAGGAATCCTGCCTCTACTACGACTTCACCATCAACGGTGATGAAGTCCACTGCCGCGAAGCCTATGTCGGCGCGGCGGGAGCCTTGGCTCACTTGGGCAATGTGGACGACCTCCTGAAAGAAGGCCTCGCCATCTCGGATCTCGCCCGACTCGAAATCCACGGCAGCGCCGCCGAGCTCGATCAGATGCGCAAACCTCTCGCCGCCCTTCCGGTGGCTTGGTTCGTATTTGAAAAAGGGTTGGTGAAATCCTGAGTCCCCGATTTCTCCAGCGCCTCGGTTTTCCCGATTCCTCTGCCCCGGACCGGTGAATTTCCAGTCACTGCCCACGCCGCCGGAACTGTTTCGTCGCTATGAACGCGGCGAACTGTCGCGCGAGCAGTTCCACGCCGCGATGGCTCTGCATGCTCATGAGCTGATCGATGAAATGGTGGAGGCGCGAAAAAATCCCGTCGCCGCCTACATCGAGCAACTCCGCAACCGGGCCGCCGCGTCGCGACTCGCCCGACGATACGGTCCCGATCTCGTTCGCGAAGTATTCGCCACCCTCGGAACTCTGCCAGATTTCCCGCCGGTCCAATTACTCTGGAATGCCTCGCACCGGGAAGTGCCGCTACACTGTTTTTTCCGAACCAAACACGAGCCGATTTTTCGGGTGCTGAAAATGAAACCCGAATCCCACGTCGTTCGTTTGACGATCGAGTACGGAGAGGCCACCGCCACCGTCCGCGAAACCATCACTCTGGTGCGGGATCGTTTCCGACGTCTCGAACTCGCCGAGCGCAGTCGCCACGCTTGAGCGGAACCTCAATGCTCCTCAATCACCGCTTTTTCCCGATCATCCCGGAAAAAGAACCAGAAGATCACCAGCACCACCATCATGTAGCCGGCCGGGACCAGCCAGAAACGACCCCACTCGGCCGCGCCCCCACCGTCGGGACCCATGACTTTCGGATACACCCAACCAACCAGAATCTGCGAGCTGAGCAGGAATCCGATTCCCTGGGTGAAGACCACCAGCAATCCCTGGGCCTGAGCCCGGACCTCCTCTTTCACGTGGCGATCCACGTAGAGAAATCCGGAGATAAACACAAAGTCGTAGCTGAACCCGTGGAGCAACACAGCGCCCACCATCAGGGACCACATCATGCTGCCCTCGGCCCCGGCGCTGGCCGAAAACATCACGTAACGCAACGCCCAGCAGAACACCCCGATCAGCATGGTCCACTTGATGCCGAAACGCTTGATGAACAACGGCAGCACCAGCGCCAAGATGAACAACTCCGCGATCTGGCCGAGAGTGAAGAAGCCAGCAGTTCGCTCGATCCCGACCGAATTGGCAAAAGGACTTCCCAAGACCCAGTAGGGCATCATCGCCGCCGCCGCGAGGAGCGACGCGATCATGAACACCGCAAAGCTGCGTTTCTTGAAATAGGGGAAGGTTCCCGCCCCATAGAGTTCGCCGAGTTGCAAGGGCTGTCCCTTGGCCGGTGGCGGGGTTTTCGGCAAAAAGAAACTGTAGAGCCCCACGCCGAAGGCCACCGTGCCCGAGATGTAGAACTGAGTCGCGGTGGCATCGGCCTTGAAAACGAAGCTCACCACCCAGCCCGCCACGACCCAGCCGAGAGTCGCGAAGATTCTCACAATGGGATAATCCCGATCACCGTCGGACAGATGCTTCAGGCAAATCGTGTTCGACAACCCCAGCGTCGGCATGAAACAGAGGGTGTGCACCAGAATGAGGGCGACAAATAGGTGCGAGGACTCCGGCGTGGCGAACTGAGGCGCCGCAATGATGGCCAGTCCGCTGAGAAACAGGAGAACGCCCTGCAATTTCTCCGCATTCAAAAACCGGTCGGCAAACACGCCCATGAAGAAAGGGGTCAGGATCGCCGCGATCGGTGCCACCGAGTAGGCCGCGCTGAGACGATTCTCAATGCCTCGCTCGAACATGAAGGTGCCCATGGTCACATACCAGGCCCCCCAGACGAAAAAGATGCAGAACATCATCACACTCAACCTGCTGAAAAGGCCAAGACTGGAACGGGGCTTCGAATCGATCATGCGAGCGGTTCTCGCAGTTTCTCTCCCTCGACACAAGCCACGAGTCCGGCGCGATAGCGCCGGGACTTTCACACACGGGCGATGGCGCGTTTACTGGCCTTGGAATGCACTCCCCGAGCTGATACACTGGAGGTTCATGCTCCGCCGACTCCACCCCTTCCCCATTCAACCCTGTTGGGTCATCGGTCTAACCCTGTTAGGTCTCGGCTTGTCGGTGTCCCCAGCGGCCGATCTACCGCCGGATCAGGTGGAGTTTTTCGAAAGCCGCATCCGGCCCATTCTCGCCCAGGAATGCTACGAATGTCACAATTCGAAGGACAAAGCGAAGGGCGGGCTCGTGCTCGATCATCGCGCCGCCTGGGAACGCGGGGGCGACTCGGGGCCGGTCATCGTGCCGGGCGATCCGTCCTCGAGCCTGTTTATCAAATCGATCCGTCACGAAATCGATGACCTGAAAATGCCCAAGGCCGGAGCTCAGCTCGATGCCAACGTCGTCGCCGATTTCACCACCTGGATCGCCCAAGGCGCGCCCGATCCCCGCGATGCCCCACCGACCGAGGAGCAACTCGCTGCCGACACCAACTGGGAAGCCATTCGCGATCGACGCAAAGGCTGGTGGAGTTTTCAGCCCATCGTGCGCCCCGAGATTCCCGAAGTCGAAGGGATCGATCACCCGGTGGACCGATTCATCCGGCACCGACTCGCACAGGAAAATCTCTCTCCCGCCCCGCCAGCCGAACCGCGCGCCTTGATTCGTCGCCTCAGCTTTACCCTGGTCGGTCTGCCGCCCACTCCGGAGGAAACCGCCGCCTTTCTCGCGAGTTGGGAAGTCGATTCCGAGGCCGCCACCGTGGCTCTGGTCGACCGTCTGCTGGCCGACCCCGGTTTCGGCGAGACTTGGGCGAGGCATTGGATGGACTGGACCCGCTACGCCGACAGCCATGGCAGCGAAGGCGATCCCGTCATTCCTCATGCCTGGCGCTACCGCGACTATCTGATCCGAGCACTGAATGCGGACGTGCCCTACGATCAGTTGCTCCGCGAACATCTCGCAGGTGACTTGCTCGACAGGCCGAGAGTGAATGCCGAGCTTCAGTTGAACGAAAGCGCGCTGGGACTCGGGCATCTGCGCATGGTGTTTCACGGCTTCGCCCCGACCGACGCCCTCGACGAGAGGGTGCGCTTTACCGACGACCAGATCAATACCGTCACCAAAGCCTTCCTCGGTCTCACCGTGTCCTGCGCCCGCTGTCACGACCACAAGTTCGACGCCATCAGCCAAGCCGACTACTACGCACTGTTCGGCATCTTCACCTCCGGACTTCCGGCGACGATTGCGGTCGATGCGCCCGGCGTATTGGAAAAAAACCGCGACGCGCTCGCCAAGTTGAAACCCGCGATCCGCGAGCAATTCGCCTCGCATTGGCTGAACTCGCTTTCGAATGATTCGGCCCACTGGGAGAAACCCATCGACAGCGCATCGCCCCCCGACCACGCGCTGCACCTCCTGTGGAAGCTCCGGCAATCTGGTGACGATCCCGATAAGGTTGCCGCAGAATGGTCCAAGGCCGCCCGCGAGTTTTCTGAACGGCAGACCAAAGCGGACGCCAATCGCCAGGGTGACGCCATCCGCCACCGATGGGATCTCAGCGATCCAGGAGAACTGAAATCCTGGAACCGCTATGGTGAAGGTCTGCTCGACGACACCCCAGCACCCGCCGGCGAAATGGTGATTTCGGACGCAAAGAACGATCGAGTCGTCGACCGCATCCTTCCCTCTGGGGTCTACTCTCATCGACTGTCCACTCGGCATCGCGGAGTCCTCGCTTCGGCCCCCTTCGATCTGGATGGCGAATACGATCTCTACCTGAACGTCGCCGGCGATGGCAGTTCGGCGCGGTTTGCGGTCCAGCATTATCCGCGCAGCGGCACCGTCTATCCGGTCAACAATCTTGATCAGGGAACCTGGCGCTGGCTGAAATATGATCGCCTCGATTACTGGAATGGTGACCGCATTCACCTCGAACTCGCCACTGCCGAGGATGCTCCCATTTTAGTGAAAGACAGTCCGCGCTCCTGGTTCGGCATTCGCGAGGCCGTACTCGTGAAAAAAGGCAGCCCCAGCCCGGCTCGACCCGAAGACGAATTTCTCGCGCCTCTGTTTGCGACAGCCGGAGATCGCGTGCCCCGAAGCTTGGCGGACGGCATCGCCCTCTACACCGAGACATTGCGACAACTCGTGACCACCTGGCAAACTGGCGACTCTCCCGAGTTCTCCGACGCCTCGGCCTTGTTTCTGGATCGGATCGTCCAGAGCGGCTTGCTTCCCAACGACCTCGTCTCCCTACCCGAGGAACTCCGCAAATCCGTAACCCGCTATCGTGAACTCGAATCGGAGATCCCCTCCCCGACCCGGGCCCCCGGCATTTTCGAACGTCCGGGAGTGGATCAGGCGCTCTTCGTGCGCGGCAATCACAAGGAACCCGGTGAGTCCGTGCCGCGACGTTTTCTGGAAGCCATCGATGCCACTCCCTACGCGACCAACGGCACCGGTCGTCTGGAGTTTGCCCGGGATCTGCTCCGGGAAGACAACCCCTTCACCGCCCGCGTCATCGTGAACCGCATCTGGCATCACCTGTTCAGCGAAGGTCTGGTGGCGACCATGGACAACTTCGGTCGACTGGGGGAATCGCCATCGCATCCCGAATTGCTCGATTTTCTCGCTGCCCGTTTCCGCGAGGATCAGGCCTGGTCGGTGAAAACCCTGATTCGCGATCTCGTCCTCTCCAAGACTTGGCAGCAATCGAGCCAGCCCTCGCCCGCTGCCGCCGATCGCGATCCCAATGATCGCCTGCTCTCGCATTTCCCCACCCGCCGACTTGAGGCCGAGGCCATTCGCGACGCATTTCTCTCGGTTTCAGGCCAACTTTCCAAGGAACCCTTTGGGCAACCCGTCACCGGCACCACTCCGCGACGCTCGGTCTATGTGCGCGTGACACGAAACAATCTCGATCCCCTGCTCACGACCTTCGATTTTCCCACTCCGGCGTCTGCCGTTGGTCGTCGCGATGTCACCAATGTCCCTGCCCAATCACTCACCCTGCTGAATGATCCGTTCATCATTTCCCAAGCGAAACTCTGGGCCGGAAAACTGGGCGCTTCCCTGCCACCCGAAGCCGATGACGAAGCCCGGATCCGTACCTTGTTCGAGACCGCGCTGACGAGGCCGCCGACAGATGCCGAAATCACCCAATCTCGGGATTTTCTCTACGCGTTGGACGAGGAGCATCGGACCACTGCCGCGCAGTTCGCCGAGATCCAGAACCGGCTGACGGAAGCCCGGGCTGCCCTGAGCCAGCTCATCGACCCCATCCACGCCCGCCTGCTCGCCGAACAGCGCAAGGCTGCCGCCGCTGCCAATGAGGGAGCGGCACCCGAAGCCATCGATCTGAAACCCGTCGCCAGTTGGAATTTCGAAGAGGATCTCAGCGATTCCGTCGCGGGATTGTCAGCCAGCTTTAAGGGCACCACCAAACTCGAAAACGGTGCCGTGGTGGTCGACGGCACCGGCTTTGTCGCCACCGATCCGCTTCCTTTCGATCTGACCGAGAAGACCCTGGAAGTCATCGTCCAACTCGCCACACTCGACCAGCGAGCCGGCGGCGTCATGACGGTTCAGGATCTACAGGGAGGCGCCTTCGACAGCATCGTGTTTGCCGAGCGCCGCCCCCAAAGGTGGGTCGCAGGCAGCAACGGCTTCACCCGTACCCTCGACTTCGAAGCACCTGACGAAACCGAGGCCGTCGATCACCCCGTGCATCTCGCCATCACCTACTCCAGCGACGGCACCATTCGCTGCTATCGCCAGGGAGAACCGTGGGGCCAGGCCATCCGAAAAGCAGCACCGCATTCGTTCAAAGCCAACGAAACACAGGTGCTCTTTGGACTACGCCACGGCACCACCGCTCAGGGGAATCGCCCGTTTCGCGGACGCATTCTCGAGGCCCGCCTCTATGATCGCGCCCTCGGCGAGGATGAAATTCGCGCCACCGCTACCGGCGAACGCATTTTTGTCAGTCAACGCGACATCGATCAGGCCCTGACCGACGTGCAGCAAGATGAACGCACTCGTCTCGAGTCGAGGATTTCCACCCTCGTCGCCGATCTCGACGCCCTCCGCCGACTCGGTTCCGACACCCCGCTCGAACAACGCCGCTGGCAGGATCTCGCTCACGCCATTTTCAATCTCAAGGAGTTCATCTACCTCCGCTGATCGCTGACAACTGGCCGCCAATCGCTCATGAACACTTACTCCCGCCGCGAATTGCTCAGCCGTGCCTCCACCGGTTTCGGGATGGTCGCGCTCTCGAGTCTCCTCGCCAGCCAACGAGCCCGCGCGGCCGTCACCACCTCGGGCTCCTCCCGCACGCTCGGCCAGCCGGATTTCCGCCCCCGCGCCAAGCACGTGATCTTTTGCTACATGTCGGGTGGAGTCTCCCATTTGGACACCTTCGATCCCAAGCCCAAGCTCCGCGAACTTCACGGCCAGCCGATGCCGATGAAAGTCGAGCGCACCCAGTTCAACAACAACGGCAACATTTTCGGCAGTCCCTTCGATTTCCATCCCGGCGGCAAGAGTGGCATCCCGATTTCCGACCTCTTCCCCAACCTCCGCGAACATTGCGCCGACGACCTCGCCGTGATTCGCTCGATGACCAGCACCGTCAACGAACACGCCCAGGGAAATTTCTTTTTCCACACCGGCTTTCCCTTCATCGGTCATCCCGGCGCCGGCGCTTGGGTCAGCTATGGACTCGGCACGGAAAACCACAACCTGCCCGGCTATGTCGTCCTAAAAAGTGGCGAGGCAGTGACTCCTCATGGCGGCGTTGGTCAATGGAGCAGCGGATTTTTGCCCGCTCAGCATCAGGCCTCAGTCATCCAGGTCGATGCCGAGGAACCCGTGCTCAATGTCCGCCCCCGTGAACGCGATCCCGTCCAGCGCGCTCGGCTCGATTTCATCCGCAACGTGGATCGAAATTTTGCCGACGATACTCGCCATCACGCCCAGGTCGAGGCCGCCATCAGCAACTACGAAACCGCCTATCGCATGCAATCGGCCGTGCCCGAGTTGTGTGACCTCCGCGACGAGAGCACTGCGACGAAACAGCTCTACGGATTCAAGTCCTCCAACCCCATGACCCGCGCCTACGGCCAGCAGGCGCTCCTCGCTCGTCGTCTCGTCGAACGCGGTGTTCGCTTCATCGAGCTCACCTGTCTCCCTCAGACTCCCGGAGGCGGTCAGGGAGCCAACCCCTGGGATCAGCACGGCGGCCTGGAAAAAGGCCATCGCAACATGGCCCACCAAGTCGATCAACCCATCGCCGGGCTCCTCAGGGACCTCAAACAGCGCGGCCTGCTGGACGAAACCCTCGTCATCTGGGCTGGCGAATTCGGGCGCACCCCCTTTTCCCAGGGCAGCGATGGACGCGACCACAACCCCTTCGGTTTCAGCATCTGGATGGCCGGAGGAGGAGCCAAAGGCGGGACCATCTACGGCGAGACCGACGAATTCGGCTATCACGTCGTCGAGAACCGATCGACCGTCTACGACCTCTGGGCCACCGTGCTGCACCTGATGGGCGTCGATCACAACGACCTCACCTTCCGCCACGCCGGTCGCGACTTCCGCCTCACTGACGTGCATGGAAATGTGCTGAAGGACGTGATCGCCTGAAAATCCCGTGATCCCCGATCCGCTGAGAAAGTCCTTGCAATGCCCCCGCATCCCGACAAATTACCCGCCTCGCAAAAATCTCGGCGAAATATCGTCGGATTGAGAAAATGGGTAGGTTCCGGAGCGGTCAAACGGGGCAGACTGTAAATCTG
>JAGROX010000204.1:38132-40432 GCA_020440025.1 Verrucomicrobiia bacterium
CGAATCCTGTCCTGCCCACCATTTTTCCCAAGCGCCCTCTGGGCGCTTTTTTTATGGGCAGGACAAGGTTCAAACGCCGCTCGACCGCTACTTCTTCGCTTAGGCGGGAGCCATTCCTGCCAACGGTCCTGGTATCAGGGGAGATCACCGAATTCGCCGGTGCCCCCTGTCTTGTCCCGACCCCGATCCTGTTTGCCCTTTCGTTTTGGCGGGCGAATCTCGAAAAATGCGGGATCGTGCGGCGGGTTTCCATTGCACCCTGTCAGGTCTGTGGTGATACCCTGTTTGATCTTTTCACTTTCCCGCCCCTCCAGAGGGCGCAGAGAAAAGATCCGCTTCCACTGGCCAAATCATCATGTTCTCTTTCATCCACGCCGCTGACATTCATCTGGACAGTCCCCTGATCGGGCTGTCGCAGCACGAGGACGCGCCGACCGAGATCATTCGGGGAGCCACGCGAACGGCCCTGAGCCGACTGGTCGATCTCGCCATTGCTCGGGAGGTCGACTTTGTTCTCATCGCCGGCGATCTTTACGACGGGGATTGGAAGGATTATCAAACGGGACTTTTTTTCATCAACGAGATGCGCCGGTTGAAGGAGGTGGGGATCCCCGTCTACCTCATCTTTGGCAACCACGATGCCGAATCCAAGACGACGAAAAGCCTGGCGCTTCCGGAAAATGTCCACGTCTTTGGGACCCGGAAGGCGGAGTCCTTCACTCACGAAAAACTGCCGGTAGCGCTCCATGGCCAGGGCTTTGCCACGCCGTCGGTCACCGAGAACCTGGCCGAAAAATACCCGGCGCCCGTCGCGGATCATTTCAACATCGGACTCCTCCACACCAACCTGGGGGATCTCGCCGGGCACGGCAACTATGCGCCGAGCACGGTCCCACAACTGGTGGCTCATGGATACCACTACTGGGCGCTGGGGCACATCCACTTGCGACAGATTCACCATGAGAATCCGCACGTCGTTTACTCCGGAAACTCCCAGGGGCGACACATCAATGAATCCGGTGCCAAGGGATGCTTCCTCGTCAGCGTTGGCGATGATCTGGAGGTGACTGACTTGGAATTCTGCGCGCTGGACAGCGTTCGCTGGTCCAGTATCGAGATCGATTGCTCGGCGATAAAGACCGAGGTCGATCTCTATCAGGCGGTCCGCGATGAACTGGCCCGGGCCCTGGCACACGCCGACGATCGGCTGCTGGCGACCCGCATCATCCTGACTGGCCACAGCTCGCTGCATGAAACGTTCCACGCGGATCACACCCGAATCCTGGCCGAATGCGTCAGTCAGGCAGCGGAGATCGACGGCGAGCACATCTGGATCGAAGGCCTGCGCCTCAAGACCCAAACGCTCATCGACCCGAAGGCACTGGCCAAGCGTGATGACCTGACCGCACTGGTGTTGGAGGCGCTGGAATCCTTTGACCCGAATCAGTTGCCGGACCCGGTCAGCACCCTGAAAACCAAGCTTCCCGAGGATGCGGTGAAAGCCCTCGCCACCAGCCTGAACCCGGAGACAGACGCCGACCGCAACGCCATCAGGGAGGACGTCGCAGCCATCGTCTTTCAAGCCATTGCCACGTCGAGTGCCTCTGACTGAGTGCGATCACCTTCCCAAGGGTAGCAACCGAATCCCAGAACCATGCGTTTCGATTCTCTCAAGATCCCGGCCTTCGGTCCCTTTACCGATTTCAAGCTCGAGTTCAGCCAATCGGTCGCCGACCTGCACCTGATCTATGGCGCGAATGAAGCGGGAAAGAGTTCGCTGCTGCGGGCAATCCACAACCTGCTCTATGGCATTCCCGTGCGGTCGAGCGACAACTTCCTCCATTCCCACCCGAAACTCCTCATCGGGGCGACAGTCAGCGATGGTGAGAACGATCTGACTTTCCTGCGCAAGAAAGGGAACCGGGGAACACTGCTGGATGCCGACCAGAACTCCCTCGACGAGGGAAAGCTCAAGGCGTTCTGCGGCTCGGTGAATGATGAGTTTTTCACTCACATGTTCGGTCTCAGCACCGACAGCCTGCGCGAGGGAGCTGCCAGGCTACTCTCCGGGGAAGGTGAACTCGGGACCCTGCTGTTTTCCGCCAGCCTCGGAGGATCACCCATCGACACGGCCTTGGAAAAACTGGAGTCCGAAGCGAATCAACTTTTCGCCGGCAATGGCCGCCAGGCGAATACCATCGTGATCGCGAGCAAGGCTTTCAAAGAGTTTGAGAAGGAATCGCGTGAACTTTCCACGACGGCGAACGCCTGGAATACGCTCCAGAAAGCCATCGCCGCCG
>JAGROX010000205.1:0-4918 GCA_020440025.1 Verrucomicrobiia bacterium
CCAACTCATCGAGCGAGCAGTTTTCGGGCAAAGGAAGCTGACGAGATCTGGCGATCAGTCATTGTTGCCTTTATAGAAAATCGTACAAGTCAATTTTTCGGATTTCGGCAATCATTTTTGGCAAAGGGTCTATCCGACCGTCATCGTCGAAACCCTTCGCTCTGGCGAGTGCTTGCCGATAAGTGAGAAAGTGACCCTCAAACGCACTGAGTTCTGCCACAGGTATAATCGCAACCCCCATGCAGAAGTAGCCATCATCTCGGCTCAGATCGAAGAATGAGTCAAAGGACTCATCGACAAATGCGGCGACTTCCATTTCTTAGTCGAACAGTATTCTTCAACAACCCGTGATATTAATTGTTCACATCACGGGTTGTTGTTCCGATGGTTATACAACCCGACACCCGTGCCTGGCAAGGGAGAAAAGCAGGCAGTTCACCGGAATCTTTCCGGTGGTTTCCATCCGGGTGCCCTCACAGATCGAGATCAAAAAGGCGATCACCCTGCTCAAGCTCCCCCGCAAAGAACAACAGGCCATCAACACCCATCCTACGATTCAGGCTCTGATAGCCCCTCCCGCCCCCCAATTTGTCATTGTGACAAATATTCAAGATTGCCCTGTCGCTGGACTCCTGGTTATCCTCCTTCTCGAACCCACCCACCCTTCCAAGACATCATGCCCGGTAGATTCGAGATCAAAAAGGCCAAGAACGACCAGTTCCACTTCAACCTGAAGGCCAGCAATGGCGAGATCATCCTCTCCAGCGAGATGTATACGACCAAGAGAGCGGCCCTAAACGGCGTCGCCTCCGTCCAGAAGAACAGCAGCGAAGGCAGCCGCTACGACCGAAGAGTGAGCAAGAGCAACAAGCCCTACTTCGTGCTGAAAGCCGGAAATCACCAGGTCATCGGTCAGAGCGAGATGTATGAGTCTGAACGAGCCATGGAGAACGGCATCAAGTCCGTCACCAAGAACGGGCCGGGAGCGAAGGTAGAGGACCTGACAGCCTGATCTGGCCCCTCTCCATAGCGTGACATCGAGAGCGACACACCTCAGGTTGGCCCTGAGGGGGCTTTACGTGCCCTCGTGTCGACGAACAGGCTTGACGGCAGCCTCGCCCCTCCTTCTCGCAGCCTGAGCCTCCTATGATCGCGCCTGTGCCCTTCCACCCCACAAGGTCGGCACTCAATAGTCTGGACGTGGCGCTACCCCCAACTTCTTCGCCATCTTGTATTGCTTCTCCAACCGTTCCCTAGCCGCCAATACCTCCGACCATTCGACGCCAAAGCACGCCTTAAAGTCGAAGCCAATTTCGTCTGCTCTTTTCATTATCCCCTTCAGCGTGCGGAACGAAAACTCGTCTTCGACCAAATAGCCTATAACCATCGCTCCAGATCCGCACATCTTGGCTCGGATTTTATCCTCATCGGCCGCTTTCCCCGCTAACCAATGCTCCATCCACGGAAGGGGGTTTTGGAGAATATCGAATGTAAAACTCACCGGTTCCGAACCCTCCCGCATCTTCTCTGCAACGCGTGCAAGAGATCTTCTGGCAGCCTCATCCTCATCCAACGCCAAGTCCGAGTTATCGAGAATCTTTAGTTCAGCAGCAGATCGGAGGTCAGCCACCAACGGACTCCAGACACGCCCAAACCCCTCCTCAACCAGTTGGCCCTTACTGGGCCTCCGATCAATCTCATCCAACAGGTCCCGGGCCTCGAAGAGCTTTTCGATGATGCTCTCATTCAAGTCTCCATTCTTAATCTTTTTTAGAAACTGTCTTGGCACTTCCGCCGTCCATCCGGGGTTAGGAAAAGTCTCATTAAATTTTCTGACAAGAGGATGATGCAATAGCTCCTTCCTAAGATCCGCAGTGATTGCTCTTTCATTGATCAGCAAATCTTTTAGAGATCCAACACTCCACTCCTCCGGGACCTGAAAAGATGAGGCACCTGATGATTCAACATCTGATCCAAAAAAAGAATCTCCCCCTTCCAGGGGGATAAGGGGGTTATTTGTTTTATTAGTTTTGGTAATATTAGTATTAGTAGTGTCGGGTTCACCGGCAACGGATTCTCCGTCAACGGTAGAGCCGTTCACGGACTTACCGGCGACGGATTTTCCTGCAGTGGCACCTCTCTGCCCCGGAGGCAGAGGCTCCTCGTGGACGGTGTAGCCGCCACTCTGGAAACGCCCTTGCTGCCGGGTCTGTGGCACTCGCCTGACATAGCCCTGCACTTCCAGCTCACTCAGAGCTCTCTTGAATGCATCACGCCCCTCTTTAAAATCTTTGCGCAACACCTCCTGATAGAACGTCCAGTCGTCCGGGTAACTGAGCATATCGACCAGTATCGCCTTGGCCAACCCGGAGAGATCCGGGCTCTTTAGGATGGCATTGTGAACCTTGGTATAGCTACCCTTCTTTTGGTCTCGCCTGAAAATTGTCTGTGGTTTACCGCTAGTCGGTCTTTTCTTCATTAACTGTAATTCCTTTGGCTCGCCCCCTTCTACGCCGGGACATTGCGGCACGCTGTGGAACAGCGGCAGATTTCAATGCGGGGCCAGCACCCAGTGATGGGCGTTCCTATTGTTGGCATCTCCATCCCGCACCCATTCAGCACCATCACGGTCACGGCCACCACCCTGGAGATCCAGATGAATAGCCAACTTCATCCTACATTTCTAAAATTTCCTACCACCAACTCCCGGAAACCACAGAACGAATCACACGCAACAAAACAAAAACCTTGGCTCACCTCCACTACCGGGCGAGCAACACCCGGAATCTATACCTGATACCATCCCCTGCAATACATAATATACTTTTCACCAAACTTTGTAGAACTACGCTGAACAGACAACTCGAACAAGTGTCATCTAAAATCACAACAATGGACATCAACCCGGAGGGGGATTAAGGGGGTATAACCCCTTAATGTTGGCAAATTTTGCACTCGCAAGTTCGAATCATATTAAAACCAACGACTTACAAAAAATAAAAATTAACCAAATAATAGACAAAAAGTTCAGGCAAACCATTGGCTACCATCTACAGAAATCCTAATAATTTTATTATAAAATTTCTTCCGTTCGCGGGAACATATCATATAGTTCCGAACCCCACATGGTCATAGCAACAACCCCCAACCACTATATCCCTATCCCGGAGATCTACCTACAACGGTCATCTCCACTGAAAGCAACTATGGCAACCACCATGGAGGTGGTCGGCAGCGCTCTCGGCTCGGCGAAACTCACCGTGCTGGCAGCGGCAATCGACCAACTCATCGAAGCTCAGACCAGGTTGTCTGAGAAGGTGCATCAACAGGCAGTAGCCGGAAGCACCGCATCAAATAACGACGCCGAGATTGAAACCCTAGAACTCTCCGCACTAGCGGAGCAATACGGAGTTTCAACCGACACGTTACGGAAACAGATCCGTGATGTCCTCGGTGATCATGCCGTCATCAAAGTCGGCAAAAAACGGGTGATCAGGAAGGTAGTCTTCCTCGATTTCCTCAGAAGGCTGGAGGGAAACACCACGTCAACGTGGCACTCCTCTGCCAACTAACCCCTACCCGTTGGAGGCCGAATGTTCCAAAAGCACTCGGCCTCCTTCGGGGACCTAGCGTTGCGGTAGTGCTGTTCGTAGGTCGTGAAGTTCGTGTGCCCCATGTTGGCCATGACCATGTTTCGGTCCCCATACTTCCCCTCCAGATAGCTCCCATAGGTGTGCCGACTGATGTCGACGTAGTCAGAGCCATTGGGCACCAGGTCCTTCCACTCGTCCATTGGTGCGCCCTCTTCCGCCTGGTGCTTTCCTCTCAGGAGCTGCCGCCGTCTCTTTATCAGGTTCTTGGGAACAATCGGTCCCTTTGCCTTGCGCCACGGTTCCAGCCATTTCAGCAGGTTCTCCTCCATGGGCACAAACCGCTTCTGTCCTGTCTTGTTGTCATAATTTGCGGCAACCTGAATCAGCTTGTCCTTAAAGTTGACGTCTTTCCAGTCCAGCTTCTCCAGTTCGCTCTCGGGCCGAAGCCCAGCAAAGACAGCGATCGCAAAGTAGGGCACCAGCTCCCGGTCATGCGTCCAAGCACATTCCAGGAGCCGTTTTACCTCCTCCACCGTGTAGACCGGCTTGTGCTTGCGTTTAATGCGCCGCCGCGCCACCCCGGCGATTGGGTTGGTATCCACCATTCCCTGTGCCACCGCATATTTCCAGATACTCGCGAGGAACGCCACGAAGTCGTTGTAGGTCTGGTCCACCCAACGGCATTTCTTGTCCATCTCGCGTATCCACTCGCGCCAGAAGGACGCATCCAGAGTGACCGCTGGACGCCCCTCCAAGGGTTTTAGCCGTTTGCGGATGGTTCTCCATCGGCTCAGCGAGCCTTTAGACCAGTTCGCCTCGTGGGCTTTCCCAAAGTGATCCAGCAGGACACCGAACTTCTCTGCCTTCTGTTCCCCATCCAGGCGCACCATGAAGGCCTCACAGGCTTCCGACAGGCCACCGGGGAAGCCGTAGATGTCGCGAAAGAGTTCGTCATAGTTGACCGCATGGCGGACCAACTCCTGTCCCGCCTTGCGAACCAGATCCACCGTTTCCTCCTCCAGGCCCCGCACTTCCTCGGCCCGCTTGTCAGCGTCAGCCTTGCGATCGAAGTATTCTCTCTTCCGTTCGCCGGTAGGAGACAGCTTTGGCGGGATAGAAACATACCACTTCCCCTTGGAAGGGTCCTTTTTCGCCTCAAGTTTTGCGCGTCTACCCACCCCTAAAACTCGGGATAGTGGCGACAAATTCAAGCAAATAGTGGCGACGAATTGGCGATTTTGTGGCGATGGCGGCCAAGGCTTCGCGAACCTTAATTGTTGTAACTCATTGATTGGAAATGGTCGGGATGACTGGATTCGAACCAG
>JAGROX010000205.1:4923-7024 GCA_020440025.1 Verrucomicrobiia bacterium
CAGCGGCCTCCACAACCCCATTGTGGCGCGCTACCAAACTGCGCTACATCCCGTTTCCAATTCCGCGCCACTCAGTGACTCGGGGAGGCCTACTTTCCCGCAAAAATTCCAAAGCGCAAGCTGCGGGGAGGGAAAAATATCAGGCTCTCCCTTCTCCTCACCATGCCCAAATCGGGGAATCACGCCCCCACTGCCATCCGACAGGCGCGGATGGTGTTGCGCATGAGCATGGCGATCGTCATCACTCCCACCCCACCCGGAACGGGCGTGATCGCTTCGCAACTTTCTGCCACGGCATCAAAGTCGACATCGCCCACCAGACGGTAGCCGCGCTTCGCTTCGGGATCGTCGACGCGGTTGATGCCAACATCGATGACGACGGCTCCAGATTTCACGTGATCCGCACCGATGAAATGTGGCCGACCGATGGCTGCCACCAAAATATCCGCCTGCCGGGTCATCTCGGCCAGGTTTCTGGTCCGAGAATGCGCCACTGTCACCGTGGCGTTGGCGCCGGGTCCTTTGGCCATCATCAGCAAAGCAATCGATTTGCCGACCAGCAGGCTTCGCCCGACGACGACGACGTGTTTGCCCTCGGTTTCGATGCCGCATTCGACCAACATCCGCTGACAACCGGACGGGGTGCAGGGCGCGAATCCGGTGGGGTCTTCCATCGCCAGTTTCCCCAAATTCATCGGATGCAATCCGTCGACATCCTTGGCCGGATCGATCGCCCGAATCACCGTGTCTTCATCGAGATGTTCCGGCAGTGGCATTTGCACGAGAATGCCGTGAATCGATGGATCAGCGTTCAATGAAGCCACCTGGGCCAACAGCGCCTCCATGGAGGTGTCGGCGGCCATCTCGATCTTGATGGAGTGGAGCCCGAGCTCATGGCACTTGCGATCCTTAGCCCCGACATAGGCTTTCGATGCCGGATCATCACCGACCAAGACCACTGCCAGACCGGGCAAATGCCCCTCCGCTTTCAGCGCTTCGAGTTCCGTCCGGCATTCGGTATACACCGCTTCGGCGATGGGTTTTCCTTCAATCAGTTTCATGGTCGGGATTCAAAATATGTTCAATTCGGGCGCGTTCAGCTTCAAAACTGTCGCCATCGGCGGCGGCGTCAATCGTTTCATACGGCTCAAAGATGACTCGGACACGGGAAAACGGCTTCGGCAGCCGAAAATGATCCCAAGCACGATCAAAAACCCACGCGGACTGATATTCGATACGGATCGGCAAAATGCGGGCACCGGTTTTTTGGGCGACCCTGATCAGGCCCGGCGCGAGTCGATATCGAGGTCCCCGCGGCCCGTCAGGAGTCACCACAATGTCGTAACCATCCTTGATCCAGTCGACGAGTTCCAGCATCGCCGCCGGGCCGCGCTTCGAACTCGATCCCCGCACGGAGGCCACGCCAAAGCATCGCATGGTCGCCGCAATGACGGCGCCGTCACGGCTCGGGCTGGTCAGCACCGCACCGGTTCGATCGGACAAATGTCGTCGGTAGATCATCGGCATCGCAAACAGCCGATTGTGCCAGAAAACCCAAATCAGCGAATGCTCCGGTCGTTTTTCCAGAATGCCGGAACGATCCTCGATCTCGATCCGTAGAGTTCGACCCAGCAGACTGATCGCCGTCGCTGCGAGACGCCCCTGCCAGCGCGCCTTGGCGGGGAGCGGTTTCTCGAGTTCGGGACGGGGAATCGCCATGGGACTTAACCCTGTTGGGTCGTGGACCTAACCCTGTTGAGTCGGTCGCCGGATCAGAGATGTCCGGATGCGTGCAGTGTCGTCGTCAACGCGGTCTGCCGCTCAAGTTTTTCGCGATAAAGTTCGGTATTTGCCGGATTCGGAAGGCAACGGGTGCTTTCATCGAGCGTCACGAGACGACCGCAGAGCGATTCATAGGTTCCCATCCCAGCCACATGTGCGGCCTGAATGGCACCACCAAGGCTCGCGCCTTCCGCCGTCGCCAGTCCCACGACCGGCACACCAAAAACGTCGGCCGAAATCTGGCGCCACACCTTGCTTTTGCTGCCTCCGCCGGTCAGTCGAATCTCTGTCGGAGTGAGACCAAGTTCATCGAAACGCT
>JAGROX010000205.1:7145-19758 GCA_020440025.1 Verrucomicrobiia bacterium
TCGCCGTTGAGGTAGGGCAGAAAACTCAGCCCCTCAGCTCCGGCCGGCACCGAGGCGATTTTTTCCTCCAAGGTCTCCAGATCCCAGCCGAACCAGCCGCGAACCTGTTCGGTCACGACGGTGACATTCATCGTACAAACCAGCGGCAACCAGCGATCGGTGCTGTCGCAAAAGGCAGCGATCTCGCCACGGGGATCGATGACCGGTTCGGCCGCGCAACCGTAGAGCGTACCCGAGGTGCCAAAACTCGCGGTGATCACTCCCGGGGTGATGTTTCCCGTACCGATAGCACCCATCATGTTGTCACCACCTCCGGCACTGACTACGACTCCCTTCGAAAGCCCCCACCCTGCCGCGAGATCGGCACGCAGATTGCCGTGAGGTTCGTTGGAGGAGCCAAGCGGCAGCAGCATCTCTCGCACGCGGGGGTCGATGAAATCGACGAGATCGAAATCCCATTCCCGGGTGCGCACATTAAGGATGCCCATGCCGGACGCGTCACCGAACTCCATTCGTTTCACGCCGGTGAGCCAGAAATTGAGATAATCGTGAGGCAACAGGATGGAAGTCACCCTGGCGAAGTTCTCGGGTTCGTTCTGCTTCAGCCAGAGCAATTTCGGAATGGTGTAGCCCGGCAACATCGCATTGCCAGCCTTGGCAATCAGTCCGGATTGCCCGCCAAAGGCTTCGGCGAATTGATCACACTGAGCGGTGGTGGAAGTGTCGCACCAGAGTTTGGCCGGACGAACCACCTCGTCGTTGCTATCCAGCACCACCAGACCGTGCTGCTGACCGCTCACCCCGATCCCGCGCACGTCGTGTCGGCGTTCGCCGAGCGACTCCAGACAACCTGCGATCGTCTTGCCAACAGCGGCTGTCCAGTCTTCCGGATGCTGCTCGAGATGCCCCGCAGGGAGTCCCGGGATGAGATCGTATTTTTCCTGCGCCTCGGCGACGATCTCGCCGGTTCCTAGATCCAGCACGATGGCTTTCGTGCTCTGAGTGCCACTATCGATACCAATGAAAAGCATGCGGCGACGTTAGAAAGACGCCGCCCCTGACGCAACTGGAAAGACGAGCGGCAATGTCGGGAAATCAGCGTCTGTCCCGCAGCTCCAACTCACTCGGGCGTTTTGTCGCCGTTGGTGAACTGATCCTGAAAGGAATCTTTCACCACGATCTCGATCTCTTCTTCTCCGTCCCAGGTCAGCGATTGCATCGCTGCCGGATGACTCTGAAACTCGGCGACAATCTCGTCGTTCTTGAGAATTCGAATCCAAATGCCAACGATTTCATCTCGACGATACTCGCGATCCCCTCGCAACGGAGCATACTCGTAGGTCTGCATCTCCACCGCCGGGGTGGTGAACTCGGCGCGACCATTGAAGTTCAGCGGCGGCAAGCTGACACTGCGCTCCTCCCGCTGATTTTTTCCGTTGCCGGGATAGGCCGACGTGCGGACAAATTCCACCTCGTCATCATAGACGATCTGGTACTCCAGTTCCGCATCGCGCAACTCGCCGCGCGATTGATTCGTGAGGACCACGTCGTATCCCCATTTCAGCTTCTTGAAATTTCGGCCCACCGAATCAAAAGAATCAGACTCGAGGAGGCGCTTCTTCACTTCGAAATCGATGGAGTAACTCTCCGCCACCTGCCCGCGATCCATCCAAGCTTCCAAGTGACGGACGGATGCGTCATCCAGTGCCGCCATGGCGACGTCAAAGGTTCGGCTGTCGTTCAGGCGCTGAACCGTGACCTGTTCGTGAGTCGCTGACAGCACTCGGGCATCAAAAAAGCGTCCATCTTTGCTGAACAAGCGAACGGGTCGTAGATGCTCGGGCACGTCGGGATCGAAATTGAAATCGGGAAACGTGATGGGATTCGTCGTCGTCGCAGCCGCCGCCACTTTGGGGCTGACCTTCGCCACGGCAAGACTGATCGGCTTTTGTTTGGGCCGCTCCTTTTCCTTTTTCGGATCGCCCCCCTGCGCCAAGGTCGGAACCAGAAACGCTGTCGCGGTCAAAGAGATGACGGCGGCGGCACCAAGGAGTCGAGACGATTGTGAAAGTGACATGGCTGGGAAGGAAGGGCTGAGTTGTTGATCATCATTTCTGATGACGCCGTTAAGCTAAGACTCCTTAAACAGTCTACAATTGGCGCTTATGTGGTCCCCTCTTTACGCCACAAAAAATCGGTCGCGAAAACTGACATCGTGAATCGCTTTTTGAGATCCCACAGAAACCGAAGGCCGCGAACGCTATTCATGAAGGAAACGGATCGGATTCCCGCCTCGAATTACCCGTTCCCCTTCACGGGGTTACGCCAAGCCTGAACAGAGTCCCCATCTCGGGATAGTTTATTTCTTTCCGCGCAGTTTTGCCTCGATCTCGCTGCGTGGAAATCCTGCTGTTTGTGCGTCCATTCGACGATCGGTAACAAAAGGTTCTTCCGAGCCCAAAATCACGGAAACTCGCAGTGGCGGCGCGATGCCTCCCCTGTCTATCTGGATTCGATAGAAATTCGGAACCTCCTTGAAAGGTCGATCACGAACGAACTTGTGCGAATCTCCATGGATGTAGGCGATGGGCTTTTGAAACGCCGCCGCCGTGATCGCCATCTGCGAGAAGAAATCGTCATGTTTTGGCGTCGGGGTGCCGTGTCCGAAGATCACCGCCGCTTCCACCGTGCCCGCCACTCGGGAAAATTGCTCATTCACCCAGCGCAGATCATCCGCATGGCGGGCTTTCCATTCGGCAGGATCCTGCACACGGCCGCCGAGAAGGTGAATGCCGACGAAGAGCACGCGATCTTTGATGAAAGCGAAGTTCTCCGAGCGCTCGCTCTGGCGACTGACGGACAGGGAATGCGACCAGCGCTCATCGAATCGGGAAAAGGTAGCCTCCCAGTGTTCCCACGCGGTGGTCGGATCAGTGCAATCGTTATATTCGTTGTCCCCGGGAATGATGAAGACAGGCGGCTTCGATTTGGCCAGCATTCCCGCGACCTTTTGGTAAACGGCCAGATCGCACGGAACATTTCCCCGTTTGATGTCACCGACGTGAACGACAAAGGGCAAATCGTCCGGTAGCCCGGCGATCTGGAGTGGCAACAGTTCATCTTCATAGGCTTCGTAGGGCACGTCGCCCATGACGCCGAAGGTGATCAGCGTTTCAGGTGAGGCCGCAATCAGCGCAAGAGAACACAAAAACGCGCTGACGGTTGAGATGAAGGCGGTCCGGAACATGCGCGGAGTATCCCGGTCGCCATTGAGATCGTCAAGTCGCCGAACTGATTCGAAATCAGGGGGTGTCGATCACCTGATTCCGCCCGAGAAGGGATTTCGTTCGACCGAGATTTCGAGTAAACGTAGAAACACACTCTGCATTCACCTTTTCCAATACCGTGCTGAACCATCGATTTTCTTTCCGGGCTCTCCTGCCCCTCGCTCACCTCGTCATCTTTGGCGCGGGGTCACTCCTCGCCGAGGACTGGCCGATGTGGCGTTACGACGCCCGACGGGGATCAGCGAGTCCCGGCGAACTCGCGAGCGAGTTGCATCTTCAGTGGACGCGGGAACTCCCGGCACCAGCACCCGCCTGGCCCACGACTCAGGGGAAGTTGCAATTTGATGCCCAGGCCGAGCCGGTGGTAATGGGCGAGCGAATTTTTGTGCCCTCCAGCCGAAACGATTCGGTCACGGCTTTCAGCACCCGAACCGGCGAAATGCTCTGGCAGTTTTTCGCCGATGGCCCGGTTCGATTCGCGCCCGTGGCCAAGGAGGGCCGGGTGTTTTTCAACTCTGACGACGGACATCTCTACGCGGTCAATGCCGAGAGCGGAGAACTGTTATGGAAAGTCTTCGGCGGTCCGGCCCAACGATGGCTCATCGGCAATGATCGCATGATCTCGACCTGGCCCGCCCGCGGCGGCGTGGTGCTGCACCAGGATCGATTGGTCTTTGCCGCCGGGATCTGGCCTTTCATGGGAATCTTTGTTCATGCTGTCGATCCCGAAACCGGAGCGATCCTCTGGACCAACAGCGGCGATGGCACCAATTACTCGATCCAACCCCATGACGCGCCGTCCTTTGCCGGACTGGTGCCGCAGGGCCACATCGCTGCCGAGGGCGATGCGCTCATCGTCCCTGGCGGGCGCTCGACTCCCGGCATCTACGAGATTGCCACAGGTGCCCAACGTTTCTTCAATTTCGACAAGCGCGCCGGCGGTCACGATGTTGGCATTTCCGGGGAGCTCTTTTTCACAGCGGGGCATGCCTACCTGCTCAAAAACGGCAACCCTGTGGGCGGCGGCGCACCGGCGGTGTTCGATGGCGAAACCCTGTTTGCCGCCGATCCCGGCTCGCTACTCGGTCGATCCTCCAAGGTGAGGTTTGAGGTCGAAAAAAGCGTCGATCGCAAAGGAGCCAAAGTCGAAGAGATCACTCCGAAATTCACTCAGGCCTTTTCCTCGAAACTGGACGATCCGATTTCCGGACGCTGGTTTCTCCGAGCCGGAACCCGCTACTTTGCCGGAGGCGACGGCGAGGTCGCTGGATACGAAATCGGGAAAGCCACCCCGGTTTGGAAAGGGAAAGTCGATGGCGGAGTCGTCACCATGTTGGCCGCCGACGAGCGCCTGTTTGCGCTGACAGACAAAGGAACCCTCCACTGTTTCGGAGCCGAGTCTCTGCCCGCCCCAGTCGCCCATCAATTGGAGAAAACCTCGCTGACGGTGAGCGATGCGTGGAAAACCCGCGCTCGGGAGATTCTCAGTCGAGAAGGCAACTCGGAAGGTTTTGCCCTGGCACTGGGAATCGGTTCGGGAGGACTGATCGAAGCCCTGCTCAGTGAATCCAATCTCCATGTGATCGCCATCGATTCAGACTCCGTAAAAATCAGGGCCATCCGGGAAAAAGTCGCAGCAGCGGGATACTACGGAAGTCGATTTTCCGCCATTCACGGCGACTTCTCTTCTGTCGCCATGGCCCCGTATTTCGCGAACCTCATCGTGATGGAGGACGCGCCGCCCGCCGATTCAGACGCCCTGATCGCAAAAGCGTTCCAATGCCTCCGCCCATATGGTGGCGAAGCTTGGCTTCCGCTTGCTAAGGAGGCTCACGCCCCATTCTCTCAGGCGATCGCGGCCTCAACACTGGCAAACGCCAAAGTCGAACGTTCCGCGGACCAGACCCTGCTGATTCGCGAAGGTGCCCTTCCCAATACTGACGACTGGACCCATCAATATGCCAATGCCGCGCAGACCGTCGTGTCGCGCGATGCCAAAGTCCGGGCACCCTTCGGCGTGCTGTGGTTCGGCGGTCCCTCGCACGAAGGCATTCTGCCCCGGCACGGTCACGGTCCCTCGCCTCAGGTCGCGGGCGGACGATTGTTCATCGAGGGAGCCGACATGCTTCGGGCCGTTGATGTCTACACCGGGCGTCTGTTGTGGGAGCGAGAGTTGGTCAGCTTGGGCACATACTACGACACCACCGCTCACTTTCCCGGGGCGGGAGAAATCGGCAGCAACTATGTGTCGCTCCCCGACCGACTCTACGTTGTCTATGGCCGGGAAATCCTCGAACTCGACGCCGCTTCCGGCGAAACGGTGAAAAGCTTCACGCTGCCGCCCGACTCTGGCAAAGCAGGCGATCCTCCGCCCTTCTGGGGTTTTGCCAGCGTCTCGGGAGATTTCCTCGTGGCGACTTCGACTCCCATCGGGCTCGATCTCAAAAATGACGACGAGAAAACGAAATCCGCTTCCCCAAAAACCAACACCACCGATCTGGACGATCTGCTGCCGGCCACTCAATACGCCACCGGCAGCAGAAGATTGGTCGTTTTTGATCGACACAGTGGCGAACGACTGTGGTCGCGCGAAGCCGCGTTCAATTTCCGTCACAACAACATCGCCCTGTCTGCCGATCGACTCTTTTGCATCGATCGACTCACCGACGAACGCGCCGCCGTGCTCGAACGTCGCGGGGTCAAGTTTTCCGGCGAGCCCGCCATGTATGCTCTCGACCTCAAAAATGGCGATGTCATTTGGGAACAACACGAAGGCGTTTTTGGCACCTTCCTGAACTACTCGGCCGAACACGACGTGCTGCTTCAGGGCGGCAGCTCCTACCGCGACCGAGCGACCGACGAAGCCAAGTCCGGGCTCATGGCCATACGCGGCGGCACCGGAGAAACGCTTTGGCATCAACCCAAGCTCACCTACAGCGGTCCCTGCCTCCTGTGGCACGACCAGATCCTGACCAACGGCTCGGATGGCTTTGCCCTGAATCTGCTCACCGGCAAAGCGACCGGCTGGAGTTTCACCCGCATGTATGGCTGCAACACGGCGGTCGGCAGCGATCACCTCATGACCTTTCGCTCGGGCGCGGCTGGTTTTTTTGACCTGGCCAACGACTCCGGCACCGGAAATCTCGGCGGATTCAAATCGAGCTGCACCAACAACCTGATCCCGGCCAACGGCGTACTCAATGCCCCCGACTACACCCGGACCTGCACCTGCTCCTACCAAAACCAGACCTCCCTCGCTCTCGTTCACATGCCGGAGGCGGAGTTCTGGACCTACGGAGGGCACGCCAACGCCAAACGCATCGGCATCAACTTCGGGGCGCCCGGAGATCGGCGTTCGGATGACGGCACGCTCTTCCTCGAGTTTCCCGACGTCGGCGGCGAGTCGGAAAAAATCGAATTCGAGATCGAAGGTCGCGACCTGAGCTACCATCGCCAACATGCCTCCCTCATCGGAGGCGATCCCCTGCCCTGGGTCGCCGCATCACAGGTCCAAGGCATCGAACGTCTCGTCATTCCCGCCCCAGCCGGAGCCGCATCCTGCACCGTCCGTTTGTTCTTCGCAGAACTCGACACCACCGCTCCCGGTCAGCGCGTCTGCGACATCATCGTGCAGGGCAAATCCGCCATCACCGGGCTCGATATCGCCGCTGAAGCGGGCAATCGCCGAGCCTTGGTCAAGGAGCTGAAATCCATTGCCATTCCCTCTGGAGGAAAGCACAACATCACCCTGGAATTCCATCCCAAATCCGGATCGCTACCCGCCATTCTGTCCGGCGTCGAGATCATCGCGGGAGAGTGATGGTGCCCCGCTCATCCGTTCAGGGAACGTGAACACGCCCTCGTGATCCGTTGACCACCCGCCGTCGCCAACGGTAACTTCATTCCATGCCCGATCCCGACTCGCCGCGCCCAGGGCACTGGCGCCACGCCTTTACCGATCTGAATCCGTTGGTCCGCGAGGGACTGACCGTTCACAGTCGGCGTGGCATGTTGAAAGCCGGGCTCGCAGGCATGGCAGGCCTGTCGTTTCCCGATCTGCTTCGCGCCCGAGCCGCCAATCCTGCGGCCGGTAGCCGGAAAAGCGTCATTCTGCTCTGGATGACCGGAGGGCCGAGCCACATCGACACCTGGGATCCCAAACCCGAAGCCCCTCTGGAAAACCGGGGTCCCTTTGGCACCATCCCCACCAAACTCACCGGCGTCCGCCTCAGCGAGCACTACCCGAAGCAGGCCGCCATGATGGACAAGCTGACGCTGATCCGTTCCATGGTTTGCAAAGGCAGCAGCCATCAGCCGAATCAGGTCATGCAGACCGGCAATCTCGGTGCCGCCCCTCGCATCTTTTCCAATGGGAAGATGTGGCCTGCCGTCGGCTCACTCGTGGCCAAGCATCACGGACCGAACGATCCCCAGATGCCGCCTTACGTGGCCTTGAACGTGCAACATCCCACTCACATCGCCTGGGGCGGCTACCTCGGGAAGCAGTTCGATCCCTACACCACCGGAAAAGGCGGGGCCAACTTCAAGCTGCCCACCGGGCTGACCATGGATCGACTCCAGAGTCGCCAGACGCTGTTCCAGCAGATGGATACCCTCCGCGCCAATGTGGATCAGTCCGGCGAGATGGAGGGGCTCGATCATTTCAATGAAAAAGCCTTCGAACTCGTCGCCGGAGGCAAAGCCCAGGAGGCTTTCGATCTCTCAAAAGAGTCGCCCAAGACCATCGAACGCTACGGCGATCACGAATGGTCCCAGCAAGCCCTGTTGGCTCGCCGACTGGTCGAGGCCGGCAGCAGCTTTGTCACCATCGACTTGAGCAAACACCCCGCCTCAGGCACTTGGGACAACCACGGCATTCCCGGCGGCGTCTACGGTGGCATCACCAAAGGTCTCAAGCCCCTGATGCCCGTTTTCGATCATCTTTTCACCACCCTCGTGAGCGATCTCGAAGAGCGCGGCATTCTCGACGACACCCTCGTCATCGCCATGGGCGAATTTGGGCGCACGCCACAAATCGGCACCCAAGGCAGCCAGGACGGGCGCAACCACTGGCCAGTCGTCATGTCCATGATGATGGCAGGCGGCGGATTCCGTCACGGCCAAGTCATCGGCGCCACCGAGAAAGACGGCGGTGATGTCAAAGAGCGCCCCGTCTACCCCGGCGACCTCGCCGCCACCATCTATCATCACTTCGGCGTCCCTCAGGACACCATGTTCACCGACTTCACCGGCCGCCCCCACTTCGCCGTTCAGGACGGCGGTAGGCCGATTGCGGAGATGGTTTAACGTATAGGAATGGCGGCGCCTTGGTGAAGCTCAAATCTAATTAGAAGGCTTTCTCGGCATCGCCATCTTCGCCTTGTTCTCGTTCTTCTATTATTCTGGGAAGTTGAATTTGGGCTTGGAACTCGAATCTTCTGGCGAAGGTTTCTGTTTTGTGATTCGCCCGTCGATTACGCCATCCCGAGCATCGATCTCGCCGACCTTCCTCGCAATATCGTCTCTCGTGAGAATGCCTTGATCAGAAATGCTCTCCAAAAGGGCTTCGACTATGATGGTAAGCTGTCCAACTTCGTTCTCGAGCTCGTCTATGCGCTTATTCGAGGAAGATTGAGTATGACCGGTTCTTGATCGATTGATTCTCGCTTGGGTATTGGCTAGCGATGTTGAGTCCGCCAGTCTGCGCAAATGGGCAGCTTGCGCTTGATCTGGAAAAAAGAAGTCAAAGAGGCTCATTTCTTGGAGAACTGTAATGATTCACCCACTTGGATATCGATATTTTTCTGACGAAATGCAGTAGGACGGCGTGGAAAGGAAACGAGATTCCCCCCACAAAGTCAAGGCATTGGCAGAGGAGAACTCCGCAGTCGCGGGCCTGATTTTCCGATCGCTTTCCTAGATCGATCGCTCTCTCAGCAGAGCCGGAGTCCTTCCTCACCGGGAAAATCACCGAAACCGGGCGGTCGGTGCCACGGATCGCGATGATTCCCCCCTCTGGAATTGCTGAATGGCCCCTCTTTGCCGTTGAGAACCTATCCCGTCTCATCCGGGGCACCTTTTCACTCGGCGAGAACCCATCCCGCCTCATCCGGGACACCTTTTCTCTTGGTGAGAACCCATCCCGCCTTATCCGGGGCACCTTCTCACCTGTCGAGAACCTATCTCGCCTCATCCGAAGCACCTTTTCCCCAGATGGGAACCTATCCCGCCTCATCCGGGGCACCTTCTCCATGGAAAAGAACCTTGGTTTCAAAATGCGATTGAGCTTCTTCGTCGGTAGTTTGGCGATTTTTGTGAATTTTTGCTGTGTGAATTCACGAAAGATCCGGAGAATTGCTTCAAAAGCCCATTTTTGGATCGCCGCATCACCGACAACCTGACCCAAGCCGATTTCCGAACGGCCCTCAAACTGGCGAAAAACCGACTCCGCCGCTCCCTGCTCACCTCCCTGACAAGCTCAGGGAGGGGCGACCGACGGTCCTTCCGACGTCCGCCGAAACTAGGCGAGCCAATGTGATCACGCCAGAGTCAACCCTGTTGGGTCGGGGACTCAACAGGGTCAAATCGCGGCAAATTCGATTCTTTCCTGAGCTCAGCTGCCCGGGGTCCAACCTTCGCGATAGTGGTGATGCACCAGAGCAACGGCGGCTTCGCTGCCGGGGTTGGCGTGATTGCCAATGGCTTCGATGCTCGTTTCACCGACAGGCTGGGTTTCTGGTCGCGAAGGGACCTTGGGGGCGCTTTTTCGCAAAAAATCCCTGCAATTTGCGGCAATCCTGTCTAAATAGCCGTCCAAACAATTTCGAAAAAAGCGATCATGGCAACCAAAGTAGGTATCATCGGAGCGGGCTGGATGGCCCTCTATCACGTGCAGGGTTTCAAGAAGGCGGGCGCCTCCATCGTCGCGGTGTGCGACGCCAACGAGGAAGCGGCCAAGGCGGCTGCGGAAAAATACGGAATTCCCCAAGTCTACACCGATGTGGCGGACATGCTGGCCAATGGGGATGTCGACGCGGTGTCCATCATCGTGCCGAACAAATTCCACGGTCCCCTTTCCATCCAGTGTCTGGAGGCAGGCAAGCACGTGTTCTGCGAAAAGCCCCCGGCCCTGAATGCCGCGGAAGTGGCCGACATGATCGCCGCCGCTGACCAGTCGGGCAAGCGCCTGATGTTCAATTTCAACAACCGCGCCCGCCCCGAGTCCTATGCGATGAAAGGCTACGTGGACGATGGCACCATCGGCACGATCAATTCGGCCCAGGCCAAGTGGGTGCGCCGTACGGGCATTCCCGGTTTTGGCGGCTGGTTCACCACCAAGGCGCTGTCGGGCGGGGGCCCGGTGATCGATCTGCTCCACATGCTGGATCTGGCGATGTATTTCATGGGTTACCCGGAGCCAGCCCACGTGCTGGGCAAGGCGTTCGACACCTTCATGGGCGATAAGAATTTCAAAGGCCCCTGGGGCATTCCCGATGTGGCCGGTGGCACCACGGATGTGGAGGCGGCCTCTCACGCGTTCATCACCTTCAAGACCGGTCAGGTCCTGAGCGTGCAGATTTCCTGGGCGGAAATGGTGAAACGCGAGGAAGTCTCGGTCGTTTTTCAGGGCACGGGAGCCGGTGGCAAGGTGGAGCGCCTGTTCGGCAAGGACGGCGACGACGCCACGGCCATCGACAGTTGCGAACTCTATGTGCAGGAGCACCGCAACTCGGTGAACCGCGAAATCGTGGTGGAAGCCTGTGAAGACATGGGCCGCATCCGCAGCGCGACAAATTTCATCCTCGCCATCGAAGGCAAGGAAGAGCCGCTCAACACCCCGAGTCAGGCGCTGGCCCTGATGAAGATCATTGATGCCATCTATGAAAGTTCCACCACCGGCAAGCCGGTGGCCTGCTGATCTCTAACTGCGAATCGCTAACAGCTAAAACCTCCCAATGAACCGAAAACTACGCATGGGCATGGTCGGCGGCGGACGCGGCGCCTTCATCGGTGCCGTTCACCGCATGGCCGCAAACCTCGACGGCAAAATCGAACTGGTGGCTGGCGCTTTTTCCTCCAGCCCGGAAAAATCCAAGCTCTCGGGCGAGGATTTCTTCCTGGATCCGAACCGGGTCTACGGCACCTACCAGGAAATGGCGGAAAAAGAAGCCGCCCTGCCCGCCGATCAACGCATCGATTTCGTCTCCATCGTGGTGCAGAACTACCTGCACTTCGATGTGGCCAAGACTTTCATCGAAGCGGGAATCAACGTGATCTGCGACAAGCCGATGACGCTCACGCTGGCGCAGGCCTATGAGTTGCGCGACATCGTCAAGGCGAGCGGCAAGGTCTTTGCCCTGACCCACAACTACACCGGCTATCCGATGGTGAAGGAGGCGCGGGCCATGGTGAAGGAGGGCAAACTGGGCCGCATCCTCAAGGTGGTGGCCGAGTATCCCCAGGGCTACGCGGTCGGCGACGTGGAAGGCGATGGCCAGGGCAAAATCAACAACTGGCGTTCCGATCCCAACATCGCCGGAGTGTCCAACTGCATGGGCGACATCGGCACTCACGCCCACAACCTGGTGCGCTACGTGACCGGGCTGGAGATCGACGAAATCTGCTCGGAACTGACCGCCTTTATTCCCGGTCGTGAGCTGGACGACGATGGCAACAACCTGATTCGCTTCAAGGGCGGTGCCAAGGGCATCATCTACGCTTCCCAGATCTCCAACGGCGACGAGAATGCGCTGAGCATCCGCGTTTACGGCACCAAGGCATCGATCGAGTGGCATCAGGAGGATCCCAACGATCTGATCGTGAAATACGCCAACGCCCCGCGCCAGATCTATCGCCGCGGCAACGACTACGTGGGAGCCGCCGCCGCCGCCAACTCGCGGACGCCTTTTGCGCATCCGGAAGGCTTCATCGAGGCTTTCGCCAACGTTTATCTGGCTGCCGCGAAAGCGATGACGGATCAGATCGACGGCAACGCGCCGCCGGAGGGAGGCTACGACTTCCCCACTGTAGACGACGGCGTGGCGGGCATGGCCTTCATCGAAACCACGGTGAAGAGTTCCGCGTCGGATCAGAAGTGGGTGAAATTCCCCGAAATCTGAGCCGGCGGAGCCGCCGAGCCTGAAAGACTTCGATCGCGGCCCACCGGAGACTCCGGGCGGGCCGCTTTCCTTTTCGAGAAACCGAATCACTGTTCGTCTCCATGGCCAAGAAACCGCCCAGCTATCAGACGCTCCCCACCGATGCCCCGCTGTGGGTATCGGAGCCGTTCCGGGTGTTTTTCCCTCTTGGCATCGTCGCGGCGATCT